>NZ_JBYOJU010000038.1:0-97192 GCF_057798855.1 Cupriavidus sp. 96C5-1 | reverse complement strand
AGAACTCATTTCAAAATGAACTCTCTTCACGCTGAAGGGTGCGCCAGCAAATAAGGCAACAGGCCAGCTTGAGAAGAGCTTCGTGAATGTCTGCGCGACGCTCGAAGCGGGTGCGCAGACGACGGAATGCGTGCAACCAGGCATGAGTACGCTCGACGACCCAGCGGATCTTGCCGAGTCCACTACCGTGGGGCTGACCACGCCGGGCGATCGAAGTCGGGATGCCGGCAGCATGAAGCGGTCGACGATACTTGTCGTGGTCGTATGCGCGGTCTGCGTAGATCCGACCTGGCTTGCGCAAGGGACGGCCTCGACATCCCCGGATCGCAGGAATCGCTTCGATCAGAGGCAAAAGCTGGGTGATATCGTTACGGTTCGCGCCGGTCAGGATGACCGCAATCGGCGTGCCGTTGGCGTCGGTAGCGACGTGGTGCTTGGAACCGGGTCGCGCGCGGTCGGTGGGGTTCGGTCCTGTTTTTGGCCCGCCCCAACCGCCCGAACTGAAGAGGAGTCGATGATGACGCGCGAGAAATCGATGCGGTCCGCTGCACGCAACTTTGCCAGCAAGATCTCGTGCAGGCGATCCCATACCCCCGCGCTTTGCCAGTCGCGCAGCCGCCGCCAGCAACTGACCCCGGAGCCGCAGCCCATTTCGATGGGTAGTTCGTTCCAGCGAATGCCGCTTCTCAGCACAAACAGGATGCCGGTCAATGCGGCCCGGTCCGACACCGGCATACGACCCGGATACCGGAATCGCCGCGGCTTGGCTGGCGGCAGAAGCGGTTCGATCAATGCCCACAATTCGTCGTCGATGATCGGCTTGCCCATCCTCTCTATCCTGTTGTCACAACGGACGAGGTTAACAGCTTCGCCTTGCGGTTAACAGTACCCAGCTGGTCTTTTTGAAACAGGTTCTAAATATCAAAATACCGCACGACACACTCAATATGCGCAAGCATTTCGATTGCCCGATCGATGGCAGGGTAGTCAGCCAGATATGGCACATCTAATATCCGCGCTGCGAGGTTCCTGCTAATAGCGCCCAGACGATCCGTCGCTCCCCGCGGGAGGATCGTCTGGTTTTTTTGCCGGCGGGACGGGATCCTCCCTCAAGGCCGGGGAGCTGGATTTCGTGGTGGGACGCATGGCCGAGCCTTCGATGATGCAGGGGCTCTCGTTCGAGCTGTTGTACGCCGAGTCCCTGGCGGTGGTGGTGAGGCCACACCATCCCCTCCTGGCAGAAACCGGCGGCGGAGCCTCACTGCAAACCGTGCTCGCTTATCCATTGGTCGTAGCGACTACCGGCACCGTGCCACGGCATCACACCGAGACTATGTTCCAGTCGCCCGGGCTGCGCTTACCGGCGGCCTGCACAGAGACACTATCGGCCTCGGTCGCCCGCCTGCCGGCGCCGCGCTCGGATACGGTGTGGATTACGCCGGAGCGCGTCGCGCAGGACGACGTCGATCACGGCTGGTTGGTGAAGCTGCCGCTACCGACGACTGGAAGCGCGGAACCGGTGGGAATCCTGCTCCGCAGCGCGGTGGCACCTAACGAACTGAGTCGTACGCTGCTGGACATTCTCAGGGAATTGGCACAAGCGAGCGCTGCAGGGAAGCCCCATCGCAAGAAATCCGGCTAGGCGCAGCCCCTTGTAACGGAGGAACTCGCTTTGACCGAACTAAGTTGCGCGACGCGATCAGGGCCCGGTGCCGCGGCAGCCATTACTGGGCATGCCCTATTGAAGGCCGCTTTGGTCTATTTTGATGATGCGAAAAAGGACGGCGTGCGAATGGGAAACGATGCGATACGCGGCGGCGTTTCACAGTGAACGGCCCAGCGAATTATGTTGTCGCTGATCCGATCGGTAGTGGGGTTGGCCAAGGCTAGTGGGATCACAGTGGTGCCCATGCGGACATAACGCAATATGGCGGACGGATCCATCCCGCGATGCCAGAGCCCAACGAAGACGGCGCTCGCAAGCGAGGGGCCCCAAAAGAAAGTGCGAGTTACAGGTAGCTACACCCCCACTTGCAGCAACGCCTTAACTCGGCGTCGATACTATCAAGACCTCGGAATGGAAATCCTGCAAGAAACAGAATTCAACGCTCTCTGTACAGAAAATGCGTAATTTTGATATCGCTACCGTTCTCGCATGTAATGTTTTAGTCCGGCTTCGCGCAATTTCATAGGCCACCAACGCGAGAAGAGCCCACCTGCCCGCCGGCTCACTTAGGTGAGCGTCATCGAGTCCTTGGCGAAAGAAGCAATTCACAATACCCTAACTCAGGTTCCCTCCTCATTCGACAACTCAGATAGCGCATCCAATGTAAATTTGATCTGTGCCGTCCTGACAATATCGCTCATCTCCAGATGTGGCAGGCTTGCCGCGTAGGCCCGCAATGCCTCTAGACACTGGCGGCAGCTAACGATATCGATCGATTTCAGTAGTCCGTCATGTTCCAGCGCCTCAGCAAGTCGATGCAACGACTCGGTTCCAGGGCAAGCGGGATCACGTAGACGGGCAATATCAAACATTTCCGCTGTGCCCTGAATAACCCCCACCATGCTGTAGGCCTTGCCATTCCCGGACGCCGTGTAGACAGGCACCCCGTTCTCTGACAACTCAGGTGCCCCGTCACGCTCAATGCGATCCAGCAACGATTCCAGCGGCGCAAAGGCAGCAGACAGCCGCCATGGACGCGTACGCATTGTGGCGCCAGCAATCGTGCGACCGGCGCGATATGGTTTTCTAGGTTTTTTCGACCGACTCATAGCGAGTATTACTCCATTAAATGGGCACCGCCGCAACGAGGCAATAACATCGATAGTCACAGGCCACTATACATACGAATGGTGCTGCATAAATCCGGATGCACCACGGATTGACGCTGTCGCGCAACAGCCAAGGTGGCACCTCCGTTACGGATAATCCGTGCAACGCGAGTCTACGCCGATCTTCGGCAACTCGGCTATTGAACGACCGCTCAGCCCACGTCGCGGTAGTTTGCCGGGTACGACAGTCTATTCAAGCAAGTACAGCAGGGGACAGGCCGTACCGTGAGACTGGCGTTTGCAGACCGGGGCTACACGGGCGAGGGGCCAGCGAAAGCAGCGCAGGATGAAGGCATGGAGTTGGAAGTCATCAAGCTATCGGAAGCGAAAAATGGATTCGTTCCTCTGCCAAGGCGTTGGGTTGTGGAGAACAGTTTTGGCTGGACCAGTCGGATTCGAAGACTCGCACGCGACGATGAACCTTTGCCAGAAACCCGGGCTGGCCTGCATCTCATCGTCTTCGCCATGCTCATGCTCGTACATGCAAGCCCCATATTGCAAAGTGCCTAAGGCGCTCTAGCAGCGAGTGCACGCCAGGCGGCGACGAACTGTCGCGCTCGCGCTCCGACTTCGTACGCCGGCATCTGCAGCGCGTACAGCGCCGAGCCGAGGCCGAAGTCGCTGAGGCCGCTTCGGACGTAGGGAGCCATATTGTCCGGCGTGATTCCTCCCACTGACAACAAGCGCGCTGCGGCCGGCAGCACGGCGCGGACCGCCTTGACAATCGAAGGCGCAATCATTTCCGCAGGGAAGTCCAGCGCATCGGTGCCGGTGTCAAGGACGGCGAAGGCCTCCGTGGGCGTGACAACTCCAGGCACACTCAGCATGCCGGCCGCCTTCGATGCCCGGATCACCGCCTGAAATTCAGGCAACTCGGATAGTGGCGTTCGTCGTCGCGCTGCCTCGATTTGAGCCGGAACTGCGATTGCCTCGCGCAATCGAAGACCGGCAATCCGCGCAGGGAGATCTGGCTGGCCTTGCGGCCCATCTTGGTCGTGACGGCGGCCGATGCGCCAACCGCGAAGGCTAGGCTACGTTTGCAGCGATGCCGTAATCCTGTTCCTTGCCGCGGCAGTTCGTCGATGATGGTGGAAGGCGTCATTGACGCAGGCGGAATCACGACAGAGCATCAAATGCGCCTGCTGATTTGCCGACTTCCCGAGCAGGCGCAGCGGACCCACGACTTACGGATCGGCCCGTCAGTTCATGGACGGCTGACTCGGCAAGGCTCAAGTAGAACCGCTCGACCTCGTCGATCGGGTGCATCGGCCGACTGTCGATCCACCACGAAAGCAGGTCGACGAGCGCACCGGCGAGATAGCTCGTGGCCGCGTCCCGCTTCCACCCAGCGGGGGCAACCACGGCAAGGTTCTCGGCAATGAGCTTCGCCACCATTTCCCGGAAGCGTACCTGTACAGCGTGCGCGCTGCGCCGTCCGAAGACGGACCGGCAAAGGCGTCGCTGCTCGTAGATATGAGCTAGCAACCCGCGCACGAATGCGAGTGGCTGCACGACCTTGGCTTTCGTATCGGTGCTTGCACATGTGCTCTTCAGCACATTGCGCAGGTCATCCAGGCTGCCGATCAACAACTCTTCCTTGCTTGGGAAATGCAGGTAGAACGTTGAACGCCCGATGTCGGCACGCGCACAGATGTCTTGCACGCTGAGTTCATCCCACCCCTTCTCCACTAGCAGCGACAGCAGCGCGTCTCGCAACGCGCGTCGCGTACGTTGCGTACGTCGGTCGACGGTTTTTGGTCTTGTCATATTCTCACCTACTGGACAATACGAGCCCTGATGTCCGGAAATGCGCAGCCGGCAGCCAGCAGTTCTTCTCCCAAACAATCGCGAACGAGATCATGAACACGTGTCCAGTATAGGACATTGATTCACCGAACTTGGAGCCAATCGTGCAATCTCATTCCGCAACAAACAAACCACATAGCCATGTGTGGCTCGTCGGCATCGCCGGCCTCGCCGCCGGTCTGGCTCTGATGGTCTACGTGCCATCCCTCAAGGCGGTCTCACAATCACTGTTTTGGTTCGCCGCCTTTCACCTGATCGGCGGCGTTGTTCTGCTGGGCTCGCTCTATGCCGCTGTCGGTCGACGTCTTCGCCAGCGACCGCACATCGTCGACTTCGGTTGGGCGCCGGCGTGGACGCTGGGGCCGCTGCTAGCGGCCATCGTTTTCCTTGCTGCTGCGGTTGCGCTGCAGATTGCGATGCCTGGGTGGTGGCCGTGCTCGATTGTTCTGACGTTCCTATCCGCTAACGCTTTTGCAGGCCACTTGGCCGCCACGTCAGCCGCGCGGCCAGATCATGCCCCGCTTCCGCTGGTTGATCTGCTGCCCGGCGGCCGAGGCCTCGTGCTCGACGGTGGCTGCGGCGCCGGCCGGACCAGTATCGCCGTCGCACGAGGGGTGTGCGGAGCAAGTATTGTGGCCCTTGACCGATTCGACTCTGATTACATCGAAGAGGGTGGCCGCGCTCTGCTCATGCGCAACCTGAACCTGGCTCGCATAGTGGACCGTGTCCACGTACAGCAAGGCGATCTCACCGATCTGCCGTTCAGTGACGCAAGCTTCGACGCCACCGTCAGCGCGCACGCGATCGACCACCTCGGCGACGCAAAGACAGCCGCCATGCGCGAGATGTGGCGGGTACTGAAGCCTGGTGGCCGATTCCTGCTGGTCGTGTGGGTACGAGGCTGGAGCATGTTCGCGATCGCCAACGTATTATCGTTCGCGCTGGCGACACGCGGTTCCTGGCGGACGCTGGCACTGCGATCCGGCTTCGATATCCAGTTGGACGGTAGCTTCAATGGGCATTTCTTCTTACTGCTCAGCAAACCGGCAGGCTCCGCCCCATTGGAGGATCCCCTTCTCCCAAGCTCCGGCATTTAGGTTACTCCCGACGATTTGCGGAAGATGGCACGGGAGACGTTACATCGGGGGGAAATGTGTGGGTGGAAGTACCCCTGCCGCTTGGACCAGCTCGGCAACCTACGGTCCAAAATCGAATGAACCTCCCGAAAGCAGCTCTAGTTAGTCCGAATCCAGCGCGCGAGTTTTCCGTATGGCCCCATTGTCGTGGATACAAGACGCTTGACATCATCGGACCAGTACAGTCGCCCCAAGACCAAATACGGAGGATCGACGTACGCACGTAAGAACTCGATCAGTGGCTCAGTAGTGTCAGACTTCCGGATTGGGTAATCGCGGCACCTGATCAGCCTATGGTCTGTTTACATTTGCTGAGATGTGTTTGCGTCTTGCCTTTTGTGCGAGCGAGGCAGAATGATCCGAACGTTGTTGAGCAACGCGGTATGAAGCAGAGTCGAACCCATCTCGCTTGGCGAGGAAGGCGACCTCGCTCGTACGGCAGCCGACAGTCGCTGGTTTCTCGAAGCCGTGCTGTGGATCGCCCCTACAGGATCCCCGTGGCGCGACTTGCCGGCGGAGTTTGGCGATAGCATACGGTGTACATGCATTTCTCCCGATGGCGATGCATGTACTGGCGGTGTCACTGGAGCTGGCTACGGCGAAGTGGATGGTTGCACTGCAGGATGGCCAGGGTAACAGTGCGGGATTCCACACGGTGACGCAGGCGGATGCTACGCTGCGCCTGCAAGCAGTGCTGGATCTTGTCGAACGGCACAGGCGGATGTGGTCGTTGCCGATGGATGCGCGGATCGTCGTAAGCTGCGAAGCCGGCAAGGACACGTTTGGATCTACCGCGCGCTGCGGACTCGCGGCATCGAGTGCTACGTGGTCGATCCCTCGAGCATTCCCGTGGAGCGCCAGAGGCGACGCGCGAAGACGGAAGGCATTGATGCCATCAAACTGGTCCCAATCTGTGCGCATGGCTGCGCGGCGAGCGCTGATCGGTGGTTCGCCAGCAACAAGACGGGCCCGGTGTGCGGTCACAGAATTGATATGCCGCCACCTTACTACGTCGCTGCGTGGACGTATCCGGCGTTTGGCGCCTCCTATATCGCCAGGTCAGCGCCCTGATCAATTTGGGAGACTACGCCATGGGTTCCGTCGTGCCTGCCTGTGGAGACGAAGGCGCTAACCTTTACGGCGATGCAAGCGAAACTCGCCTCGGCAGAACGAGAGAGTCAACTTCGTTCCTGTTTGAGCAAAATGAATTATCGGCATTGCAATTTGGTCAACAATTTCGGTCGGATGGATTCTTTCTCGTTGTTTTTTGTTGAAAATCATGCACTTACCGACAGATGGCACAGTGCAGGCAATGTCGGACCAACAGACTGGATTGGGTCGTCTATTGCTGAGCCAGCGCTGCCTAAGGCCTAGGCGCGCGTTCAGCGCATCCACGCCCGCATCGGCCATGCCTGCCGCGACTATCTGCCTGAAGCCACGACCACGATCAGCAATAGCCATGCAATGGTGTGTATCAAGGACCTGAAGGTGAAGAATATGTCCAAATCTGCGACAGGCACGGCGGATGCTCCAAGCAAGAGCGTTCGGGCCTAGTCTGGCTTGAACAAGGCAATCCTGGACCGTTGGTACGAGTTCCGGCTCCAGCTGGACTACAAGCTGACCTGGAACGGTGGCCGGCTCGTCGCCATACTACAGCAGAGCACGAACAGGACTTGCCCGTGCTGCGGACGCGTGGCGGCGGAGAACCGGCCCAACCTAGCCACGTTTGAGTGCGTCGTGTGCGGTTTCGAGGAACACACCGATGTGGTAGGCTCGATCAATGTTTTAAGGGCGGGACAGCCCCAGATAGCCTGTGAAGTGGGCGGTGCGATCATGCCGCCAGTTGCAGGAACCCGCCGAAGTGACTCAGAGGACGGCTCGATGCCGCACTTGAGCGCCGTACGAATCCTCGCCCTTTCCGCGCAACGCGCGGCAGCCGATGGCTGAGTGCAGGGAGGATGTCAGGGGGGTAGCTCATGCCCAGGTGCCCCAAACATTTTCACCTTCGCTCAATCAGCCCTAGGAATCAAACGTTAGGGCGTCGGGCATGCCGAATTATAGGTGAACAGATTTGGGGAAAACTCATGTGCAATCTGGCGCCGTGTGCCAACTCAGCTACGGATCGTATCAGCGACCTTCCTACCCTGACTATAGGTGAACATATTTGGGGGAAGCTTCACTTCCAATCTGGGGCGTCCGCTAGCTCTACTATGGATGGCATGTCCGATCATTTTTAGGTAGCTGCATGGCGGCGACAGCCCCCCCCAAATCCGTTCACCTTTGCGCAGTTTTCATGCGACAAGTAGCAGATGTCTAACGCGACAGTACTTTCACGCATGAAAGCGGCGAAAGCACGACACCCGCCGTGCCAATGATCTATTTCTCTTCCTGGGATGAGGCGAATCGCTCCTTCAACTCATCGACAAGCGCGCGGCGTTGCACTGGATCGAGCAGCGTGATTTCAAATGATACCTTCCCGGAATCCCAATCTTTCAGCACTCCAAGTGGTTTGCCCTCCCGGTCAAGGAGACGATGCTGACGGGAGGTCTCCTTTTGCTTGCGGGGCGGCTTAGATTCGTAACGGGTGCGAGCTTCCTCCACGTCCCTGCAATAAGCTTGTTCCTGGCCAATCTTTGTCGCCATCGCACTTGTGACGGTGTTACCGGCAACCTTCTCCAGCAGAGTCAGTTGATACAGTGTGGTGAGCGCAAATGCCTCCGGCTTTTCACGCACGATCTCAAGCACTGGCTCCGATAACTTGAGGATCGCCAGAGTCTTGTTGATATTAGACAACGACATCCCCGTGACCTCGGCAATGGCCGACTCGTTTGGGTAGACACCGTCGTCAATCAAGGACCTCCAGGCCAGTGCGTTGTCCAGCGGAGATTGGCCTTCCCGCTCGGCATTTTCCTTGTATGACAGTTGATAAAGCTGCTGGTCAGTCAGATTCGGGTGTACCAACAATCGCATGGTAGGCAGACCCGCAACCTTTAGCGCCTTTAAGCGATAGTGCCCACCAGCCAGTACACGGCGGCCGTCCCGAATCGTTGCGATGCCTGGGACCAACTGGCCGTCCGCTCGCATGCTCTCGGCAAGTTCATGAACGCGCTCGGGACGGTAGAGCCGGCGAGCGTTAAATGGATTGTCGTCAATCTGGCCGATATCAGTTTCTTCGTAGTATGGCCCTGCTGCTGAGGCACTGGATACCAATGTCACCGATTTTGCGGATGCCTCCTCTGCGACTTCATGCTTGAAATCCGGCTTCAACACTTCCGCCGAAACAAATTGTCTGGAGACGGAAACATCGGGTTTCTTCTCTGCGAACCCATTAGGCTGGCGCTCGACAAGGGCCTGAGCACGCGCGAAACGATCTGCCGGCGGTGCAGCTGCAACCGCCTTGTTGGCTTGCTCACGCATCAGATCCAGCTTGCTCTTACCCATTATGCGACCTCCCGCTGCTTGACTTCACCGCCCTTCCCTTTCCTGTTTTTTTGCTTTGATTCGATTCCTAGCCTACCGAGTACTACGGTTGCCAATTCCTCCACTTCCTTCACGGCGGCAGATGCCCCCGCAACACCGTGGACGGACAGTCCAAACATTTGGGATTCACCGTAGGCATTCCTCTGTTGCAATCCGGTAGCAAGGAGGGGGATATCGCTGTCCTCCTGCAAGATTTCAGTGCATGCCTTAAATACGTTTCCTCGACGCCCCATCGACGGAACGCAGTAGGTCTGAAGTTCCGAATTCTCTTCGCGAGCCCGTCTTGCCAGCTCTTTGGCTTCCCGACTCGCCCAAACGTTATCCATCAACGGAATCACCGGAATCAATGCCAGGTCAGAGATGTTCAATGCCGCCCACGGGATCGACGATTCAATGGCAGGGGGGCAGTCAATCAAGATGATGTCATGAAGCTCTGCGTGCTTTGCAAGCTCTCCAATTAGCTTCTCACGCAGGGGCGCCAGGCTAATAACCGTTGCAGGGAAAGGTCTTTCGGCCGATGCCTGGCCCGCCCAGATTGTACTGGTGCCCTGCTTGTCCATATCGACCACCATTGTGCGATAGCCTCGGAGTGCGAAGCTTCCGGCTAGCTGCATAGAGACCATGGTCTTGCCGCAACCACCCTTCTGATTGAACACGGTAACAATCTTAGCTGGCATATGCTTTCCAAGGAAATATATAAATATTTCGCGATTTTTCACGGAAGAACTTTAACCTGACATCGTCCTTAATAGGCACTTTTCAGCAAAAAATCCAGAGAATTTTTACATCTGCGTTGCCCAGCAGCAACATCTCATGCGCTTGGCGAGGCTTTCATGCATGAAAGCGGCAAGCGAGTCCGCCCGCACAGCGGGCTACCCTCTGCGTTTTGTTGGCGAAAACATATCTAGACCGGCTTACGAAGGGGTACTTTCACGCATGAAAGTACCCTGGTGCTGCCAGTGGACATGACAAATCCCCTTTCGGGGTGAGATGCACACGCTCGCGCATGAAAGTGCGTTCGTTATTGAAAATGGTCTAGACCCAGTTTTGCTCCGAAGCTCATCCCCCCAAAATTTCGAGAGATTAATTCAACTTACCTACACAAACAAGGCTGTTTTCCCGATCGATCACGAACCTTCACGTCAAAATATTACAGGCCCCTCAATCTGTGTTCTATCCAGGCCATTTTCATGTGTAAGAGCAGTTCACCAACGCTAGTCGGCACAGCAGATTTCCCCCTGGGCTAAGAGAAGCACTTTCATGCGTGAAAGTGCTTCTCTTAGCCCAGGTCGAGAGTCGAGATCCAATTCTGTATTCCGTTTCACTTCGGTCGCCTAACGCTGAAAATGCAGATCGGCACTCAAACAAGAATGTGCGAGAACCTAGCAACGGAACTCACACATGAAGGCGGAATATATCATCGCCATTTGAGAGACAAGTTACCGCCGTGAGATGAGGACTTTCACGTGTGAGAGCGCCCTAATGGGAAAATTCTGTTCCTATGGTTACCGAGTTGAACTTTCATGCATGAAAGTAGCTGATGTCTGCGCGATATCAACCGCGCACCTCGCAGCCCACAGGCATATCTAATCTGC
Source organism: Cupriavidus sp. 96C5-1 (assembly GCF_057798855.1). Classification (NCBI taxonomy): domain Bacteria; kingdom Pseudomonadati; phylum Pseudomonadota; class Betaproteobacteria; order Burkholderiales; family Burkholderiaceae; genus Cupriavidus; species Cupriavidus sp. 96C5-1. The sequence continues at coordinate 86,340 of NZ_JBYOJU010000038.1, read as the reverse complement.
TAAATGCTACCCGCGAATGCAGTTCGCCAGGAATGCTGCATGGCTCATGCGCTTAATGTCAACAAGTCTAGGCATCAGCAACTTTCACGTGTGAAAACGACCAGCCAGTGTACGCAGGAGCGAATATTGAAAGGGGGGTTATTTCCATCAGGCGTAAACAGTTGGCGGCATAGAGTCAGGCGGACGGCAGCGAAACGCGGAAATGAGGCGCGCGTATCAAAACGTTTCGCAAAAATGGGATATCTAGTTATTTTTGTATAAAAATAAATATCAAATTTAATTTTCTCGATGTGCAGCGCTTTCACGTGTGAAAGCGAAATTTCGCTAACGACCTTCGGATGATGAATACTCCAGCCGCCAAAGCCCGCTGCTTCTAGCAGGCTGCTGAAATACCTTTTTTTAATACCCCCAATTTTGGCTGACCAAGGGGGTGCCTTACCCCCAACCAAGTCGGAAAAATCGATTGTGCGCCGTTCTGCGAGGTCGTCAGTTCTGCGGCGAGGTTCGAAAAATAGTATTTCAGCAGCCTGCTAGTGGGCGGTTACCAGGTTCAGCGACTCCTGCATCGAGCAGTTGCCCGTCCGATTTCTTACTGGGGTCCCTCCCAGCGTCGAGGCCCCTCCGGACCTCGGTTCGGAGCATCCCACCCCTGCCTTGGTACTGAGGCTCGTCTTCTTCTTGCTCCTGGTCGAGAGCTCTCCCGCCCGGACCAGCGCCATGCCACGATGCGAATTGCCAGACTCGCATTGTGATCGGTGTTGGTGCAATAGTCGCAACGTTGGCGGACAAACGCTGCCTGCGATGGCCGCTTGTCAGGATAGATGTGGCCGCACGGACTACACTCTGCTGTGATGCGGCGGCACTGCTGGGACGTCGAGCCTATTTCGCCGCAGCGCCTTGTATTGCGCTAGTGTGAGCGTCCTGCCCCAAGTACTCGCCAGAATCCTGCTGTTGAGTCCCGCTTTGGCGCGAGCCTGGTTCTTGAGCCACCTGCCCGCCTCGTCCTGCTTCGCCTTCGACCGCGCACTCATTGCCTTAACGCGTAGTGCCTCGACACCAGCAGTCGCGTTCCCTCGCCAGTCACAAGGCGGCAGCTCTCCTAGCGCGCGAAGTCCTGCCGAACGTTCCGGGCAGATTGCTGACACCGCGCCCCGCGATGTTTGGCCTTGCGCCAGCCTGCGGATCCTTTGACTCGGCACGCCATGCGCCGCTGCCAGCGCTTGCGGGCGCGCTCCTTCTTACGCCATTTTTCTGCATCGCCCAGCCCGGCTGTTCTCCCGAGCTCGCATAGATCTGCACCGTGATGCCACGGTGGACGCCGATTGCAGCAACACGCAGCTCGTTGTCCGGCGAGGTGACCAACTCGGCCGCGACCTCTTCGGACTTCACCACCGGCAGTCCGTCATCCGTACTGAACTAGTCGTACCGGCTGCCTGCATCGAACGTCGCGTGCTGCCCGCCGGCATCGTGTGGGACCGTGCGAGAGTTGGATAACAGCGGAAACGATAACCGATTTGCAGGGGATGACTTTGTCAGCAAACCATTGAAATGCAACCGTGGAATGGCGGTAGGGCGCCGATTAGCATTCGGCGCAAAGAGAGAGCAGCCTAACGACTGCCGCCGACTTGACTCCTCCTGAGCCTTGCGGCCCTAGGAGAGAGGATGCGTCGGCAAAGGACCGTTCAAGCAATCTTCCCAGAGAGAACAAAATCCAAGATATCTTCCGACGTCGGCTCTCCCCATGTTCGCGCCGCGACCCACGTGAAGAAACTGGTCTTAACAAGCTTAGTTGCCTGTTTGGCAGGGACAATCTTAAGTTTTATAGACTCACATTGTTCGTTGTACCGTCCAATCAGGTCATTCTGCTCCTGATCAGACAATTCAGCAAAATACTTCTCAGCTTCAGGTAGTCGTGCTGCCAGGAACGACTCGCGAGCTTCGCCGGCAGTCCTAGCGGCAGATCGCTTCGCAACGACTGGCGGCTGTGCGGTTTCGCTAATGGGCTCCTGGCCCTTCCCCCAATCTTCTACGAGTGATTTCCTGAAGTAGGCCGCGACGTTCTCGACTGGCGTAGAGTGCTTCTTACTCTGCCGAGCCCTCGTGTAATCCACAGCTTGCCGGACTCTCTCAGCGCCATAAGTCCGCACCATCTTCCGGGCCTCTGATACAGGGATGCCAAATTTGCCTACGTTCGCGACAAGATCCACATCGATGTCCTCTTGGATCTCGTCCTCCTTCTTGCGCTCAATCTTGAACTGGAGGTCAACAACCGATCGGCCTACCTTATGTTCTATCAACTCTATATTGTGATCGGAGATCGCATTAATTTCGGCGATGCACGGGATCAAGACTGCGCGCTTAAATATCTTGTACTCCTTGTACTTTGTTTCACCTTCTTCCCGTCCAAGGATTAAACTGCGGAACGTCGACAGCGACATCTTACCTGTCTGACCGACTCGTTCGTATCGCACGGTGTTTTCCCACAGCGCCAGCGTATGGGCCCTTCTGAATAACCGTGCGATCCGCATGTCAATCATCGCGTAACGTTCAGGGTTCAGGAGTTCTTCGCAGATCTGTGGAGCGAACGAATAACTCAGCATTGAGCCTGTGATCTTCGCCCCGGCAATGAGCGTCGACCCAGTCCAGGTCGACGTTCCATCGCTGTTCAATTGATCCCAATCGACGACCGTACGCATGAGAGATTTTGCGGTCTCTTTTATGTACCCCGTATCCTTAGTTGTAAGTCCAAGACCCGCCATCATTTGCGGGATACCTATGCTAAACGTGCTTGCTTGCTCGTTCGTTTGCAGTCGTTGCTCGATGGCGTTCTTGATCAGAGAATTGAACAACCGCCGCTGCTGGAGAGTAATCGCACTACCGACAGGAGAGACATGGATGGCTTGCACTGCCTTCTTGAATGGTTCCGGCGCTTCCTGTTGCTGGAAGAGGGCAATCTGCCCGCTCTTTGACGCGCTGCTGGCTTTGGACATTCGAGGCACCGACGATGGCTAGGTTAGGTGAAATACTAGAGATCAATCGTTCACCTATCAAGCTCTATTAGTTGGAAATTACTTCTGTTGTTCTCGTTCCGAGAACTCTTGCCACACCGATTCCCCAAATATGTTCACCTATCATCTCCCCAAAACTGTTCACCTTTCGCGCACCCCAAAATCATTCACCTTTCTGGCACCCCAAATTTGTTCACCATAGCGTCGCCAAGCATCTGCTTCCTGAAACGTAGCGCTGCAAGTGGAAGTGCTTTATGGGTCATGTGCTAGCGAATTCCCCCTACATTGATAAGGTACGCGATACACCCCCAAAACCATTCACCTCTCTGCCACCCCAAAACTGTTCACCTTATCGCCGCCAGGCATCTGCTTCCTGAAACGTGGTACTGCAAGCAGTCGAACTCTATGGAGCATGGCCTGGCAAGTCCCTCTAGGCTGGCAAGTTACGCGACAAGCCCCAAAACCATTCACCTCTCGGCGGCAGAACACCAGTACTTAGTGTTGGGCCCACAATCCTCCGCTGCGGGCTGAGCGGGCGAGAGCACTCACGAGAAAATCAGCTTCTCCGTCGAGGCGTCCGGTGACACATACGTGCTTCCCCAAAAGTGTTCACCTAATCGGCACCCCAAATCTCTACACCTATCTCACTCGCGGAATTTCTTCATCTGCTTCTTAGTGTAAGCAATCACTTAACCTACTTCCTTTATAAATAGGACTTCTCTTTAGAAGTCCTCACCTTTTGCTTCCCCCAAATCTCTTCACCTGAGATCTTAAGTAAGGGGCCGATACGGCGGCTGTCTGTGCCACACGGAACTCCCCGGCGCAGCGAATTCGCCGCATTTCACCTAACTATGTGCCTCTTGGGGCTCTTCAAAACCGCTGAGCGGACGAAGTATCCCAAATCTGTTCACCTTAACCGTGTTCTTCTCGGGCATGTAACCGTGGCGTTCGCTTCCTCGTGCAGCACCTTGGCTTTTTTCCGCTTGGTATGGTGGTTACAGAGAGAGTGTGCGCTCACAAGTAAACAAGAACGTTAGTCATCCAGACGTAGGCGTAATAGGTGAACTGATTTGGGACCCACTCCAAAATCGCCCCAAAAATGGTCACCTTTTATCTCCCCAAAACCCTTCACCTACCGAGAACGGATGATCTATCCCTATCCTGAATCAGTTCAGTCACAAGATGCAGTGGCTTGGTAAGTACAGCTGGAATCCATCAGAGAGCACTATAGGCCACTTTTCCTTGAAGAGGATCTAAGGGAAGGCACATGTAGTGTTTACGTGTATTTCGTAAACACTGTAAACCTTTAGGTAAACCTTTGACTTCCGGAAACCCGCTCCAGTAAAGGGTTTCCGGGCCATATCGTGCACTGATTTGGGGATTGGGTGAAGAGATTTGGGGGAAAGGGGCTGTGGATTTGGGGAGGTAGGTGAAGCAGATTGGGGCTATAGGGCTGTGGATTTGGGGCATAGGTGAACAGTGTTGGGGAAAACCCTAGAAACGCGGAGGAGCAAGCTGCCGCCGGTGCAGGAGCAAGAGAACACATCACAGGGGTTATGCACATCCGGTCATCCGTCGAGTCTGTACGCTGGACGGGTTCAAGCCGGCCCATAGGACCGGCGTTGGCTTGCAGGATACATCACTGATTTTCCCCTCGTTCTAAGGCTGCCGGCGATAGACTGCGAAACGAATCAGCCCCTCAAGCCGCAGAAGGCGATGCACTGGGCGCCAGCTCGCGGGGGCCCAGCGAGATACCGCTTCCTCGTAGCGCGGGGGGTTGTCGCCCTTATAGAGGGCACGACGTCCTGCTTCGGCCGCATGTAATGCTGTTGGCATTTCAGTCCGAACAGCCTACAGCTCGAGGGGCATGGACACGGCAGATCTGCCTCCCGATACCCATGAGTTTCTCTCCAAGCTTAGACTGCCACACGCAGATGCGACGCGCGAAGCCAAAGGTCCGAATAGTCCAGCCTCTCGGTCTTCCGCACGCGCATTCGCACGGCAAAGCCTTCCGTCACCAAACGTGCTTGCAGCTGCTCCGCAAAATGCTCACCGGGTCGCTAACCGTGTTTCGGATCGAGAGGATCCCGGTCGGAGCAGATGATCACTTCGTCGAAGCGATCCCGCCGGATGTCGGCGGCAGCCAGGTTGCTGGCGTTCAACAGGTACCAGACCTAGATGCGATTGCCGGTGGCGGCCACCAAGGCTAGGCCGGTTTCGATCCCGTCGCAGACGATGGCCTTGCGGCTTCGGGTGGTCGGGCAATTCAGGCGAATGGCGGCGCCGGCGAGCTTTTGGGGCTCGCCATCTGTTTTTTCATATCGACGAAGAGCGCCTTGTAGCCATCTTTGCTCAGGTAGGTGCAGTGGAGCGTGACTGGTGTCCCATCGGCACGTCTTGCCCTGGCCAGCATGACCGGCCAGTCGCCGCAGTTGGCCGGCTTGTCCTGATCGTCTGTATCCCAATAGGCCATGGCCGGGTGATACCGAAGATCGGGTAAGAGCCACGCCAGTCGCAGGCCAGGCCCCTGCTGGCTGAGGTAGACTCATACTGGCAAAGTCTCCGTGATGGCCACCGAACCCGGCTAGGCCGCGTTCAGCTTCGCGCGCTTCTCTCTGGCCTCGGCTTCCGCCTTTGCCTTGAGGCTGCGCTCGTCGTAGTGGGCGGCTGGCCGACAGCCTGATTCTCCCTCCAGGAATTCGAGGGCCTCGCGATCGGTCATGCCGGCGAAGGCGCGCAGGAGCGTGTATCCATTGCCGGCGCCGCAGTGGTTGCAAAAATAGGTGCCGGCATCATTCCTGTTGTCGAAGCGGAAGCGGGTCTTGCCCCCACAGAGCGGGCAGGGGCCTTGACGCTTCGACAGGCATTTCACGTCGAGCTGGGCAGGTGTCAGGACTCTTACCTAGTCGACCTCATTGAGGTTCAAGCGCATTGTGTTCTCCTGCCTCGGAAAGGCGATCAAAAGAGGAAAGCCTCGAGGGGGGCGGGGTTGAAGAAGCAGCCGGAAGGCCCAGAGGCCTTCTGTGCTGTGCGTCACCCGCCAACGGCCCAGCGCGCCGCTGGCGGCTACCGGACCGCATCCAAGCCGATCGACCACATTGACGACCTGCCGGCGTTCAACAAGAAGCTCTATGAAGAAGTCAACCTGCAGGCGTCATCCTGCCATTTCATCTGCCTGGTCGAGACGGAGGCCAACCGCTTCGTGCTGATCCTGACCGAGGACATGATCAATTCGGACATCGCCAACGAGCTGATCAAGGCACTGGCGTTCAAGCGGGAGGCGGCCGATCCCCTCTACTACATTGCGTCCACCGTCGTGATGGTGGAGCTGTGTCGCGATGGGGTCATGGAGAACAAGCCGCAGGCGTGCCAGATCCGCCCAGGCGGGCAAAGACGGTCGCCAACTCGGTGGGAGGCGGCGGTACCGGTGCCGCCGGTGGAGCAATCTTCGGGGCTGCAGGAGGGCGGGCGTATGCGGTACACCGGCGCCGCCGCGCAGAATCGGTGGCAGCTCGTCCTGAGGCCAACAGCGGCCAGCGGCCGCGCGCCTGCAGGACCGAGTCCTCACGCACGATTTGGCGATAGTCTTGGGAGGTGCCGCCAACGCGCTGGAACAGCTTCGATAGATCGTCAGAGTGCACTGGAGAATTTCCTTCGTTGGAATAGCGACTTAGCGAAATTGTCTGCCCGTCCCATGCGTTCGCAACCGGAGCAAAACTCGCCATCCGCGTCTCCCGCCGTTTGTCGGGCGAGCCGATATCGCTCCACCAACTCAATGAAGCTTGTAGCGGATGGTCGGCGCGGCATCCATCGCGCCAATTTTCCAGCGATAGGCCTTGCTAAAGAAACCTGGCTCGTCGTGAGCGTTGTGGTCTACCACTTCGGCATAGGCCGGCAGGCGGACCTCCAGCGTGCCGTCGACCTTGAAGCCGAGCTGCCGCAGCGCATCCAGGTCCTTCTTGCTGATGGGCGCCGGCGCAATAGTGAACACGCCTTCTTTGTCCCGTTTAACCAATACGAAATTCAAAGCGTCCGATGGCTGGCCAGGTTGCAGATCCTGCTCTATGGAGAGTTCATAGCGCCCTTCGCCAACATAGATCGCTTTGCGGACCCCGGGTCTGTCTGCCATCCGTGCGGCGTCCTGCTTAAGCACCTGCAGATCGTTGGGCGAGAGTCTGGCACCTTCCTTGAGCCGGATCGTAGCCGGCACCGACATCGCGGTGCCTTCGTATCTATAGGTATAGGTGCCGTCCCGCTTGACCAAGACCGACACCGTGAGTTTCTCGGGAACGAGGCAGCCGGCCAGGAGTAGCACAACCAGATTGGCCGCCACGACGGAGAAGAGCTTGCGCACGGCACGAATCCGTTAAATAAGGGAAGAGGGGAGGCGCGAGATACCGCCTCGTGTATCCAGCTATCGCCTATCGCTCAGTCGCTCAGTCGTCGCGATGACCAGAATCATTCTTAGCGACCCACCGGACCGCAGTAACGAGGGCGGCGAGGAGAACGGCGACGTATCCTGCAGCAGCTGCGATTTGCATACTGGACTCCGCTCGATACAAATTCTAAGGAACGATTGGCTGGGAAACTATTGGTCGCGAGAGGGGATCGATGTCCGCTCACGGCTTGACGCGGTTTAGCTAGCGCGGTGTTGTCGATGGCGTGCACCCGACAGACAGTCCTGATACAACTGCACCGTTTCGCGGCCCAGAGATGCGAGCGAAAAATTCGCCTCCACCCATAGACGTCCCCGGCTTCCCATGCGCGCCGCGCGCCTCGGGTCCGCTGCCAGCCGGCTCATCGCCACGGCCAGGGCATTGGCGTCGCGCGGCGGCACCAGTACGCCGTGGTCGCCGTCGATGAAGGTCTCTGGAATGCCGTCCAGCGAAGTGGCAACTACCGGCTTGCCGCAACTTAATGCTTCGAGGATGACCAGGCCCAGCGCTTCGCTGCCCACGGGCGGATGCACCAGCACGTCGATCGCCTGCATCAGCGATGCCACATCGTGCTCAAAGGAGCGAAAGTGGAAATTCCTGTCTAGCCCTAGGGAATTCGCCTCACGGCGTAATTGCGGGGTGAGGTCTCCATCACCGACACACAGAAAATGCGAATGAGGATGTCGTTCGAATACCTGCGCTGCGGCCTTGACGAAGTAAGACTGTCCTTTCCCGTCCGGCTTTTGTGCCCCGCCGATAAGTGCATAAATCCATGCCTCATGAGGCACCCCGAGGGCTCTGCGGACCCGATGGCGTTCCGCGGTGCAGGCGCGGAAGCGCTCGGTATCGATGCCGCAGTAGATCCGCCTGAGCTTCAAGGTGCGGTCTGGATCCACAAGACGCAATGCATTCTGTACCGCGTCGGAAACCGCAATCACGCTGGAAGACGCGGCTAGGTATCGGCGCGTCCGCTCCTTGAGGCTTGTCATCAGGTGGCGCGTCACGACGACCGCCGCCTTCCGGCCAGAAAGTATCCATGCCAGGATCGCCACCCAGTAGTCGCGGCCATGATGCGCGTGAATGACATGCATTTGCCGTTCCCGGAGATGCCGTGCCAGTATCTCCGGCCACGCGATGCGCTTGGCGTTCAGCTCCAGCAAGCAGATCCCCTGCATCTCGCGCGCGGCGGCTATCCACCGTGCATCGTGGGGCGCCGCCAGGGTTACCTCGCAGCCCTGCAACTGCAGGGCCCGGCAAAGTGAAAGCGTATGGGAATCGATGCCGCCACCGTCGAGGAGAGAGTTAAGGATCAGCACACGCAACTGGGAGGCGGGCGTCACCGCGCGTTGGTTACCGTGCATCATGGCTGGCCGCGTCCGTACCGCGCTGGTCCTCATAGGCGGTGATTAACTTCTGCAGGAACTGGCCTGGATGCGTGGTGCGCGAAACCGGCACTCTAGGCAGGCGGAACAAGTCGTGCCCTGCGCTAGCGCGACCGCGGTTGGTGGTGACGGCGGTGTGGAAGCCCGCTTCGCGCACCTGGTCCACAATCGCCTTGTCGTACTCGCCGAAGGGGTAGCAGAAATGACGGACCGGCTCGCCAAGCATATCCTCCAGTTCCTGGCGGCAACCTTCGATCTCGTCGCGGGCGGTTGCAGCGTCCGCTTTGGTCAAGTCCATGTGCGTCCGCGTATGCGCGCCGACCTCCATCCCTGCCCGGCCCCACTCGCGCAGCTCGCCCTGCGCCATCAGCGGCTTGGCCGGCACGCCGATCGATGTATCCCACTCGTTCGTCTTGCCGACCAGGCTGCTGACGGCATAGCAGGTGGCGGTAAAGCCGAAGCGCTGCAACACTGGCAAGGCATGCTCGATGTTGTTGCGATAGCCGTCATCCAGCGTGATGCCGGCAACCTTGCCAACCTTCTCGCCATGCAGATAAGGCACTAGCTCGCGTATGCAGAGTCCGTGGAAGCCCATCAGCTTGAGCATGCGCATTTGCCAGGCAAAATCGCGCGGTGCCACCACCAGGCCGCGCAGCGGCGCGCCCCGGGCCGGTGGCACGTCAATCTGGTGATACATGAGGATCGGGATACGCGACGTCACGAGACGAGAAATGCGACGGCGTATTCTGCAGCAGCTACCAATAGCATAACGGCTCCGCCTGACACAAATTATGAGCAATGAAAGGCCGGGAACGTATCGCCTGCGAGAGGAGATCCTCGCGGCGCGTCTTGCCCGCTTAGTCGGGCTGCATGAGCAGCCCTAGCGCTTTCGCCTCCTGCCGGTGCTGACGATCCTCCTGCTCGGCGATGACGCGCAAGGTCGCGTGCTTGAGCAAGGAGCCGTCGGTTGGGGTGGCGGCGAGCGGTCTCAATTCATCGAGCGAAATTCGAACCGGCTGGCAATCTGGCTGCATGTCGATTTTGCTTGGGGCGAAAGGGAACTATTGTCCGCAATGCAAGGCCATGCAAGCGCGGTAGCCTTAATGGTGCGCAAATTTCACAAACTCTGCGCAATCGGGATTCTTTGCTGCGAACAGGCCGTCCTCAGTCTCATATCGGACGGCGTTTTCGCACGGCCACGGCCGGCGCCTTGGGATCGCTCTCCGAGCTCGCCAGACAGCCAAGGTCATCCAACTGGACGGAAGCGATGGCGTGCTTGTAGATTGCCTGCAAGCCGCGAGTTGTGTTCAGCAGCACAACAAAGTTGTCGAACGAATTGATTGAACCAGCTAACCCGACGCCGGAGACCAGATACACCTTGACCCGCCTTCGCTCCTTGCGTGCGACATTGAGCAGCCAATTCTGGGGACCGGGTGCGACAGGTTGCATTTGAAGCCGGGATGACTGGCGAAAAAAAGTCGCCGTCCTAGGATCGGCGACTTAATGGAGTGTCGACCGAGACGGGGGGCCTGGCGACGAATCTAGCATAGACGATTTGATGAGGTCTCTATTCCCACTTGCGGGGGGGTTAATATATTGCGCTATCTGTATATGGCTAGCGCAAAAGAGATTCCAATCGTTCGCGTTGGACAGCGCAATCGAACCTGTCCCAGGTGCGATCTACGGCGCCGGAATTATCCAACCGTCCTCTCTTCGCAACAATTGGCGCGATTTTTCGCGGATACCTCCAGCGCCATATTCCTTGATTTGCTCAAAGGCCGCTTGGACGTCCTGGCGCCGTGCCCATGTCTCGATAGTCACATCCACCTTGTACTTAACCATCTTGGCCTCGTAGCCGAAGAAGTCCGGGGCCTTTTCTGCACCCACGACACCTCGGTATTTCTGTGTCCCAAAGCACAGTCTTCCTTCATCTCCCTTTGCCTCCAAGCCCGGTCTGGACGTGTCATTCTTGTGGAGTTTCTGCCTCCCCAAGTCGGTCAGAGAGTACGTGCGAAAGCCTTGATTAGGACCGATTACATACTCGATCAGACCCGCCGCGGCTAGCGCGTTCAGACGGTCGCCCGCGTTATTCCACTCGTCCCAATGCTTGTCGGTGAAATACCGAACATCAACCTGGGTGGGCCACGTATCGTAGCTATAGCTACTTGGGCCAGCAACGACGCAAAGTTGAGTGTGCTTTGCGACAAACGCTTGCAGCGGCTCATCAAATGGGCTCCTACTGGCAGCCTTCTGATCACATGCTGAGAGTGCGATTACCGAAATCAGCAGGAATGCGAGATGCGAGGGTGTTGGGCGCATAAAGATACCCATTATTGCTGGTTATTGAAATGGAGTGGGTGCGGTGGCACCTAGAGAAAAGGCCCGCCGAAGCGGGCCTGGAACCTACATGACGAAGGGCTTCACTGCGTCGCGAATAACCAACCGCCCAGTTGTAGTACGCAACGCAATCAAGGCGCCACGAAAGACGCTAAGCCCGCCGCGAAAGCCGTGCGGCATCCATAGCTTAGGCGGTCTTTTGCTCCGTATCCTCACTCTCCGTGACATTCATGTGAATGGCGTGCGTGAATGCGATAACCCATGCGTCCACGGGACGTATCACAGACTGTCAACTCAGCTTGCTCCCCAAAATAAGAAGCTCTGCAGATTGTCGCGGGGCCTCCTTCGAACGAGGTAGAGTGCAGGGACTCGCTCGTATGAGCTCCGATCATCTAGTACACGCACCGGTTATCGCAACAGCGCAGCTTTTTACATCATCGTCACAATGACCGGCACTGCGAGCAGGAATAGTGGCCTAATCTAAAAGTGCCGCCGTGCCACGCGGCACCTTCTACGCCCATCGTGGCGTAGGGGTGGAGTCGGTAGCCAGAAGCCTCCCGCTAGTGGTCCCGACGCCGCCTGTATTTTCTGGCAGCACCACGGCCCGCTTCGGCGGGCCGTGTTCTTTTCAGGCTCGGCGGCGAATTGAAAAGGCCCGTCGAAACGGGCCTTCTAAAACGCAGAACCGTCGCTCACTGAGTCGTGAAGCTCCAGGTTTTGTCCACCGGCTGCCAATTGTTCGTGCCAACCAGCTCGGCGGGGTATGTGGTCTTGGCCGCTCGCGGCGCGTCTGGGATGATCACCGCGACGCTGGCGGGAAGCATCTTGTTCGGGTCCGTCGCGTTCGCGAGTAGCGTTGCCTTGAACGTCGCTGTTCCACCGGCGGGGGGAAGCGAGAACTCCGAAACCGTGAGGGTCTGATTGACCCGCACTGCTCGGCGATGGCGGCGTAGTCTATTGTGATTACACACGCATTCCAAGGTATATCGTTGTCTCAGGGCTCGATGGGTGGATCGGTGCGATCGCTGCAGCGGCGCGCCTCGATCCTCCCCTCGTGGAACTCGAGGAGCAGCGCAGCCAGGAGCCCAACCAACAGCAATGCGATCGCCGCTAGTTTCCCGGCCAGGTCAGGCCGAAGCAATAGGATCGCAAACATGCCAACGGCAATCACGGTGCACAGCGCCACCACCCGCTTGACCAGATTCGTTGGGTTTCCGCCCCTTTCTCCGTTTGCCATCGAAAATCCTGAGTACGTATGAGCGAAACGCCGTTATTGATCGGGATGGGCGGCGGCGGGTAGCCGCGCCCCTGCCACACCACCTCGCACGCAGGTCCGCACCAGGCGGATCGAGGAGTTGAGGTCAAATGAATCCGGGGAAGCCAAGTGCGTCGAAGTATGAGATCGTGAGGACGCGGTTCAGACCAGCCTCGCTGTGAGCCCACCAGCGACCGGCACCATCTGCAATGAGGGCTGCCAGCTCATGAGACGCGACGAGACCTCGGAGACGACTGTAGACCGTTGTTCCAACCCGCTGGTGCTTGAGCTGAAGCCGGGATGACTAACGAAAAAAAGTCGCCGTCCTGGGATCGGCGACTTAACACGCACGTCGACCGAGCCGGGGGGCAGGCGACGAATCTAGCATAGAGGATTTGATGAGACCTCTATTCCCGCTTGCGGGGGGATTAATATACTGCGCTATCTGTATATGTACAGCGCAAAAGAGATGCCAATATTTCGCTTTGGACAGCGAAATCCTTGAAGCGCCAAAGAAAAGGCCCGCCGAAGCGGGCCTTCCATTCGTGGGGAGGCACAAATACTTCTCTGGCGCAATGCCCTCTGGATTTTCTGGTCTGGCCGAGTGAGTGCACGGCACAGATCGTTGCAAGAATCCAGCCGATCAGCGTGAGGTGCAAGATCAGGCAGATGAAGCCGGCAAATGGCCGGCCGATGGTGAAGCGCGTACAAGGCCAGGCTGAACGGGACGGTTTCCAGATCTCCTGATGGCGACGGCTGTGTGCAATAGCACCCAACTGGGCGTCATAGGGGGTGCGTGCGACGGCCGCTGTCGGTAAAGCCGGTCTCAGAGCGCGTTGTTAGGCTCGGTCGTTGCCTCCGTGGTTGGATTTTTCCACAACACATCGAGAGCTTTTCGATTGGAGGTCCGTGTCAGCCTTCGTGCCCGTGTAGGCTGCGTTCCTCTCGACTGCGATGGCCTTGGTCGCTATGCTCCTCCTGTTTGCGCCATGTCCGTTCATGCCAGTAATCCTCCTGTTGTTCGCTCTCACTCCTATATGGCGAGTAGCGTGAGCTTGGGACGGCAATATAGACAGGCCGAGGCGCAACATAGACAGGGGTGGGTTCCGCGTGAGCGACGCCAGAAGCGCCAGCGCGAGTATTGACATTCGTTGCGGCAAAGGCCGACGAGGCGATGCAGAATAGTGTGCCTACGAGGACCCTGCCGATTGTGCGGTGCTTCATTCTTGGCTTTCTCCCGGCTTTTCGTGGCCGCCGTCGTTCTACGGACGCACCCTGTCTTTCGGATGGCGGTTACTTGCTAACTCGCGTTATCGGAGCGCGCGTATTCGCCTAGCTCAATCATCTTCATCGTCATGCCCGCGACGCCACCCCCGGTGGTGGATGCGCCACTCGCGCTCGTGCCAGCGCCTTTCTCGCCACTGCCGCTCTTGCCAGGCTCGCGCCCGCCAATCGCCGTAATAGCCGGGCGCAACAATAACCGGCTGCGGTTCGACATAAACGGGGACCGGCTCGTAGTAAACCGGGGGAGGTTCATAGTAAACGGGAGGCGGTGGAGCCACGAACACAGGCCCGGGAATGCCAATCCCAATACCCACATCCACGCGTGCCTCAACGATACCTGGGGTAACAGCAGCGCCCGCAGCCAGTGCGCAAATTGCCAGGACTCTCCGCATGACGATGCTCCCGATGGTTCCATTGGTATTTTATGCGGCCAATTTGGGGGAGCATATTTGTGAACTTATACAGGCGTTACGGCCTGTAACAGGGAGCGACGTGCCAACGGGATCCACGATGACGCCGATGCCTGGTTGTCAGGCAACGCTTCTCGGCACTAAAACATCTTGCTGCGCAGCAGTTGTCGTTCCTGCTGGGCCCGGACAGTGCTCCCGCGGTGCTGGATGCTACCGACGCCGCTAATCGCGGTGTGAAGTTCGTGATAACGCCAGGAACTACCTCCGAGGCCGGCTACCGAGCGGTGCTCGAGATCGAGGCGATCAGAGCGAACAGCGCGCCCCGAAAGCGAGCCTATCGTGCATACGACGCCAGGCCGAATGGGAGGTCTTCCAGATCTCCAGTGGGCGACGGCTGCGTGCAATAGCACCTAACTGGGAGCCATAGGGATTGCGCGTGCGGCGCTCGCTGCCGGAATGGCGGGCTCCGACGCTGCCATGTCGCTACCATGCGGATTGGCGCGGCCAAGTCGAGGCCTGCGTGCCCTGAGAGTTGCCGTGCCAACCGGGACTTCGCCCGCTTTTTGCCCGAGGTCGAGGACGTCCGCCGGAAACCGCAATACGAAGCTTGCATCGATGGGGATTCGCTGTACGGCCGCGTCGCGGCAGTTGCTTGTTCTGTTCGAGCAGGCAGGCCAGGAATTACTGACGCACCCGCAAATCTACAACCGTTTGCGCGAGCAGCGGTTCGACATCAACAGGGTGATCCTGTATCGCCTTCTGGACAGGTTCGTCGCTGCTGGGCTGCTTGAGCGACTCGTCGACCAAGAGAGAGTTGCCCGCTACGGCTGGGTCGCTTGTCCAGGAAGTTCTGCATCGACGCTGAACCTGTCACCGCGTTTTGAGTGCCGAAGCTGTCATCGGCAGTTCCGGCTGATGGAGCTGCCGGAGCTTTGCGACGCGATGCAAGTTGCCCTTGATGCCTGGGCGGCCAAAGGGAGCCGAGGTTTGCAGGCGGAGGTAGCGGTGCGGGGCGTGTGCGAGCGATGCCTTCAGCATTGACGGCGCTCGCCAGCGCTGTCCTGCCTGGATGCGGGGCAACTGCGATTTCGGCAAAGGCGCCCAGGTGCCGTGAAGTAGGAGCGTCGTGGCCAGATCAATCGTGATGCACATAGGTCCGACGACAAGAGCGTACGCCGCTGAAGCCGCAATTGGAAAGGGATGCTTTGCTAAGCCGTAGCGTGCGGCGGGCGGATCACCGAGCTTTGGAGCGCCAACGTCGCATCGCGATCTTCGCCGCGAATTTGCATCGGTATTGGTGCGGGCATGAAACTACATGCGAGATGGTGTGTCGCGCACGGGGAGGTCATACAGATAATTTAATCCCGCAACCGATCAGCCACGAAGCGGCGAAATAGTTGCATTGAAGGGCTTTCGGTACGGCCCACGAGTGTCACCAATGCAAAGCGCGCGCTGGCGATCAAGGGGGGCGAAGTCACCAGTTCGACTAGCTCACCAGACTCGATACCGCTCCGTGCGGCAGCTACGATACCCAGGAAAATTGCATCCGACGCCCGCACGGTCTCGATCAGGCTCGCAATTTCCTCGCAACGCAAGCGCACGGCCTGTTGCGGATCCGCGCGCGGACCGAAATGCCGGACCAGTATACGTGCCGGCTCATCTGCCAATGGTGTGCAGGCCAAAGGGAAGCGT
The DNA here is from genome assembly GCF_057798855.1 of Cupriavidus sp. 96C5-1. Lineage (NCBI taxonomy): Bacteria > Pseudomonadati > Pseudomonadota > Betaproteobacteria > Burkholderiales > Burkholderiaceae > Cupriavidus > Cupriavidus sp. 96C5-1. Next base: position 70,536 of record NZ_JBYOJU010000038.1, on the reverse strand, counting down.
AACAGCTCGTCGAATGCAACGCCCTCCGCAGTAACGGAGAGCAGCGGGTGGCCACACCGGCAGATGAATCCGACCCGCATCTCAGCCACAACTTCGAGGGACAGGTCGGGCGCTGGCGTCACACTGCGAATTTCGATCACCAGAGCATCGAGTGTGCGTTGGCGCAATTGACGTAGTTGTAGCTCAATGGCGCCTCGCGTGATGCTGACGCGCACGTCTGGGTGCCGTTGCGCCACTTCGATGAGGAGCGGTGTCATCAGCATGGCTCCGGGCCCCGAACCCAAACCAACTCGGATCACTCCAGCGTTGCCCGCTTTGAGCAAATCAATGCTGCGACGCATTTCCTCGGCGCCAAACACCAGATGGCGCGCGCGTGTCGCGACGGCTTCGCCGAGCGGCGTGAGTTCGTTTCGCTTGCCCATCCGGTCGATCAGGCGTACGCCCAGGTCGTCTTCCAGCATCTGGATACTGCGGCTCAGGGCTGGCTGCGTCAGATGCAATTGTTCTGCGGCACGGCTGAAGGAGCCGGTTTCGGCTACTGCCAAGAGGTGCTCCAGTTGCTTCAGGTTCATGGGTTCCCCGTATCTATGAGTTTTTTTTTTAGGAATCAGAAAAACTATGCATTGGACAAATATTAGGCGTATTTCTAGGATTCGTGTCGGTCCGACTTTTCCTTGCTTTCACGCCCACGAGACACCCCATGAACGCCCCCCTTGCCTTGCTCAAGAGACTCGGAACGCTGGCGGTTGGTCTGCTGCTGGCCGGTGCCGCCGTGGCTGCCGATCCTTTTCCGTCCAAGTCGGTCATGATAGTGGTGCCCTACCCAGCCGGCGGCCTGTCGGACACGATCGCGCGCGTGGTGAACCATCCTCTGGCCAAGCAGTTGGGGCAGCCGGTTCTGGTGGAGAACCTGAGTGGTGTGAGCGGTGCGATCGCGGCACAAAAAGTGCTGAACGCGCCTGCCGATGGCTACTACCTGTTCCAGGGTTCCCCCAATGAGCTCATTTTGGCGCCGCTGGCCAATGCCGCCATCAAGTTCAAGAGCGAGGACTTCCGGCTGGTACAGATGATCGGCATTGCGCCGATGATGATCTTGGCCCGCAGGGATTTGCCCGCGAACACTGCCGATGAACTGGTCACGCTGGCGCGCAGTGCCGCGACGACCAAGCCGCTGACCTATGGCAGTGTGGGTGTTGGCTCGTTCTACCATGTACTGGGCGAGCATATGGCACACACCGCTGGCACCAGCATGCTTCATATACCCTACAAAGGGGGTGCACCGCTGATGCAGGACCTCAGTGGCGGCCAGTTGGACTTCGCCATCCTGCCGGTGTCGCAGCAGCAATTCGCGCTGGCCGATCAGGGCCGTCTGAAGATCATTGCCAGCATCAACGCTACCCGCACCGACCTGGCCGCCCTCAAGAACATTCCCACGGTCAATGAAGGCAAGTTGCTCAAGGGCTTCAACTTCTCTACCTGGACCGGCTATTTCGTCAGGAAAGACACGCCGGAGGCGATTGTTCAGCGACTGAGCAAGGCACTGGGCGCGGTGCTGGCTGACCCCGCTGTGCTCACCCGGCTCGAAGCGCAGAACACCCTGGTGGCACAGCCGATGCCCCCCGCCGAAGCCAGCAAGGCCTATGAGGCCGAGACCGCGCGTTTCCGCGCGATTGCGAAGACCATCAACCTGCAACCGCAATAAGGGGCGAGTCCATGAATGCCGTACTGGAAGCCCTGCAGGCCCATGCCGACGAATTCATCGCTGTGCGGCGTGACATCCACCGCCATCCCGAGCTCGGTTTCGAGGAATTCCGCACCAGCGAGCTAGTGGCCGACCGGTTGACCCAATGGGGCTACGCCGTGGAGCGCGGCCTCGGGGGCACCGGCGTGGTGGGCCAACTCAAGCGCGGCACAGGTGGCAAGCGTTTGGGGCTGCGCGCCGACATGGACGCACTGCCCATCGTCGAGGCCACGGGCCTGGCGCATGCCAGTTGCCACCATGGCGTCATGCACGCCTGCGGCCACGACGGCCACACGGCCATGCTGCTCGCGGCGGCGCATCACTTGGCCACGCAAGGGCAATTCAACGGCACGCTCAACCTGATCTTCCAACCGGCCGAGGAAGGCCAGGGTGGTGCGAAGAAGATGATGGAAGACGGCCTGTTCACCAAATACCCGTGCGACGCCATCTTCGCCATGCACAACATGCCCGGCCACCCGCAAGGCCAGCTGCTACTGCGAGACGGCGCAGCCATGGCTTCATCCGATAACGTGACCATTACCCTCGAAGGTACCGGCGGCCACGGTGCCATGCCGCACTGCGCTGCCGACCCGGTGGTGGCGGGGGCCGCCATTGTCATGGGCCTACAGTGCATCGTGGCGCGCAACATCGACCCCCTGCACATGGCTGTAATCACGGTCGGCGCATTCAGCGCCGGCACGGCCAACAATGTGATTCCCCAGACCGCCACTCTCAAGCTCAGTGTGCGCTCGCTCGATTGCGGGGTGCGGGACACGTTGGAGCGCCGTATCGTTGAACTGGCGCAGGCCCAGGCGCAGAGCTATGGTGTGCGTGCGCACGTCGACTACCAGCGTAACTATCCGGTGCTGATCAACACGCCTGCCGAGACCGACTTTGCCCGTCAGGTGGCGGTGGAGCTGGTGGGCGCGAACCGCGTCGAGCTGCAGACCCGTGCGCTCACCGGTAGCGAGGACTTCGCCTTCATGCTGGAGCAGGTACCGGGCAGCTACTTGCTGATCGGCAATGGAGATGGTACGGGGGACGGTGTCAACGTCGGCCATGGTGCCTGCATGGTGCACAACCCCGGCTACGACTTCAACGACCACAATTTGCCCATCGGCGGGGCGTACTGGGCCTTGCTGGCGCAGCGCTTTCTCAGCGACTCGTCCGAGCAATGCAGGCGATTAGCGGGCAGAGATGATTGAAAGACCAGAGATCCATGCCGAGACGGTTATCGCAAGCGACGCCGACGAACTTTCGGCGCGCTTGCGACCGATCCGGGGCAACGTCGCGATCGAATCGGGGAGGGGAGACCATCTTGACGTGCGGCTGGCGTCGAGCCTCGCTGGCGGAGCGGTGACGCATCAAATTCAGACGAAAACGGGTGTTCGATTCCGGTTCGACACTCCGTTCGATGGCTACGCGCTGGTGCTGCTCCACGAGGGCGAACTGCGGGCCCGGATTGGTCAACAGGAGCGCACTTGGTCGGCAGGCGCTTGCGCAGTTCTGGAAGCGACGCAGGTCAGACAATGGCAATGGCAGGCCGGCAGCTACGACATACTGCTGGTCGGCGCAACCGATATCACGCAGCGACTATCGACGCTGCTGGAAGCACCGGTGACGCGCCCGGTGACATTCCAGACCGAGGTCTCCCCAGAATCGGATGGGGTGAGACTGGGCCGCGCCGTGATGCAGATGATGCAATTGTGCTTTGGCGATGACGGATCCAGGGTGACGGCGATGGCCACGGCGGCCAGCATACGTGACGTTGCCGTGGGGGCCTTCCTGGAGGGCTTGCCGCACAATTACGCCGACAGGCTGGTAGTCAAGACGCCAGGACCGTCACCACGGCACGTCAGATCCGCGATCGAGTTCATCCATGCCTATGCGCGGGACAGCATCTTTGTCGAGGATATCGCCAAGGCCGCTGGCGTTAGCGTGCGCGCCCTGCAGGTGGGATTCGCCACCTTCAAGAACACCACGCCAATGGCGTACTTGAAGCGGGTTAGGCTGGAGGGCGTGCGCAATGAACTTCTGCAGAGCGATGACGCGTCGGTTGCTGAAGTCGCGATGCACTGGGGGTTCAAGCACCTTGGCATGTTCGCCAAGGTGTATCGCGATGCGTTCGGCGAGCTGCCGTCGCAGACACGCCGCCTTAGCCCCCGCTAGTCTTGTTGTCCATCTCCAGGATATTCATCGGGGCGAGGGACTGGCCTGGACGGATGCTTCGAGCAGGTATCCCAGGCCGCGCAACGTGACGATGGCCACGCCGCTCCCCTCTAACTTCTTGCGCAGGCGGTGCACGTAGATCTCGATGGCGTCGGGGTTCACCATCTCGTCGATGCCGAAGATCTTCTCGGACAACGCTTCCTTGTTGACCGCGCGGCCGCCCTGCAGGAGTAGCACTTCGAGCACATCGCGTTCGCGCCTAGTCAGCGCCAACGGCGCATCATTGAGAGCGAAAATACGGCTGAGGCCGTCGTAGCAGAGCGGGCCGCAGCGAAGCCCCGGGCTGCCGTGGCCAAGGCTGCGCCGGATCAAGGCGCGGGCGCGCGCTTTCAGCTCCGAAAGCTCAAATGGCTTAGTGAGATAGTCGTCAGCGCCCCGGTTGAGGCCGTTGACGCGATCCTCGACCGAGCCTCGCGCGGTTAGGATCATTACCGGCATTGGGTTACGGCGGTGCCGCAGGCGGCGTAGTACTTCAAGTCCGTTGAGCTGAGGCAAGCCGAGATCCAGGATGGCAAGCGCATAGTCCTGGGTCGATAGCAAGTAGTCAGCGGAGCGGCCGTCATGCACACAGTCGACGGTGAACCCGGCCTGCGTCAAGGCTTCGACCAGGGCATTGGCAAGCCTTGTGTTGTCCTCAATAAGCAGGATACGCATGGCGTCGATAGGCTCTTTAGGCGGCCTGGATCCCCTTGCCGTACGAACGATCAGGATCGCATCGTGAGAGGACCATCGGGGCCGGGGTGCAATGCCCTGGAAGGGTCAACGAGAATTTGTGCGTCAATCGAATAATATGTGCGTTATTTAGATATTTTGGTGCCGCGGCTCCCCCATGGTGCAGGTGCAGATACCTCGTACCCGTGAATTGAGGCGGTCTGGTACTCCGATGGGCCCACCTATGAGAAGAGACCCGGTGTGCGCGTCGGAGGGCGCCAACCGTTACGTTGCCGGTCTGACGGCGCTGAGCCAACAGCTCGGCGCACCTTGCTACAACCTCATCCGACGTTACGTGCCACACATCAATGCCGACTAGGCCGGTTTTCCGCGTGCGCTCGTCGGTGATTCGGCGCGCCGACATGCCGGTTGCCAGCTATTGAGCGCGGCCGGCGATGACCCGGTCTTGAACTGGCCGAGCAGCACGAAGCCCGCTTGCTGGCCGGGATGCTGTCCAGGACAAAAAAACCCGGCTTGTGGCCGGGACAAGGAAAGTTCATTATTGCATCACATCGGCAGCGCGCCAAACTCAGGATCAGAAGCGCGTGCGCATACCCACTGCGAACTCACTCTGGTGCGCAAAGCCGTTGGACTGCGCAGCGTGATAGCCATGCTGCAGGAACATGTAGTCCGCGGCCAGATAGAGCTCGGTACGCTTCGAGAAGTGGTAGAAGATAGAGGCGTACAACGTGTTCTTGCGACCGCTGTCGGTCGCCGTGGAGTTGGCGGTGTTGCCGTACGCGTTGATGGTAAAGCCGTCGGCATTGAGCGCGGCATTGCCGGCCTTCATCATTTGATAGCCGATCTCGTAGTCGAAGGGGCCGGCAGGATCGACCTTGAGCGATACGGTGTAGGCATCGTCCTTGCGCTGGCCCAGTGCACCTTGTTCGGCAGTGTAGTGGAAATAGCCCGCGTTAGCGCGGAAGATGCCCCATACATAATTGCCGCCGACCGAATAGGTGCGGTTGCGCTGGCCATTCACGTTTGCCTGGGTGAACAAGCTCGACACGTGGAAATTGCCGCCGTTGTAGCCCAGCGTGACGGATTCCGTGGTGTTGCGCGAAGGTGAGCCCGGTACCTCGCCGAACTGATAGCCCGCGCCGGCGGTCAAGCCATTGTCGAATAGCTTCTTCCAGACTACGCCGTTGTTCATGCGGGTACCGGAGGCGCTGCCGGCATAGAACACCAATTGCTTGAAATTGTTGTTGTTGGTGTAGCCACCTTCCTCGGTGGTAATCGCCGCCGGGCCGTAGGGATCGGCGTAGATGCCAGTGGCGATAGGATCGCGTCCCAGCGCATTTTGGCGGCCGAAGGTCAGCTTGCCTAAGACATCGTTGTTGATGCCAACCCAGGCGTCACGGTTGAACAGCACGCCGGGCGTATCCATCTTCCCGTCGTAGCTCGTGAATTCGCTTTCCAGCTTGAAAATCACTTTGGTGCCGAAGCCAATGTCTTCCGCGCCGGTCAGGCCCCAGCGATTGCCGCTGAACCAGGCCGGCTGGTGGTAGCCGGTCAGGCGATGACCGCTTGCGTCGGCGTTACTGATGGTGCTGATGGTGGTGTCAATGAGGCCGTATAGCTTTACATTCGATTGAGCGTTGGCCTGATTGGCACAGGCCGCGCAGATTGCCAGCGCGATGGCTGTGTATTTTGTTTTCAAGATGCTCTCCTCGTTGCGCTCTTGTTTTGCCGATGATTATTGGCTTTCTATCGGTCGGAAACGCCTATCGACTTTCCGACTGAAAGAGAAGCCATCGCATCGTAGGCTTGGCAACCCTTCATCTAGCTTTCGCGCCGTTGCGCGGCGGTCTCAGGATATATACCGAGATTCTGTAGTTGGATTAAATTTTTATCTTAAAAGCGCACAAATTAAACAATATACGCTTATTATTAATTTAATCCTGCCAGGGTGGGGTATTCATTTCGGTATGGTCGCCCGATAGTCATTCAGCGGCATTGATCTCCCGCGGTTGATAGACAGGCGATCCGCCACCTCTCAATGGTGGATCGCCTGCTTTTTTCATACCGCGCATCCGCATGCAGGGGTGAGGGCGTCGAAGCTAACCAGGCTGGAGACGCGCTTGCGCACTCAGGTGATCAGGATTGCTTCGGCGTCAGTCGGCATCGACGTTGGCCATCCTGCCGTATACAGGATGGTTGCATGGCTTCCTTCGCTTGGCGCTCTGTAGCGAGCCCCTTCATCTGGTGGCACCCCCGTCATGCGCGATGGTGAACGACCGTTTCGAGTGAAAGGCTGAGTTGAGCCGATATGAGAATTCCGCGAATACTTCGGTCGCCGAACTGTGCGGACTCAACCGTTTTGTCGCTGCAACTCAAATTGGAAATCCCCACAAGAACAGGCGCGCACCAGCGTTCGCGAGGCGAACGCGGTGAGTACATGCTTCGATCTGCTTATATCTGCGGCGAAGAGACAGCCGTTGGCTGCACAAGACTGGCGATGGTGCGATCAATGGCCTGTAGCTTTGCTTCAGTCCCCAACTGTGTATCGCGCAGCGCGAGCGATACATAGCCGATGGTCTCCGCATAGTCTCGGACCAGGGCTTTCAGCCTCTGCAGATCCTCGTTCGGTGCCATCAGCTTCGGGCCAACATCGAGGAAGACGCGGCCGGCATCCCAGTCGAAACCAGGATGGATGGCAACGACAGGTTTAAAGGGGCGCCCACCAGCCACCGCGTATCCCGGGTCGTAGGCAATGGCAAGGATGCTATCGTGGCGAGAAATGACGCGGATTTGCTCGAGCATGAGAATCGCGTCGGTTAGTTGTAGCGGTTGGCGACTGTCCATGGCGGCGCTCCTCTGACGTTTGTTGTGTGCCAGGTATGAAGGTCCTGCTGTGCCGCGACGTCGTGCAGCAGGCGGCCTTCATTCCGGATAGTCTAGGATATGGATCGATTCGATGTGGCAAGAGCTGGGTGCAAGTCGAAGCCTGGAGATTCGCAGAAGAGTTCGGCGGCCCCGCGCAGGTACTCCAGTATCCATTCGGTCACCAGCCGCCGACGCCCCAGCCTCTCTGCCGCCAGCCCGGTCCGGACCGGGCCGCCAAACGGATCCACGACCAGCTCGTCCGGCTCGGTGAGGAAGCGCACGAAGAAATCCGGGATGTCCGTCGGTTGCACCGCCCCATGGATTGGGAGGCCGAGTTCCTTCGCGCGCTGCCGATATAGGGTATCCGCGCAGGCGTGGCCACGCTCGATGCCGTTGCGCGGCAACCGGCCCGCGGTGTCGCTGGCAAAGGAGCCAGGCCCCAGACGGCACGCGCCATCGCCATAGATTGCTGTCCGTGCCTCGCCGCCGGCGGCAATCAGCTTCCTATGCCGTTCGGTATGTGTCTGTAGCACGCGACGGTTGTCTGAGCGTACGCGGGCGGGTTATTCGTGAGCCAATAGACCAGCGCGTGCATGCTGCTTAGCTGGACGCGATTGACGCAAGCCCATGAGGTTCGGCCAGGTGGCCTGCTGTAGGTGACCCATGGAATGCGGTCCATGAGAGAGAGGCCGAGCCGATGATGCAGCGCCAGCAGCAACCGTTCGGCGTAGAGGGACCGCGCAGGACTTCTTGCCAGATGGACGTCGTTCCCAGTATCAATCACGATGCTGCCGCCCGGTACCAGCTCGCGGACGATTGGTTCCAACGCCTCGCAGAGGAAGTCGACGAATTGAGCTTCGTTAGGGTTGCCATAGGCGCGAGCCTGGCGGAGAGGGTAGGGTGGCGACGTTACGCAGAGCGCGATCGGTTCGCCCAGCCTTGGAAACACCTCGCCGGAGCGGGCCCATACTGCGACTCCCAAGTCCGTGCCGAAGGCAACCGGCTTGACCCCGATAGCGGCATTGTGCAGCTTCTGCCGTGCGTTCTCGCTCAGTCGCCAAAGGCCGCGTTCGCCTTCCACGCGCTCAATCATGCCAAGCCGCTTCATTGTCTGCTGTCCCCAGCGGATTTTGCGCTTCGCGGGGCTGTGCATCGCGCTGGCGACGCTTATCGGGATCCGGCCATCAATGTTCCCGAGGTCGAGCCCGGGACGTTGCGCGAGCTGCCGGTAGAGCCGTTATTGCGGAGGGTGAGCCGCAGGAAAGCCATCATGCAGGACGCCGTCGAGCAGGCGACCTGCAGCCTTCTTGCCTACGCGATGGACCATCGCCCAGCCGTCTGCCGCTGTCCCGCCCTTCGGATAGGCTACAGCGTCATAGCCGCCTGGCACCACTCGACCGGAACGTCTTGTATTTGCGAAGGATCATGCTGTCACCTCGCGCTCTGTGACACGATTTCTTACAACTGGAGGAGGTGGTCGTCTGTATCCTTGCGGCAATTCACCCACCTGTAAGCGAAGCTCGCCATGAAACTCCTTTCTGTGCTCGCCTTGGGCACGGCGGCACTTCTTAGTGGCTGTGTCGCTGTTCCATACGACGACGGTTACTACGGCGGCGGATACGCGCGCCCGTACTACGGCGGCGGCTACTTTGATTGGGATGGTGGTGGCTACTCCGGCGGGCGTCGCAATTGGGATCGCGACTGGGATCGGGGTGATAACCGCAACTGGAGCCGTGGCTGGAACCAAGGCGAAAACCGCAGTTGGAGCCGAGGCGGAGATCAAGGGGAGAATCGCGGCGACAAGCGTGGGTGGAATCGCGGTGGTGACCGGGGAGAAAAGCAGGGCTGGAATCGCGGCGGCGAACGCGGGAGTGACCGAGGCGATAGCCGTGGGGGGAACCGGGGCAGCGACGGCGGTAAGGGACGCGGCGGAGATCGCGGCAAGGATTGACATGCCGACGCGGAATGCGGACATCTTGAAACCCTTGGCGCCGCCCAGGCCAGAGCGCATGCCGAAGGTGGTGTATCACCGCAGATCATGCGCGGTTCTCCGTGCTGTCGGTCGCTTGCGAGGCTGCGTTCTCCTCGGCCACCAGGTGGCGAAGGGAGTGGGTGGCCAACATTTCCTCGACCATGCCGATGCTGGCCGCAGTGATGCCGCGCGGATAGTGGATCGTGACGGTGCCGCCTTCCGGCAGAGGAATCCTAATGACTTCGCGAAAGTCGACCTGGAGGCGTCGATCATCCGCGAAATGGAATCCTTCCTCCCGGAACTGGGGTCGGGCTTCACTTCCGTCGCCTGGAAGAAACGCATCCAGATCGATGGAGATCTGCTCAAGAGGAAATGTGGATTGAAGCTTGGCTCGAATACCCGCCTCATCCACACGAACCGCATCACGGAATGAGCACCAGCGATCCTGCCTTTTGCCGTCCGGCGATGTCGGCGTGGGCCTGTGCCGCGTCCTTGAGCGTGTAGCGGGTAGCAGTGACCGCACCGAACAAGCCGCCTCGGTAGGCATCGAACACTGCTGCCGTGGCCTCGTCGACGCGCCCCTGCAAATGGCTAGCCATCGGGCCGCCGACCATGCGGATCTGGCGACGGGCAACCTCGGCCCTGTCGAACTCCGGGGCGCCGGAGGCAGAGCCGATCGAGACGATGGTCCCGCCGTCACGCACTGCAGCCAGCGTGGCTGCGAAAGTCGCCTTGCCGACGAACTCGTAGACCACATCGACGCCCTGCGGCGCCAAGCGCTTCAATTGGGCCGCCAGATCCGCCGCGTCCGAAGGCAATACATGATCGATCGCCGAGGCCAGCGCCGCACGCTTCTCCGGCGATCCCGCCGTGCCGATCACGGCGGCGCCGCGCGCCTTGGCCCAGCGCGCCAGCAGATTGCCCACGCTGCTGGAGGCGCCCTGGACCAGCACGGTCTGTCCGGCCTGGAGCTGGTGGTAGCCGTTCAGGCCCGCCCAAGCGGTCAGGCCCTTGGTCAGCACGGCAGCCACCAGTTCGGCGGACAGATCGTCCGGCACCGGCACCAGATGCTCGGCAGCAATCAGGCGCTGCTGGGTGTAACTGCCTGGCGCCAGGTAGTAGGCCAAGCGCTGGCCTACCTTGATGCCAGCCACACCGGCGCCCAGCGCCTCTACGATGCCCACGCCCTCGACGCCCGGTACCGACGGTAGCGGCACCGGATACATGCCTTGCCGAAACAGCGTGTCGATGAAGTTCACGCCGATGGCCTCATGGCGCAGGCGCACCTCGCCGGCGCCGGGCGTGCCAATCGGGTCGTCCTCGACCTGGAGGACCGAGGGGGCGCCGTACTGATGGAAGCGGATGGTGGTGTTCATGATGAGGAGCCTTGGAAGAGGGTTGGGTTCGAGATGACGGACAGCAGGCCGCCGTCGACCAGCAAGGCAATGCCGGTCACATAGCTGGACAGGTCGGAGCCCAGCCAGGCCACGGCGTCGCCAATCTCGTCGGGGCGGCCCAGGTGGCGCAGCGGCGTGCGCTGGCGAAAGCCCTCGGCCGCCTCGGCGATGCCGGGGCTGGTGCGCAGCAGGTGGGTGTCGATGGTGCCGGGCGCCACTGCATTGACACGGATGCCGTCGGGGCCCAGCGCGTCGGCCATGGCCTTGGCCATCAGTACCACGCCGCCCTTGCTGGTGGAGTAGGCCACCGTCATGCCGGCGCCTGAAATGCCGCCCATGCTGGCCATCAGCAGGATGCTGGTGTTCATGGCCTGCTCCTTACTGCGGCAATGCGCCCAGTTGCTGCAACACTGAGTACAGATTGGCCACGCCCCAGTGTTCGGTGATCTTGCCGTTTTGCACACGCATCGCATCCACCGTTTCGAAATGGATGGCCCGGCCTGTGGGCGCCAGGCCCAGGAAGTTGCCCCGATGCGTGCCGTGGTAAGTCTTGTAGGTGGTCACCACGTCGCCGTCGGCGCGCTGCCAGTGGATGACGGCGTGGAAATCCGGGAAGGCCTCGCGCAGCTTGCGGTATAGGCCTAAGGCGCCGGCCTTGTCCGGCGTGCAGTTAGGCTGCGGCGTGTGGTCGAGGAAATCGTCGGCGAACAATTCGTCGAACAGGGCCCAGTTGCCGCTGCCTTGCACTTCATCGGTGTTGCGGCGAATCACGGCCTTGGCGGCTTCGCTGACATTGACTTGGGTCATGGGTTTCTCCTTGGACAGTGGCTGAAGAAGTTCAGAGTTCGAAGCCGCCGATCGTCATGCCGCCATCGACGACCAGCATCTGGCCCATCACATAGCTGGCGGCATCGGAGGCCAGCCAGACGGCTGCCGCAGCGATCTCGCTGGGACGGGCGCCACGCTTGGCGGGAATGGCGGTGGTTGCCAGTTGGGCAAAGCCCGGGTTCTGGGCGCTGGCCGCGACGACCATGGGCGTCTCGGTCCAGCCGGGGGCCAACGCATTGACGCGCACGCTGTGGGCCGCGTTCTCCATCGCAGCCACCCGGGTCAGACCGTGCACGCCGTGCTTGGATGCCGCATAGGCGCTCATACCGCCAGGTCCAGTCAGGGCTGCGACCGAGGCGGTGTTGACGATGGCGCCGCCCCCGCTGCGCTTGAGCAGAGGCAGCTCATGCTTCATGCCCAGAAACACACTGCGCAGGTTGACCGCGATCACGCGGTCGAAATCGGCTGTCGGGTAGTCCTCGATCCGGTGGGCCTGGCCGGAGATGCCGGCGTTGTTGAATGCCACATCCAGGCGCCCAGCCTCCTTGGCGATGCGCACGATCAGTGCGGCCATCTCGCTTTCGACCGACACATCGACCCGTGCCGCCTGCGCCCTGCCACCGAGTTCGACAATCAGATCCTTGGTTTCGGCCAAGCCATGCGTGCCGACGTCTGCCAAGTAGACCAAGGCGCCCCGATCGGCAAAGACTCGTGCGGCTTCGCGGCCGATGCCGGAGCCAGCCCCCGTGACCAGCACGACCTTGTCAGTGAAATCCTTGATGCTCATGGTGTTCTCCAGAGAAGGGACGAGTGAGCCCCGCCGAGGCCGGAGCCTGCGATGAAAGCCCTTGGTGGATGCGGGCGGCCCGGCCTAGCCGCGGCCGGATAGGCCTTAGCCGAACAGCTTGGCGGCGGTCTTGGCGACCAGTTCGCCCTGGTGGCGTGCGCCGGCCAGATCCATTTCCGAGGGTTGGCGCGAACCGTCACCGCCCGCCACGGTGGTCGCACCGTAAGGTGCGCCGCCCACGATCTCGTCCATGCTCATCTGGCCTTGGTGGCTGTACGGCAGGCCAACGATGGTCATGCCAAAGTGCAGCAGATTGGTGATGATCGAGAACAGCGTGGTTTCCTGGCCGCCGTGCTGGGTGGCCGAAGAACTAAATGCGGCCCCGACCTTGCCATTGAGCGTGCCACGCATCCAGAGGCCACCGGCCTGGTCGAGGAAAGCCGCCATCTGGGACGACATGCGGCCGAAGCGCGTGCCGGTGCCGACGATGATGGCGTCGTAGTGTTCCAGTTCGGCCACTGTCGCGACCGGAGCCGCCTGGTCAAGTTTGAAGTGCGCGTTCTTCGCGATTTCCACCGACACGGTTTCAGGCACGCGCTTGATGTCGACCTGGGCGCCGGTGCTGCGGGCGCCTTCAGCGATGGCCTCGGCCACTTTCTCGATGTGGCCGTATGAGGAGTAGTAGAGAACGAGTACCTTGGTCATGAGAGGCTCCCGGAGTGGACAACTTGGCGAGTTGCATGTACCGAAGATTAGGAGCCATTCACCTATAGCGGAAGCCTGTTTATTTCGATGGAATCCATCCGCCAGAACGATGGATCAGGCGGGCGCGTTGGCGGTGAATTGTTGCAGCCGGTCGATGAACCAGCGCCCTGCCGGTCCGGGCGGCGCGTCCTTGCGGTAGACGGCGTACATGGCGATACCCGGTGTTGCCGGCTGATGGATTTCCAGGCGGATGCGGACCAGTCGCCCTGCCTCCAGGTCTGGCTCCACCATCGCCAGCGGCATATGTCCCCAGCCAAAACCAGCCTTGAGGAAGGCATGCTTCGCACCCAGATCGGCAAGGCGCCAGATCAACGGCGAGAACACGCCGAAGTGGCTGCCTGCAGTCAGCGTGGTGCGGTCGGTCAGCACCAATTGCACATGCCGTTCGAGATCTTTGCTGTGCAGGATGCCTTGGCATTGAGCCAGCGGATGGGCTGGAGCTACGACGGTGACCATAGGCACTTCCGGTAGTTTCTCTGCGTCCAGCCCTTCGGGCACCACTGGCATCGAGCCAATCACACCGATGCGGCAGACACCATCCAGCACCGGTCGGACTACCGCGCCGAGCGCCTCGACATACATGCGCAGTGGCGTCGTCGGAAAGGCCAGGCGAAAGGCGCCGACGGCGTCGGTGAGCGCAGCCATCGGGTACATCACATCGACAGCCACCGACAATTCGGGCTCTAGGCCCTCAGACAAAGTGCGTGCCCGCGCCTTGAATGCATCCATGCCATTCACCACAGTCTTGGCTTCGCCCAGTAGTGCCTTGCCCTCGTCGGTCAGTACTGGGTAGCGTGCGCTACGGTCGAACAGCGATACGCGAAGCTGCGCCTCGAGATTGGCCAGGGTCTGGCTGACCACGGATTGCGCCCGGCGCAGCTTGCGCCCCGCCGCCGAAAAACTGCCTTCCTCCGCTGCCGCGATGAAGGTCCGCAACTGGTCCAAGGACACGCCATCGAGCATCCATCGCTCCTTTGGATGAAATCCATCGAAACATATAGGCTTCTCAGCTGGATGTCCAGTTCCTAAAGTTCCGTTCAACCCATCAGACGGAACTACCCGATGTCCACCTTCACGCCATCGTTGCAACCTGTTAGGCCAATAACCGAATCCCAGGGTGCCCAACGCCACGTCGTCCAGCAAGCCTCCGGCCGGCGCCACGGCCCCGTGACCCGGGTATTCAGTCCCGGAGACATTGGCAACCAAGTCAAGCCCTTAGTATTCCTGGACTACTTCGACTTCCAGGCCACAGGCAGCGCGATGTTCCCAATGCATCCGCACTCGGGCATCGCCATGACGACCGTAGTGCTATCCGGCTCCATGCGCTACGAAGATACGACAGGGGCCTCGAGCGTGCTGGAGGCCGGCAATGTCGAATGGATGCGGGCGGGCCACGGCGTCTGGCACGACGTCTCTCCGGCCAGCATGGGGCGCTTTCGCGGCTACCAGTTGTGGGTTGCCTTGCCGGCGGCACTGGAGCATGCGCCAGCGCAGAGCCAGTACCTGCCGCCCGAAGCCGTGCCGCAATCAGGCCCGGCTCGCGTGATCCTCGGCCGCCATACAGGCGCGCACAGCCAGGTGGCCGCACCCGAAGATCTGCTGGTGCTGCATGTCCGGCTGCGTGATGGCGAACGCTGGCAGCTGACAACGGAGCCGGGCCACAACGTTGGCTGGCTCCATGTCTCCCAAGGTGCGTTGCACTTGGCCGGCGCGCGTATCGCGAACGAACTCGCTGTGCTGAACGAGAGTAGTGCCGGGATCGGCGTAGTCGCCGAAGGCGCGACGGAGTTCATCGTCGGCACCGCGGTCAAGCATCCTCATCCACTGGTGCTCGGGCACTACTCCGTCCATACCAGCCCCGCCGCACTGCAGCGCGGCGAACAAGAAATTGCTCGGCTCGGCGAGCAACTCCGCGCCCGCGGCCGAGTGTGCTGAAGCGCGCGTCAACACCGGGACCCGAGTTTCCACCCCCCTTTTTTGACGTTCGACATTTCTGGAACATGTCGGAGGACTTGGACCAAGGCTCGGTCAAAGGTCCAGGTTTTGCGCTGATACCGTGCAAGCAAGCAAATTCAGTGGGCTACAGCAAGCTACGAGATTTGTGCCGCTGGTGACAGCGCGAATGAGGCTCTCATGTCGCGTACTTCCTCGATAGGACTTCGGCCGAAGAAGCGCTTGAATTCGCGACTGAATTGCGATGGGCTTTCATAGCCGACTCGTGCCGAGGCGGACGCTGCGGTCAAGCCGTCACGAATCATCAATAGCCGTGCCTGGTGCAGCCTGGTCGATTTGATGTACTGAATCGGCGAGGTGTGCGTGACCGCCTTGAAGTGGGCGTGAAAGGCCGGAATGCTCATACCCGCCTCGCCTGCGAGATGCGTGACGTCCAGGCTCTGCGCAAAGTCGACATGGATGCGCCTCAGCGCCTTGGCGACCTTGCCGAATTGCCCTTGATGCGTCAACGCCGCGCGCATGGCGCCGCCTTGCTGCCCCACCAGCACCCGAAAACATATCTCCCGCACGATGGCCGGCCCAAGTATCTGGGCTTCGAGCGGAGATGCCAGGGCTTCGAGCAAGCGCAGCGTTGCATTGGCCAACGGACCTCCCAGCGGGGTCGAAACCATGCCTCGTGGCAAATCACTCGTGTGTTGGTCTGAGCGATCGATCGCCAACATCAAATCGGCCACATCGGTCAGGCTCAGGCGTATGGAAACGGCCAACATGGGTTCAGTCTCGCTGGCCTCGGTCTCGGTGGAAAAGGGCAAGGGAACCGACAACACCAAGTAGTGCTGAGCGTCGTAGACATAGACATCGCTGCCAAGGAAGCCGCGCTTGCGGCCCTGGCAAACGATCACGATGCTGGGTTCATACAGCACCGGCGTGCGTCCCAAGGGACGATCCGAGCGCATGAAACGGACGCTATCGAGCGTCGACAACGTATAGCCCTCGTTTGGCGCCAGTTGCGCCAGGAGTGCCGACATGCGCTGGGAAATAGGCTCATCGATCATCGTCATAGGTCACCGGTCAGGGCAGATTGCGTCGGTGAGGTTCTCCTCGAAGTTCCGGGATTGCCTGCTCCAGGGTAGCGCAGAACGATAGGAATAGGCAAGGAGCGCATAGATGTGGGTATTCGCGCCGCAGGGAGGCGTTCCTACCATGAGTCACCGGTGGACTGTCTCTGCCGACTACCTGCAAAAAGGACATTCCATGAGCTCCGACCAAGACAACGCCGCCCGCATTCGCCGCCTCTACGATGATCGAGGCCGCAGACATGCAAATTCGGGGACTGTCCGGGGATGCCGCCGGGCGACTTCGGGCTGAGCTTCAAGATCTTCAGAAGGCCAATGCTGCAGCACCTCCCAGAACTCCGGCGCGTGGCGAAGCCCTCCGAATGGAATGTGTGACCCAACAGCGTTCTGCCTTGAATGCGATGAGGCTGCGTGGAGAGATCGAGGGCGACGTATTTCAGACGCTTCAGCGCGAACTTGATTGGCTCCAGCTCGCGCATTCTTCTCACGGTGAAATGAAACTTGAGGAAGGGTAGAGGCCGCAGTTCCACTGTCCATGTGCGCCCGGATGCATCGGTTCGGGCACTGGGCCTTGCCACATGGAGTCCACCAAATTGGCTAGCAGTAGCTACCGCGCATCACACCGAGAGGATCGGTCAAATGAGGCTTGGAAGCCTACGCCTCGAATCACACATCACCGAAGGACGGAATATGAATGACGCCTCTGCAAGATACCAGACTGGTTTGGACTATCTCGCGATGATCGAGGGCCAACGCCCCCCTTCGCTGGAAGCCAATCTCAAAGACATCGCGCCTGACTTGGCGAGGCTGGCGATCGAGTTCGCCTACGGCGAGGTCTATCCGCGTCGCCACCTCGACCTGCGGCAACGGCAACTCGCCACTGCGGGTGCGTTGGCTGCGCTGGGACATGCCCGGCCGCAACTGAAGTTCCATCTCGGGGGAGCGCTCAACGTAGGCTGCAAGCCTGAGGAACTCGTCGAGCTAGCAATCCACATGACTGTCTATGCCGGATTCCCTGCAGCGATCAATACGGCGATGGTTCTGAAGGAGTTGTTCGAAGAGAGAGGCATCGCGCTGGTGTGCGACGCGGGCATGACACCTCGGAACCCGGATCAGACGCGATATGAGCAAGGCTGGGAGGGTCTGAAGGACATCGATGGCAATGCCGGCGAGCGCGTGATTTCTGCGTTGCAGGACATTTCGCCGGATCTTGGCCGGTACATCATCGAGTTTGCTTTTGGCGACGTGTACAGCCGCTCGTCCATGGACCTGCCGTCGAGGGAATTGGTGACCGTGGCGGCGCTCACCGCGCTCGGGACGGCTTTCGCTCAGCTAAAGGTTCATATGCACGGTTTCTTGAACGTGGGCGGAACGAAGGATCAACTGATAGAGATCATCACGCACACGGCTGTCTACGCTGGCTTCCCCGCAGCGATCAATGGGGCTTTGGCTGCGAAGGAGGTGATGGCTGAGCGCGAACAGCATCACGCAGCGCCCTGACCGTCTTCGCGGATGAGCACGTCCCTGTTGGCACATGACCAAGCGGGGATCGCTCCTGCCTTTGTGCCCATGGCCGCGCGAACCTGAAAGACTTTCAAGCGTGCGCTGGTTCATGCGCCATTCATTGTCCGCCGCGTGCCAAAGCCGGGGTTGGCTTGAACGGTCGTTGTTGGATACCGTGGCCGATTCTGGTGCATGGCGCTTTCGGGGCCGCCGCAAGCTCCGGCGTCTATCTCCACCGAATACGTCACGCTGCACGGGTGGACAAGTGACTACTCCTTTCGCTGCTTGGTCGCGGTAGCCGACAGCGGCTCGACATTCCTCTCGAAATAGGAATGGGCAAGAACCACATAGGTGCAGGTATTCGCGTAGAGGGGTGTCGTTCCTATCATGAGTTACCGGTTGACGATCTCTTCCGGCAACTCACGCAAAGGACATCTCATGACCATTACCAACGTTGCGTTCATGCGCACCAAGCCCGGACAGGGCACGGCATTGGGCGGCTTGCTGGCCGAGTTGGCGCCGATCTCCCGCGAGGAAGCCGGCTGCATTGACTTCGAGCTGCACAGATCAGTAGACAACCCGGATCTCTGGTTCGTCTACGAAAACTGGACATCCCGCGATGACCTGGACCAGCACTTCAAGACGCCGCATCTCCTGAAATTTGCCGAAGCCGCAGCGCCGCTGCTGGACGGCGAAATGGATCTGCGCCTGTTCTCCAAAGTGGCTGTGGTGGGCGCGAAAGGCTGATGTCATGCGAGCCCACCAGAAAATGATCTCGGTCCTTCTATCGGCTACCGCCATCTCGATCGGCCATGCCCAGCAAGCTCGCGAGACCCCATCAACCCGCGATAGCAGAGCCCAGGAGGCGCGCGCCATGAACCAGAACAAGTACGTCGGCATGTGGGTGACGGCCGATGGAAACATCCGCCACGCGCTGTTGCAGGGAGGCCGCTATGACGAAGCCCGAGGTTCGCGCAAAAGCGCCTATCAGGGTAGCTACCGCATCGAGGGCGACCACATCGACTACCGCGACGACACCGGCTTTACCGCCGGCGGCGATTTCCGTGATGGCGTCCTGTACCACGCCGGCATGGTGCTGTACCGCGAAACCACCCGCTGAAAAGGAGTTCACCAAAATGTCTGCAACCAAAAAACCGAAAATCATCCTCGTCACCGGCGCCAGCAGCGGTATCGGCGAAGCCACCACGCGGCTTCTTGCCAGCCAGGGACATCATCTCGTTGTCGGCGCGCGTCGTACGGAGCGGCTGGCGGCTTTGGCCGGGGAGATCCAGGCAAGCGGCGGATCGGTGCGTTATCGCGCGCTTGATGTCACGTCGGCAAAGGACGTCAATGACTTTGCCGAGTTTGCGAGAGATGCCTTCGGTCGGATCGACGTCATCGTCAATAACGCGGGCGTCATGCCGCTCTCGCCCTTGTCCTCACTCAAGGTGGACGAGTGGAATCGCATGATCGACGTGAACATCCGCGGCGTTCTGCACGGCATCGCGGCCGTGTTGCCCAGCATGGAGCAGCAGGGCCATGGCCAGGTGGTCAATGTTTCTTCCATCGGCGGGCTGGCTGTATCGCCCACGGCCGCGGTGTACTGCGCAACCAAATTCGCGGTGCGCGCCATCTCCGACGGCTTGCGCCAGGAGTCCGACAAGATCCGTGTGACCGTGATCTGCCCCGGCGTCGTCGAGTCCGAGTTGGCCGACACGATCTCCGATGAGACGGCCCGCAATGCCATGCGCGAATACCGCCGCATCGCACTGGCACCGGATGCCATCGCCCGCGCGATCGCCTACGCGATCGAGCAGCCGGCCGATGTGGATGTGAGCGAAATCGTCGTTCGCCCCACGGCCAACTCCCACTGATTCGACCGACTACGTATTTTCCGAAGGAATGAACATGACATCCAACGCATCCATCGCAACGCCGTTCCAGGACAAGGTCGCGATCGTCACAGGCGCTGCCAGCGGCATCGGACTCGCGACGACGAATCTCCTTCACGCGCAGGGCGCAAAGGTCATCGCCGTGGGAAGGAATTCAAACGTCGAAACGCTGGCCCGTCCCGGCATCGTTCCGCTCGTCGCTGATGTCGCGAACGAAGAGAGCGCGATACGCGCAGTCGCCTTGGCGAAGGAGAAGTTCGGAAGGCTCGACATTCTCGTGAACAACGCCGGCATCATCATCAACAAGCCGGTGGTGGAGATGACGCTCGACGATTGGAACGGAATCCTGGCAGTCAATGTGACAGGCGCTTTCCTGTTCTCCCGTGAGGCCATGCGCGCCATGATCCCCGCCAAGCAAGGCGCGATCGTCAACGTCGGCTCCTATGCGTGCTATCAAGCGTTCCCGAGCATCGCTGCCTACGCAGCGTCCAAGGGTGCTCTTGCGCAGTTGACCCGCGCGCTGGCGCTCGAAGCGATCGAAGACGGAATCCGGGTCAACGCGGTGGGATCGGGCGACGTCGTTACCAACATCACCAACAAGATCCATGCGGACGGTCCCGGGTTCCTCGCCGAGCACGGCAAGAACGCGCCTATCAAGCGCGCGGCACAACCCGAGGAAATTGCCGAAGTCATCGCCTTCCTGGCGTCTGACAAGGCCAGCTATCTCGTCGGCTCGGTGGTCATGGCCGACGGTGGAATGAGCGTCGCGCTCAAGTAGCGGAACGGCGGCGCAGCCGTCTGCGGGCCACCAGTCAACCAATCAATTTTTCTATTCCCCTTAAGGGAAATCGAGGGAACATCATGAAGGCAACACGCAAGACATGGTTCATCACGGGCGCCTCGAAGGGCATCGGCCAAACCTTGGCCCGTCATCTGCTGGCACGCGGCGACCGCGTGGCGGTGACCTCGCGAACCGTTGAGTCACTCGAATCCACTGTGGGCACCGCTTCCGACAGCCTGCTTCCGCTGCAAGTGGACCTGGCTGACAATCGCAGCGTTCAAAGCGCCGTCGACAGGACGATCTCGACCTTTGGCCGTCTTGACGTCGTCGTCAACAATGCGGGCTATGGCCAGCAAGGCACGATCGAGGCGCTGTCCGACAGCGAACTGCGCAGGAACTTCGAGGTGAACGTCTTTGCTCCCTTGAACGTGCTGCGGCATGCCCTGCCACATCTGCGGCGCCAGCGCTCGGGGCACATCATCAATATCGCATCCATCGTTGGTTTCCAGGGCGGCTATGCGGGCTGGGGCAGCTATGTGTCCAGCAAGTTTGCCCTGGCCGGCCTGACCGAGTCCCTGGCAGCCGAAGTTGCCGAACTGGGCATCACGGCGACCGTTCTCTATCCAGGGCCGGTGCGCACCGACTTCCTGTCCAGCGGCTCGTTGGTGATAGCACAGCGCAAGATCGATGACTACACCGAAGCCCAGGCCTCGTTGGACTTGCACCTTGGAACCTTCGCAGGACATCAGGCCGGCGATCCCGACAAGCTTGCCCTGTTGATCATGCAGGCCGCGGACGTCGCCAAGCCGCCGCTTCATCTGTTTGCCGGGCATGTCGCCAATGAACTGGCGCTGCAGAAGATGCAAGGCGTACGCCTGGACATCGAGGCATGGAAGGGGTCGGCAGAGGCCATCGATTTCACCGCTTGACCGAGCGCATGCTGAATGTGTTTGATCCGCCAGTGACGGTGTTTGACAACGGGCGCCGTCACACCTTGGAGAATCTACTATGTTCAAAGAAATGCCAGCGTCAAAAGCCTATCGTTTGCTGGAATCCGGCCCCATCGTGATGGTGTCTACGCGGGCGACGAATGGAAGCGATAACCTCATGACCATGGGTTTTCACATGATGGTGCAGCACGAGCCTGCCTTGGTAGGTGCAATCATTGGCCCTTGGGATCACAGCCATGAGGCGCTGCGCCGGACTGGCGAGTGCGTGTTGGCCATTCCGACCGTTGATCTCGCTAGGATCGTCGTTGATGTCGGCAACTGTTCTGGCTCGGAGACTGACAAGTTCAAGCGTTTCGGCCTGACGGCCCTTCCGGCAACTGATGTCCGCGCACCGCTGGTGGGGGAGTGTCTGGCTAACCTCGAATGCCGAGTTGCAGACACCTCCTTGCTTGATCGCTACAGCCTGTTCATCCTGGAGGTCAAAAGGATATGGGTGGATCAGGATCGTAAGGAGCGGCGGCTGATTCATCACGCGGGTGACGGCAAGTTCATTGTGGATGGGGAAACGATCGATTTGGGTGATCGGATGGTGCGCTGGCAGTATCTGATGGATTAGATGGCGTTGATCCCTTGACGCTTGCGGCTCGGCTTGTTGAGCCGAGCCTGCGCGCTGCGCTTGCCGAGAGGCGAGGGTGTGTGGTGGACAGGGTACGGGCGGCTTGCTGTTCCCTTCATCGTGCCACGGCGTTCTCGCCGTCAAGGGCGGTGCGTGCCTTTCACGCTGGCGGCCTATGACCGTCTGCGCCCCTTGACTGCTTGCGCTGTGCCGTGACCCGGAGGAGACGGGCAATTCCGCCCGGCGGCCTTCAGGAGTTCACCATGAACTACGCATTCATCACCGATGAGCAGCGTCTGGTGCTGCTGGCCAATGGCCGCGAATCGTTGCAGAACCCGGACTTCGATCCGCGCACGTGGTCAAGCTGTTCACGCCGGATGCCGGACCCGGCTGCTGACCGAGATTGACCCGGACGAGCATGACCATGCTTTCGGCTTGTGCGACCTGGGCCTGGGGATGCCTGAGCTGGGCTGGATCAGCCTGCAGGAACTGGCGGCCGTGCGCGGACGGCTGGGGTTGCCGATCGAACGCGACTTGCACTCTCGTGCCGGGAAGCGTCTGAGCGCCTAAGCGCGCGATGCTCGGCTGGCGGGGCGGATCGTCATCTGATCGGTTTTTGGGGCGCTTCAATGCGCCCCTTTGTTCTCTTGGTGCTCACCGCTGCTGACTGTGAGAGCAAAGCCATGACCCCTTCGACGGTGCGCCGCGACGCGGCGTCAAGACTCATCAAGGCGTCGCTCGCGGCGATCTACCAGGCTTTCGTGGTGCGCGAGGCTATGGCGAAATGGTCGGCGCCTGAAGGTGCGACTATGGCGATCCAGGTCTTCGAGCCGCGCATCGGCGGGCGGATCCAGATGACATTCACCTTCGCTTCGGCCCCTGGCAAGTCAACGGCCAACGCGGATGTGGTGGTCGGGAGCTTCGTCGCGCTGGTGCCGCAGCAGCGCATCGTCCAGATGTTCGAGTGTACCTCGACCGATCCGACTTTCGCCGGGATGATGACGATGCCCTGGGTGCTGGAGGTGGCAGCGGGCGGTACGGTCGTCACGGTCGTTGCCGAAAACGTTCCGTCCGGCATTTCTCAGACAGACCATGGGATCGGCATGAATTCGTTCCTTGCCCATCTCGCCGCCTACGTCCAGCGAGTCGTCGCCGTGGCTATTGGATCTGCCAGCATCCGTGGATGTATGGGGACTCTCCCCACCCTTCTACCCCCAGTAACTATTCCTGGTCGCGCGCCGCTTGCTTGATGAGCGTCGCGACCGCTTATGGCCCCGCGGCCGCCTTCGACTTTGCTCTGCCTTGAAGATGCGAGATAAATCTCTGCGCCACTTCCGAGAGCGGCTCATCTTTGCGCGTCAGCACGCCGAATGCCTTCAAGTCCAGCCCGATGACGATCGGCAGCGTTGCCAGCAAACTTGCCCTGACGTGATCCCGCACGACCGATTCCGGCAACATCGCGACGGCGTCACCGGACTGCAAGAGTTGCAAGGTTGCAAAAATCGAAGAGCACTCGAT
This sequence comes from Cupriavidus sp. 96C5-1, assembly GCF_057798855.1. Lineage (NCBI taxonomy): Bacteria > Pseudomonadati > Pseudomonadota > Betaproteobacteria > Burkholderiales > Burkholderiaceae > Cupriavidus > Cupriavidus sp. 96C5-1. Next base: position 46,991 of record NZ_JBYOJU010000038.1, on the reverse strand, counting down.
CACGTCTTCCGGAGTGGACACGTGCGCCTGCGCGAACTGCTCTTCCAACATCAAGCGCGCAGGGCTGGTCAGTGTCTGTAGCACCCATGGCCAGCGCACCAGCTCTTCCCATTTCAGTTGCTCGCACTGTGCGAGCGGATGTCCCTTGCGAACGACGATGCGTAGCGGTTCGTCGGACAGCGCCGAGAAGTCGAACTTGTTGTGGTCTAGCGGCCCGGTGAATCGGCCCACGGCGAGTTCGATCTCGTGCCTCTCCAGCAGAACGCCAATCTGGTCACTGGTATCGCCAAGGATTCGCACGTTCAGGCGTGGCCGTTCGCGCTTGATATCCGCCACCGCCGCGGCGACGAGATCCGGGGCCGCCCCCATGATCGCGCCGAGAACGAGATGGCCATGGCCACCACGCCGCTTGGTTTCGAGATCCTCCAGAAAGCGAGTCAGGCTAGCCTGCGTTTGCCGCGCGTATGCCACCACCTCCTGCCCCAGCGGCGTCGCCCTCATGCCGCGCGCGTGACGCTCAAAAATGGGGAAGCCAAAGGCTTGCTCGATATCCGCCAGCATCTTCGTGGCGGAAGGCTGGGTCACATTGATGAGCGCCGCAGCCTGATTCAACGTGGGTGTGTCGCTCAATGCACTCAAGAGAGCCCAGTGCTTGAGTTTGAGACGGTTCACCAAGCGGGGCGTCAACGGCATTTTCAGTCTCCTTCATATTCCAAAATGGAATTGCTTCTTCGTATCTTTCGATTGGAATGATATAGCGGCTCCACATACAGTTCAACGCATTCCACACCGACAGACAGGAGACACAATGAAGCTGATCCGCTATGGCGCGGCAGGCCAGGAACGGCCAGGGATGGTCGATGAACAGGGCCGCATCCGCGATCTTTCCGCCCACATTCCCGATGTCACGGGCGCCACCATTTCCCCGGAATCGGTGGCACGCCTGGCGGCCATAGATCCGGCGACCCTGCCGCTAGTGGAGGGCTTGCCCCGCGTTGGCCCTTGCGTTGGCGCGGTGGGCAAGATGGTTTGCGTCGGCCTGAACTATTCCGACCATGCGGCGGAATCCAATATGGCGATACCGACCGAGCCGGTGCTGTTCATGAAAGCCACCAGCGCAATCGTGGGCCCCAATGACGACGTCGAAATCCCGCCTCGCGCTGAGAAGGTGGACTGGGAAGTGGAACTCGGAGTGGTGATCGGAAAGACCGCGCGATATGTGTCGAAGGCGGATGCGCTGGACCACGTGGCCGGCTATTGCATCGTCAACGATGTTTCGGAGCGCGCATACCAACTCGAACGCGGCGGCCAGTGGGACAAGGGCAAGAGCTGCGACACATTTGGCCCGATGGGCCCCTGGCTGGTGACCAGGGACGAAGTCCCCGACGCGCAGGCGCTCGCACTCTGGCTAGAGGTAGACGGCAACTGCTACCAGAATGGAAACACGAGCACGATGATCTTCGACGTGTCGACGCTGGTCTCCTATATCAGCCATTTCATGAGCCTGCAGCCGGGCGATGTGATCTCCACCGGCACGCCTCCGGGTGTAGGCTTCGGCCAGAAGCCTGTTCCAGTCTATCTCGGCGCGGGCCAGGTCATGCGGCTCGGCATCACTGGGCTCGGCGAGCAGCGCCAGCGCACTGTGCCTGCCAATGTGGAGGGCGCGCGATGAACCAGCTCGACATGAAAGGCCGCGTGGCCATCGTCACTGGCGGCGCTCAGGGCATCGGATACGCCGTCGCGGAACGCATGCTGAGGTCGGGCGCCGAGGTGGCACTGTGGGATATCAACGAAGTCCAGCTCACCACGGCTCGTAACGCCCTGGCCCGATTCGGCAAGGTCACCACCGAAGTGGTTGAACTGACTGACGAAGCTTCCGTCGATGCCGCCACGAAGGCGACTCTAGGCAAGTTCGGCCGCATCGATGTCCTGGTCAACAGCGCTGGGATCACGGGCGGCAACGGCTCGACATGGGAACTGGAACCAGATGTGTGGCGCCGCGTGATCGAGGTGAACCTGATCGGCAGCTACCTGACGTGCCGCGCCGTCGCGCCTCAGATGATCAAACAGGCCTACGGGCGCATTGTCAACATCGCATCCGTGGCCGGCAAGGAGGGCAACCCCAACGCTTCACACTACAGCGCTTCCAAGGCTGGCCTGATCGGGCTGACCAAATCGCTCGGCAAGGAATTGGCTAAGAGCGGCGTACTGGTTAACGCGGTTACACCTGCCGCTGCCAAGACGCCGATCTTCAATTCGATGAAAGCCGAACACATCGAGTTCATGCTGTCCAAGATCCCCATGGGGCGCTTCCTTGAAGTTGACGAGGCCGCCTCGATGATCACCTGGCTGACAACCGAAGATTGCGCGTTCAGCACCGGTGCCGTGTTCGACCTCTCTGGCGGGCGCGCCACCTACTGAGCCTGGACGCAGGCCTGCATCAGTCAGGCCGCGATTTCATGGACCAAACATCACAATAAAGGGCGCACAGGCCTGCAGGCCGGCGCGCCCTGGAGACGCACATCATGACTGCCCATCGTCCGGCCCTTGAGTCGGTAACCGCCAAGGCGATCGTACGCCTGGTGCCATTTCTACTGCTGATGTACGTGCTTGCCTTTCTGGACCGCGCCAACGTCGGCTTCGCAAAGAAGGCTTTCCAACTCGACACCGGCATCTCCGATGCAATGTTCGCACTCGGTGCCGGTGTGTTCTTTCTCGGCTACGCGTTACTCGAAGTGCCGAGCAATCTGATCATGCACCGCGTTGGCGCCCGCATCTGGATGTCGCGGATCATGGTGACGTGGGGACTGGTCTCCGCTGCCCTGATGTTTGTCCACAGCGAAACCGGCTTTTATGCGCTGCGCTTCCTTCTAGGGGTTGCGGAGGCGGGATTCTTTCCCGGCGTCATCTACTATTTGACGAAGTGGTTCCCGGCGCGTGCACGCACCCGCGTGATGGGGATGTTCTACCTTGGCGCGCCCCTGGCATTCATCTTCGGCAGCCCCCTCTCTGGCATGCTGCTCGAGCTCGATGGTTTGCTGGGCTTCAAGGGCTGGCAATGGCTTTTCATGGTCGAAGGGCTGCTCGCGACGATTGTGGGCGTGTGGGCGTACTGGTATCTCGACAACGCCCCACGCGATGCGAAATGGCTGTCCCCCTCCGAGCGCGATGTCCTCGCTTCGGCCATCGATAGCGAAGAGCAAATCAAATCCTCGCATGGACCGAGCACGGTATTGCGCGCGTTGGGCAACGGCCGGGTGCTGTTCCTATCGCTCATCTACTTCCTGATTCAGGTCAGTGTGTATGGCGTGGTGTTCTACCTGCCGACGCAAGTGGCAGCGCTGCTGGGTAAGAAGGTCGGCTTCGAAGTCGGCCTGGTAACGGCGATCCCCTGGGTCTGTGCGCTCGCGGCGGCCTACTTCCTTCCGCGAATGGCCGAGCGGCACGGGCACCATGAGCGCATCGCGCTTGCCACGCTGGCCGTGGCGGCCGCCGGCATCGCGCTCTCCGTCAATGCGGCATCGCCGATAGTCGCGCTGATTGCCCTGTGCTTCGCGGCCGCTGGCTTCATCGGGGTGCAGCCGCTGTTCTGGACCTTCCCGACAAACTACCTGGGTGGAGCCGCGGCTGCTGGCGGCATCGCTCTGATCAATTCGCTCGGCGCACTCGGCGGATTTGTCGCGCCGAATGTCAAGACATGGGCGGAGCAGGCCTTCGCATCGCCGAGTGCCGGGCTCAATCTTCTCGCTATCACCACCGCGATCGGCGCACTGCTGTTCCTGAAACTCCGCAGCCCGAGTGCTGCCACTTCCGTGGCAAATCCCGGAACACACTCGGCTTGAACCCAAGCCGCTCGCCCCGACCACTTCCGACCAAACAACCGAGCATTTTGCAGGAGTTCCCAAATGTCCATGCCTACCATCAAGCACGTTCGCGCTTTCACCCTGCGCGGCGCTGGCGCCGACTATCACGACCAAGGTGACGGTCACTGGATCGACGATCACATTGCCACGCCAATGTCCAAGTACCCCGAGTACCGGCAGAGCCGCCGGAGCTTCGGCCTCAACGTGCTTGGCACGCTGGTGGTGGAGCTCGAAGCGAGCGATGGAACCGTGGGCTTTGCTGTCACGACAGGCGGCGACCTCGGCTGCTGGATTGTCGAGAACCACCTCGCCCGCTTCATCGAGGGCCAGAAGGTGACGGACATCGAGAAAATCTGGGACCAGATGTTCAACGCAACACTTTACTACGGACGCAAGGGCATCGTCCTCAACGCCATCTCGGGTGTGGACTTGGCGCTGTGGGACCTGTTGGCCAAGGTCCGCAAGGAGCCTGTTCACGCGCTGCTTGGCGGTCCGGTGCGTGATGAACTTCAGTTCTATATGACTGGCGCGCGGCCCGACTTCGCCAAACAGCAAGGCTTCATCGGCGGCAAGATGCCGTTGCACCACGGCCCTGCGGAAGGCAAGGAGGGCCTGAGGAAGAATCTGGAGTTGCTCGCTGACATGCGCGAAAAATGCGGTCCGGATTTCTGGCTGATGTACGACTGCTGGATGAGCCTGGATGTCGACTATGCTACCCGTCTCGCTCAGTCCGCCTACAACGAGTTCGGGATGAAGTGGATCGAGGAGGCCTTGCCGCCCGACGATTACTGGGGCTATGCCGAGCTACGCCGCAATGTACCGCGCGGCATGCTCGTGAGCACCGGGGAACATGAGGCTACGCGCTGGGGCTTTCGCATGTTGCTGGAAATGGAATGCTGCGACATCCTGCAACCGGATGTCGGCTGGTGCGGCGGCATTACTGAGCTGATAAAGATCACGGCTTTGGCCGATGCGCACGGAAAGCTGGTTGTCCCGCACGGGTCGTCGGTCTACAGCTATCACTTCGTCATCACGCGGCACAACAGTCCGTTTGCTGAATTCCTGAACATGTCGCCGGGCGCGGACGAGATCGTACCGATGTTCCATCCGCAATTGCTTGACGAACCAGTGCCGGTGAACGGGCGCATGAAGGCCTCTGCACTGGATGCGCCCGGCTTCGGCGTGCGCCTCAACCCTGAGCTGCATTTGCATCGGCCCTTCGGGCGCTGAGACTCATCCGAACTCGCTACCGTCGGCTCTGAAGGTGCGATGTGCATACTCGATGCGGCAGCTCATGCCAGTTCTTCCGAATAGGTCAGGCTACAGGGCGGTTCCGTCCAGCGCGCGCGTCTGGACGTGGAACTGCGCGGGCCGGGCACTTGCTTCGGGGTCGTGGTAGCTCCTTGCTGTGAACTGCGCGAACACGCGCCAGGCCGGAGGTGAGGCGAGATCGAACTCGATTCGCCACAGATTCCCGACGGCATCAGCGGGACACTGGGAAACCAGGCTATCTATGTCGACGATGTCCAACTCCTCGAGGAGATAGCCTGCCTTCGTCCGGGAGGTCTGATGCGCCTACAGGGCCGCGTCCTTCAGTTTCTTCAGCGGTCGGACCTTTACCTTCACAGTCGCCGGCTTGGCTGCAAACCACTGGTCGACACCGGTGAATGGGTTCTTGCCGAAACGCTTCTTGGTTGCTGGCACTTGGGTGGCCACCACCTTGAACAGGCCGGGAAGGGTGAACTCGCCTGCGCCCTTCTTGTGCACGGCGCTCAGGACTGTGTTTTCCAGATGAGCCAACACGGTCTTCACGGTCTTGACGTCCAGCTCGGTCTTTGCGACCAAGTGGGCGAGCAGGCTGGACTTGTTGAACTTCTCCGCCAGTGGTTTGGCGACGGGTGCAGCTGCTGCTGCGGTCTTCTTGGCCGGTGCCGCCTTCTTGGCCGGTGCTACTTTTTTGGCCACTGGCGTGGCGTTCTTCGCGACAGGTTTAGTCTTGGTTGCCATATGGACGGGTACTCGTTGTCGATTAAGTGAGGCGCCAGCGTGCCGGCGGCATTGGCGCTGAGTGGAGGATAGCAAAATCCAGGCAAACTGTGATCCACCGTCGTGTTTTCAACACTGCTGCAGGTTCGATCATGCGCCGACGCCTATTCGATCGTGGCGGCAATTCGGTCGCAGGTCCTTGAGCTGACCAAGCCCATCAACTTGCTGACGTCCTCGCTCGAGCGGCCAGCGAGCAGCTGGCGCCGGCAGAATGTATTGCGCAGGATTCGGGGGCTCATGTCGTCCGCCTCGAAAGCGATGGTTTCCAGCGCGGCGCGCACGATCTTGCCCAGGCTCATCTCCGTGATCGGCGTGCCGCTGGCCTTGAGCGAGAACAAGAGATCGCTGGCGATCGGTAGGGTGGCGCGGCGTACGAGCCAGGCCGAAAGGATGGGCACGGCGAACGCGTCCAGATGCACGGTGCGGGCATCACGCGCGCCGTGCGCGGGAACATGCAGATAGGGCGGCGCGGCCGCGGGCTGCAGGTCGGCCACCTCGGCAGCTCGGCCCTCTGCAACCGTGACGCCGGTGCCGAGAAACAAGGCGACGATGGCGCGGCTTCGCAGCGTTGGCAGGTCGTCGCCGGCATGCGGCTGCACATGGGCCTGCAGCTGGGCATCGGCGTCTTCAGGAAGGAAGATCGGCAGAGGATCGTCTTGTGGCCACTGGCCGTCCCGTACCAATTTCTCGGCAGGGTTGCTTTGTCGCACGCCGATGGCCACCAGGTGGCGGCACAGCCTGTCGAGCAGCTTCAGGTATCGCATGCGGGTCGCAGCGGTGTAGCCTTCGGCCTCCGGCGCTTGCCAGAAGGCATCGATGTGGTCGGAGCCGAAGGTGGCCAGGGTGACTCCGACCGCCAGCAGGTGCCGTCGGAAGCGTTCGAACATCGCCTCGTGCTGGACGATGGACCGCGCGGAGAACGGGCGCCGGTCCGCGCCGGCGGCCTCGCGGGCTTGCCAGTCTGCATAGGCAAGAGTGGGATTGGTTAGCCAGAGGCGGTCAAATCTGTCCATGCCAGTATTTATATACTGAAAACCAGGCTGCCCGACACCTTACCGCCTCTGCGAGGCGGCATTGGCTCCCAGGAAGGAGGGGGGTGAAAACTCATCGCATGCGGTGCGTCGACACCCTGTGCCGTGCGTAGCGCGGATAGCGGGCGTCCAGCATGTCCGCTATCGCCTGTGGACGGCACCCGTCTTCGGGCGGGCACTCGAGCAGATGCGTATCTGCGCAGAAATGCAGGATCTCTCGCAGCAACTCGTCGCGCCGCGCGGGCGGGAAATTCAGGTGTCGGGCCTTTGTCCATTGGCGGTAGCCCGCATGCGCGAGTGCCAAGAGGGAACCGGGTGTGCCGTCCAGCGTGGTGGCGAGGGCGTTGGCCTGAAGCTGCAAGGACTTCGTGTTTGTCACCTCGGGGATCTCCTCAGTCGGCTGTTTGACTGACATCTCCAAGTATCGCCCGCGATGAGACCGCTGCAAGCCGATGCCACCTCCAGTCTCCGTTCGTGGGCTGCCGCGTAGCGACTGGCTCCCGCATCCTCTGGCATGGGCCGGAGGCGTTTGATTCGCGCGGTTCGGTGAAATAGCGTCACCGCTATGCCACTCCAGTTTTGCGCCTTGGTTCCACGTTGGCCCGCATGGCAGATATCTCAAGAAACCGCCGCATGACCGGGCTGTCATTGCGGCTGTGGTGCGCAAGGGCGATGCCTATGCGGGCATCCGCCGGTAGATCGGCGATAGGACGAAACACAGCGCCTGAGGAGCGCTGGTAGGGCGTATTGGCGGCGGGCACCATGGCCACGCCCAGTCCGCTGGCCACGAGTCCCAATGCGGTCTGCACCTGTACGGCTTCCTGGGTGATGCGTGGCGCAACGCCCGCGCGTTGCAGCACCAAATTTACCGCCGAGTGTAAGCCACCTACGGGGGAAGGCGCGTAGCCAATGAAGGGCTGCCCTTCCAGCGCAGCCAGAGGGATGGAGGCCTTCTTGGCGAGGGCATGGCTGCGGGGCAGGGCGAGGCACAGGCAGTCTTCCTCGACCAACTGGAAGCGCAAGTCGGGCGGTCGGCTGGCAGGAACGCGAACAAAGCCAAGATCCAGCGTTCCTGCTTCCACCAATGTGAGCAATTCGAGGTTGGTGCCTTCCCGCAATTCCAGTTTCACGTCTGGATACCGTCGGCTGAAGGTCTGAACGAGACCAGGCAGCAGACGCAATGTCACCGAACCACTGAAGCCGATTCGCAGTGTGCCCAGCTCGCCGGCCGCAGCCAAGCGCGCGGCCTCCTTGATTCCTCCGGCTGAGTCAAGGCAACGCCGGGTGGCTTCGAGTGCGGCTTCCCCAGCTGGCGTGAGCCGCACGCCGCGGGAGCCGCGCAGAAAGAGTGGCGTTTCGATCTCTTCTTCCAACTTGCGGATCGCTACCGATAGCGCCGGCTGAGCCATGAACAGGCGCTGCGCGGCAGCGCTGAAGCTGAGTTCTTCGGCCAGCACAACGAATTGACGCAGTTGTCTAAGCTCCATCCTATATACCCCATATATGGGAGAGTGCATCAAAAGTATTGGATTGAATATACCAATCTTCTTACGATTGGGGTTCAAAAACGGTCGGCGCCACAGGACGGAGGTTCAGTGGGCAGCCATTCCAATAGGAGACAAAGCATGAACATCGTCCTACGCCGCGCGTTGGCAACAACCTGCTTGGGCCTGCTGGCGGTCGCAGCAATCCCGAACGCCGCCCAGGCACAGGCTGCCTACCCATCCAAGACCGTCAAGATCGTCGTACCCTATCCGCCGGGCGGCACCAACGACAGTGTGGCGCGCGTGCTCGCACAGCGCCTGAGCGACCGGCTGGGCCAGCCCTTCATCGTAGAGAACAAAGCCGGTGCTTCGGGCAATCTGGGCGCAGAGTTCGTGGCGCGCGCACCAGCCGACGGCTATACGCTGCTCCTCGTGACCATGGGGCACACGATCCACCCGTCGCTGTACAAGCACCTGCGCTACGACATCCGAACCGATCTTGTGCCCATCACGTCGCTGACCAGTGGACCGGCGCTGCTGATGGTGAACCCGAAGCTGGGCATCAACAATCTCAAGGACCTGATCGCACGCGCCAAGGCCAAGCCGGGCGAGCTGAACTTCGCCTCGGCCGGCAACGGCTCGTCCACGCATCTGGGCACGGAGTACCTGAGCGAGCGCGCAGGCATCAAGATGACGCACATTCCGTTCAATGGTAGTGCGCCGGCCATGATGGACGTGATCGCCGGCAATTCGCAGGTAGTGATGGACATGATGTTCTCTGCCGCCCCTCAGGTGAAGGGCGGCAAGCTTAAGGCCATTGCGCAGACTGGCGCCAAGCGCTCGCCCGCGATGCCCGACGTACCCACGGTGGCTGAATCCGGCCTGCCGGGCTTCGAATTGGCGGTATGGAACGGACTGATGGCCCCGGCCGCCACACCCAAGGATGTGATCGCCAAGCTCAACGCCGAGATCAAGCGAGAGCTCGAGAGCGCCGACTTCAAGGAGCGTCTGTCCGTGCAGGGCTACGAGCCCGCATGGTCCACTCCCGAGCAGTTCGGCCAGCGCATCGTCTCCGACATCGACCGCTGGGCCAGGGTGGTCAAGAGCTCCGGCGCCAAAGCCGAGTAAGCCACCACGCAATCCAACCCCACGAAGAAGGTCTTGTTCATGCCTGCGAACGACGCGCTCAGCCGCCTGCTGCATCCCCGTTCCGTCGCCGTGATCGGTGCGTCCGACGACGCGCTACGTATCGGCGGGCGGCCCATCTCCTACATGCTGGCCCAGGGCTACCAGGGCCGGCTGCTGCCGGTGAACCCCAACCGGCAGCAGATCCAGGGCCGGCCCGCCTTCGCCAGCGTAGCGGCGCTGCCCGAGACGCCAGATGTCGCCATCGTCGCTGTGGCCGCGTGGCTCGCCCCGCAGGTGGTGGCCGATCTGGGCGCGCGCGGCACGCCGGCGGCCATCGTCTTCTCCGCCGGTTTTGCGGAGATGGGTGAGGAGGGCGCGCGGCTGGAGCAGCAGATGGTGGCGGCGGCGCGCGCCAGTGGCATCCGCCTGCTCGGACCGAACTCGCTGGGCGTACTGAATCCGCGCATCGGCTTCTACGGCAGCTTCACCTCGGTGGTGGAAATGGGGTTCCCGCAGCCTGGGCGTGTGGGTATCGCAAGCCAGTCCGGCGCCTACGGCAGCCACATCCTCGGTATCGCGCGCGAGTTTGGCATCGGCGTGTCTTCCTGCGTGATGAGCGGCAATGAAAGCGACATCACGCTGGGCGACCTGGTGCAGGCATTCGTCGACGATGGCGACACCGACGTGATCACTGTCTACTCCGAAGGCATCCGCGACGGCGCGGGCCTGCTGGCCGCGCTGGAGGCCGCGCGCCGGGCACGCAAGCCGGTGGTGATGATGAAGGTCGGCACGAGTGCCGTGGGCTGTGCGGCGGCGCAGTCGCATACGGCGTCGATCGCCGGCAACGACGCCGTCACGGACGCTGTGCTCGCCGACCACGGCGTGGTGCGCGCGCGTTCCACCGAGCACATGCTCGACGTGGCGCGCTTGGCCACGCGGCGCATCTACCCGGTGAACAACTCGCTGGGCGTGATCACCGTGAGCGGCGGCGCGGGTGTGATCGTCTCCGACGCCGCGGAAGCCGTCGGCTTGCCCATGCCCGAGATGCCTGCCGCCGCCCAGGATCACTTGAAGGAATTGATCCCCTTCGCCGCGCCGCGCAATCCGGTGGACTGCACGGCGCAGTTCATGAACGATCTCAGCATCGCAGGTCGCTTTGCCGAGGCCGTGGTGGAGGAGGGCGGCTACCAGTCAATTCTCGGTTTCTTCACCTACACCGTGGGTGCGGCGTCCATTGCCGAAGGCCTGCGCGCGCAGCTGAAAGCGGTGCGCGACAAACACCCCGACCGGCTGTTCGTTTTGTCCATTCTGGCCTCGAAGGAACGGGTGCAGCAATACGAAGCCGACGGCTTCACCGTATTCGAAGATCCGGCACGCGCCGTGGTCGCGATTGAGGCCATGGGTCGCTTTGGCCAGGCCTTCGCGCGCCGGCCGGGCCAGCCCGTGCCCGTGGTGCAGCAGGTCGCGCTACCGGCTGAAACCCCCAGCGAGGCTGAGGCCAAGCGCGTGCTCGCCGAAGCCGGGATCGCGGTCGCGCCGGAGCGTTCGTGCGCCACGGCCGATGCGGCGGTGGCCGCGGCGCGGGAACTGGGCTATCCCGTCGTGATGAAGATCCTCTCGCCGGACATCCTGCACAAGTCCGAGATCGGCGGCGTGCTGCTGAACGTGGGTGACGTGGATGCGGTGCGCGCGGGCTTCGCCACGCTGGTCGAACGCGGCCAAAAGGCCGCACCTGGCGCGCGCATCGAAGGCGTACTGGTCGCCAAGCAGCTCTCCGGCGGCGTGGAGTGCATCCTGGGCATCCAGCGGGACCCAGTGTTCGGGCCGATGGCCATGTTCGGCCTGGGTGGCATCTTCGTCGAGGTGATGAAGGACGTGGTGCTGCAGCAATGCCCGTTCGGCGAGGACGTGGCCGAACGGATGATTCGCTCCATCAAGGGCGCGCCGCTGCTGCTGGGCGCGCGCGGCAAGCCGCCGGTGGACGTGAAGGCTCTCGCGGCGATGCTCTCGCGTCTGTCGGTGTTTGCGCACCAGGCCGGCGGGCGCCTGCAATCCATCGACCTGAACCCGGTGTTCGCCCTGCCCGCAGGTCAGGGGGCTTACGCGGCTGACGCGGTGATAGAACTGCTGCCGGCCGCCGCTGCACCCCTTCTCGAGCAGTCTGAAGAGGATGCAGCATGATCCGCGACGCCGATACGCTGCAAGCGCTGCTCGGCAGCATCCGCCGCTTCGTGCGCGAGGTGCTGGTGCCTGCCGAAAAGCAGGTCGACGAGACCGACGAGATCCCGACGCATATCGTGCAGGGCATGAAAGACCTGGGCTTGTGCGGCATGACCATCCCCGAGGACTACGGCGGCCTGGGCCTGACCACCGAAGAAGAGGTGCTGGCCGCCATCGAGCTGTGCCAGACCTCACCTGCCTTCCGCTCGCTGATCGGCACCACCATTGGCATTGGTTCGCAGGGGATCCTGATGGACGGCACCGAGGCGCAGAAGCAGGAGTTCCTGCCGCGCCTGGCCACCGGCGAGATTCTGGCCAGCTTTGCACTGACCGAGCCCGAAGCCGGCTCCGACGCCGCCTCGCTGCGCACCACCGCCCGCCGGGATGGCGACCACTACGTCATTGACGGAACCAAGCGCTACATCACCAACGCGCCCTATGCCGGCATCTTCACCGTGATGGCGCGCACTGACCCTGCTATCCAGGGGGCGGGTGGCATCACCGCCTTCATCATTGACGCGGGCACGCCGGGCATTTCCTTTGGCAAGCGCGACCGCAAGATGGGTCAGAAAGGTTCGCACACCTGCGACGTGATCTTTGACAAGGTGCGTGTGCCGGCCAGCCGCATCATCGGAGGCGCGACCAACACCGGCCAAGGCTTCCGCACCGCGATGAAGGTGCTGGACAAGGGCCGCATCCACATCGCTGCGGTCTGCGTGGGCGCGGCCGAACGCATGCTCGCCGATGCACTGCGCTACGCGATGGAGCGCCGGCAGTTTGGCCAGCCGATCGCCGAGTTCCAGCTGGTGCAGGCAATGCTCGCCGACAGCCAGACCGAGCTCTACGCCGCGCGCAGCATGTTGCTGGACACGGCGCGCCTGCGCGACGAAGGTCAGAATGTGGCCACCGAGGCGGCCTGCTGCAAGCTGTTTGCTTCCGAGATGTGTGGCCGCGTGGCCGACCGCGCGGTGCAGATCTTTGGCGGCGCAGGTTATGTGGCCGACAGCGGTATCGAGCGCTTCTACCGCGATGTGCGGCTGTTCCGCATCTTCGAGGGCACGAGCCAGATCCAGCAGGTCGTCATCGCGCGCAATATGGTGCGCGCGGCGCAAGGCTGATGGAGTAACGCCGTATGCCTATCGACCCCCGGCACTTGCTGAACCGCCCCTTCTCCCCGGTCGAACACGTCTACGCGGCGCACGACAGCATGTGTTATGCGCTGGGCTGCGGCCTCGGCGCTGACCCGTTGGACGCGGGCCAGCTGCGCTACGTGTACGAGCGCGCGCGCGGCGGCCTGCAGGCGCTGCCCACGTTGGCCAATGTGCTGGGCTACACCGGCTTCTGGGCCGACCAGCCCGACACCGGCATCGCCTGGCGCAAGCTCGTCCATGCGGAACAGACCATCGTGCTGTACCGGCCAGTGCCCGCCGAGGGCCGCATCGTCGGCGTCAACCGCGTGGTGGGCCTGCACGACAAGGGCGCTGAGAAGGGCGCGCTCATGCTGCAGGAGCGGCGCGTGATGGATGCCGCGAGTGGCGACCTGATCGCCACCGTCACCCAGACCAGCATGCTGCGCGCCGATGGCGGCTTCGGTGCCGTCCATGGCGCATCGCATGGCCAGCCCCTGGCCGCGCAGCATGCCGTGCCCGACCGCGCGCCCGACGCAGTGTGCGATCTGCCCACGCTGCCGCAGGCCGCGTTGCTCTACCGTCTCAATGGCGACCTGAACCCGCTGCATGCCGATCCGGCAGTGGCGCGGGCCGCGGGTTTCCCGCGCCCCATCCTACACGGCTTGGCCACCATGGGTGTGGCCATGCACGCGGTGCTGAAGGCGCTGCTGGCGTACGACGCCAGCGCCGTGTGCGGCATGCGGGTGCGCTTCACCGCGCCGGTGCTGCCGGGCGAAACCTTGCGTACCGCGTTGTGGCGCGATGGCGGCGTGGTGTCGCTGCGCACCACGGCGCTGGAGCGCGGTGTCGTCGTGCTCGATGCGGGCCGCGTCGAGCTCGCCTGATTCGAATCAACGAAGGAGATTTCCATGGATTTGCAGATCAACGGCAAAGTTGCCATCGTCACCGGCTCGGCCCGTGGCCTGGGCGCGGCCACCGCGCGGCGGCTGGCGGAGGAGGGTGCGAGGGTCGTCATCACCGACATCCTGTCCGAACAGGCCGAGGCCACCGCTGCCGCGCTGCGCGCCGATGGCCTGCAGGCGCATTGCATCATCGCGGACATCACCAAAGGTGCGGAGGTGCAGCGGCTGGTGGACGAAACGGTGGCTCATTTCGGCGGCATCCATATCCTGGTCAACAACGCCGGCTTCCCGCGCGACAAGTACCTCGTGAAGATGAGCGAGGACGACTGGGACCTGGTGATGGAGGTCATGCTCAAGGGCGCCTTCCTCGCCACCAAGGCCGTGATGCCGAAGTTCATCGAGCAGGGCTGGGGCCGGGTCATCAACATCAGTTCGCGCGCGCATTTTGGTAACCCCACCCAGGCGAACTACTCGGCCGCCAAAGCCGGCCTGATCGGCATGGCCAAGGCACTGGCGATCGAGGAAGGGCGCTACGGCGTCACGGTGAACTGCGTGGCGCCCGGCTTCATGGAAACCGAGATGGTGCAAGCGCTGGCGACCTACGAAAACATCAAGGAGCGCGCCGTGGCCATGCAGCCGATCAAGCGCGTGGGCAAGCCGACTGACATTGCTGACGCGGTGGCCTTCTTGGCCTCGGAGCGCGCGGGTTTCATTACGGGTGAAGTACTCCACGTGACGGGCGGCCGCTATGGGTGAGATCACATCCGGCCCGGTGCGTTGCAACGTGCTTGGCGGCGAGTACAGCGGCGTGGCCGTACTCACGCTGGACAACCCACCGCTCAACGTTGTGTTCCGCGGCCTGACCGAGGCGCTGGGCCGCGCGCTCGATGCGCTAGCGGCCAATGCCTCGGTGCGTGCGGTGGTGGTCACCGGCGCCGGCGAGCGCGCGTTCTGCGCGGGCTCGGACATCGCCGAGTTTCAGCCGCTGATGCAGCCTGGTCGCATCGGCCCCGAGAAGCTGGAACTGCAGCACCGGGTGTTCGCCCGACTTGACGACTTCCCCAAGCCCACAGTCGCGGCGATCAACGGGCTGGCCTTTGGCGGCGGGCTGGAGATTGCGGTGTGCTGCGACCTGATCGTGGCCGACGAGCGTGCCCGCTTCGCGCTGCCGGAAATCAAGCTCGGCGTGTTCCCTGGCAGCGGCGGCCCGGTGCGGGTGACGCGCCGCGTGGGCGAGGGCCATGCCAAGGAAATGATGTTCCTTGGCGAGCCCATCGACGCCGTCACCGCGCTGGCCTGGGGCTTGGTCAACCGTGTGGTGTCCCAGGGCACGGCGCTCGATGCCGCGCTGGCCCTCGCCGCCACGCTTGCACAGCGCCCGCCACTGGCGCTGGCGCTGTGCAAGCGGGCCATTGACCTGGCTTTCGACGCCACGGAAGACGTGGCCATTGCCGCCGCATTGCCGCTGTCCGAATGTGTCTTTACCTCGGCCGAATCGAAAGAGGGCGTGCGCGCCTTCCTGGCCAAGGAAACGCCGAGCTTTCCCAACGCATTACATACAGATTCAAAGGACTGACGCCATGAAACGCGCTGCCATCGTCTCCCCACTTCGTACCCCCATCGGCGCTTTCGGCGGCAGCCTGCGCGCCGTGCCTGTCGAGGAACTGGGCGCCGTCGTCGCCCGTGCCGTTGTGGCGCAGACCGGGCTCGACCCGGCGCTGATCGAGGACGTGGTCTTCGCCCATTCGTACGCGAATGGCGAGGTGCCCTGCACCGGCCGCTGGGTCGCGCTGCAGGCGGGCCTTCCCATCGAGGTGGCCGGCATGCAGCTGGACCGCCGCTGCGGCAGCGGCTTGCAGGCCATCGCCACCGCCGCGATGATGGTGCAGACCGGCGCGGCCGACGTGGTCATGGCCGGTGGCGTGGAGAGCATGAGCAATGTCGAGTATTACACCACCGACATGCGCTGGGGCAAGCGCGCCGGCACGGTGAAGTTCCATGACCGCCTGGAGCGCGGCCGCGAGCGCTCGCAGCCGGAGGCACGCTTTGGTCGCATCAGCGGCATGATCGAGACAGCCGAGAACCTGGCACGCGACTATGGCATCAGTCGCGAGGAGGCCGACGCGTTTGCGCTGCGCAGCCACCAGCGCGCGGCGGCGGCGTGGGCGTCGGGCAAATTTTCCGAGGAGGTCGTGCCGGTCCACGTGCCGCAGCGCAAAGGTGACCCGGTGGTCGTGGACCGCGACGAAGGCATCCGCGGCGACCTGACAATCGAGCAACTGGCCAAGCTCGGGCCCCTGACGAAGGATGGCATCGTCACGGCCGGAAACGCCTGCCAGCAGAACGACGCGGCGGCCGCCTGCCTGATCGTGGCCGAGGACAAGCTGGAAGCCCTGGGTCTCACGCCCATCGGCTACCTGCATAGCTGGGCGGCTGCCGGATGCGAGCCGTCGCACATGGGTATCGGCCCAGTGCCGGCGGTCAAGAAGCTGTTTGCCCGCAATGGCCTGGGCTTCGACGACATGGGTCTGGTGGAACTCAACGAAGCTTTCGCCTGCCAGGCACTGGCCTGCGCCAAGGGCTGGGGCTGGAATGATCCGGAACGTTTCAATGTGAACGGTTCGGGCATCTCTCTGGGCCATCCGGTGGGTGCCACCGGCGTGCGCATCATGACATCGCTGCTGCGCGAGATGCAGCGGCGTGGCGCCCGCTACGGGCTGGAGACCATGTGCATCGGCGGCGGCCAGGGCTTGGCGGCGGTGTTCGAGCGGGCCTGATGCCATGACCTACCCTTTCCTGGACAGGCTGCGCGTCATCGAAAGCTCGGCCTTCATCGCCGCGCCGCTGGCAGGTTTGACCCTGGCGCAACACGGCGCCGACGTGATCCGCGTGGACATGATCGGCGGCGGCATCGACTACGCGCGCATGCCGCGCATGCCCCATCCCGAGGGCAAGGGCCGCAGCCTCTACTGGACGGCGCTCAACAAGGGCAAGCGCTCTATCGCCATCGACCTGCGCCGGCCCGAAGGCCGCGAGCTGATTCAGGCGCTGGCCACCGCGCCAGGGCCGGAGGCTGGCGTGCTGCTCACCAACATCGGCACACCCTGGCTGGCGCACGCGGTGCTGGCCGCGCGCCGCTCCGATCTCATCAGTTGCACGATCCAGGGTAACGGCGACGGCAGCACCGCGGTCGACTACACCGTCAATTGCGCTACCGGCTACCCGCTGGTAACCGGTGGCGGTTCAGCGGCGCATCCCGTGAACCACGTGTTACCAGCCTGGGACATCGCCTGCGCCTACCAGGCCGCGT
The DNA here is from genome assembly GCF_057798855.1 of Cupriavidus sp. 96C5-1. NCBI lineage: Bacteria > Pseudomonadati > Pseudomonadota > Betaproteobacteria > Burkholderiales > Burkholderiaceae > Cupriavidus > Cupriavidus sp. 96C5-1. The sequence continues at coordinate 29,877 of NZ_JBYOJU010000038.1, read as the reverse complement.
TCAGCATCCTCGCGGCGCTGGATCGGCGCCGCCGCAGCGGCCAGGGTGCGGAGCTCAAGCTCGCGCTCTCCGATATGGCCTTCACGACTTTGTCCCACTTGGGGGTGCTGGCCGAGGCCGAACTGCTGCGGCAGGAGCGACCGTCCATCGGCAACCATCTCTACGGCGCCTTCGGCCGCGACTTCGGCACCGCCGACGGGCAGCGCCTCATGGTGGTGGCGATCTCGGCCGGGCAATGGAACTGCCTGGTCAGCGCCTGCGGCATCGCCGAGGGCGTGAAGGCGCTGGAATTGCGCGTCGGCCTCGATCTGTCGGACGAGGCCCAGCGCTTCGAAGCGCGCGACGCCATCGCGGAACTGGTCGAGCCCTGGTTCGCTGCCCGCACGCGCGTGCAGGCCGTGCATGAACTCAATGCGCACAAGGCGACCTGGGGCGGCTACAACACTGTGGGTGAACTGCTGGCAGGCGACCCGCGCGTGAATGCCGCGACCAACCCGGTCTTCGAGCGCATCGACACCCTGGGCATCGGCCCGCACATCGCCGCCGGCGCCGCCGTGCGCGCACCGGAGATGGAACGCGAACCCACCGTCCCGGCCGCGCTGCTGGGCACGCACACCGACGAGGTGCTGCACGAGGTGCTGGGCTTGGATGGCGGCGCCATCGGACGCCTGCATGACGCGGGCGTGGTAGCTGGACCCGAGCGTGACCCGACGGTAGGAGGCTGAGATGGATACAAGCCTGGACGACTGGACCGGCTGGGTCGGCCGCGAGGAAACGCTGCGCGCGCGCATCGATGCCGCGCCGGTGGCCGCGCTGGCGGCCACGCTCGACCTTGTGGGGGCGCCGACCGAGGGCCAGCCGCTGCCGCCGGGCTGGCACTGGCTGTTCTTTAACCCGGTGGCGCGCCAGAGGGCGCTGGGAGATGACGGCCATCCGCGCCGCGCCGCCAATAGCTTCCTGCCGCCCATCAACTTGCCGCGCCGCATGTGGGCGGGCAGCCGCATCCGCTACCTGGCGTCGCTGCCGGTGGGCGTCGAGGCCGAGCGCTCCAGCCGCATCCTGCGCATTACGCCGAAGGAGGGCAAGAGCGGCCGTATGTGCTTTGTGACCGTAGCGCACAGCGTTGCCAGCGGCGGGCGCACGTGTATCGAAGAGGAGCAAGACATCGTGTACCGCGCGGCCACGCCGCTCGCGCCCGCAAGCGGGGAAAGCACCATTCCTGAGCGCGCAGTTACGCCTGCACCCCTGCTGGCGGCTTGGCAACGTACGGTGAACCCCGATGCCGTGCTGCTGTTCCGCTACTCGGCCCTGACTTTCAACGGGCACCGCATCCACTATGACCTCCCTTATGCACAGGTAGAGGAAGGTTACCGCGGTCTCGTCGTGCACGGACCACTTGCCGCCACGCTGCTGCAGGGCTTCGCGGCATCGCTGCGGCCGAGTCTGTCCCTGGCGGCTTTCGAGTTCCGGGGCATGCAGCCATTGTTTGCAGGCCAGCCGTTCACCCTATGCGCCGACGAGGCCGGGGAGGGTGCGCTGGCGCTGCACGCGGTGGCGCCGGATGGCCGCGTGGCAGTGGAAGCCTTTGCTCGTTTCGCACCACAGAGTTGAAGCCATGTCGACACGACCCCACCGTTGTCCCTTCGTTCCCGGTGATCGGCCCGAGCGTTTCGACAATGCAGCCGCCAGTGGTGCGGGCTGCGTCATCCTGGGTCTCGAGGATGTTGTGGCACCGACCGGAAAGGCTAACGCGCTATAGCGCTATCCAGAGGACATTCTGATTTGGCCTTTGCATGACCTGTTTCGCCGAATCAGCCGTTACGGCAACAGCGGCGTTGAACCGGGCGCGAGCTGTGCTGCTTTGTTCATAGTGGAGCGATGCCAAGAGCCCCCGCCCCTTACCAGCGGAAACTGGAGATGGTGACGCCGGAATCCTTGGTTCCTAATCCTCGATACGAATCCGGGCAGCTTTGACGGCTGCCCCCCAGCGCTGGTTTTCCGCCTGGACGAATTCACCGAACTTCTTCGGGTCGATTGTGATGGGCGTGTAGCCCATGTCTGCCATGCGTGAGCGAAACTCGGCCTGACTGGTGACACGTACAACTTGCGCCTGAATGGTATCGACGATGGCTTGCGGCGTATTGGGCGGCGCTAGGACGCCGAACCACGTATCGGCATCCACGGTGTAACCAATCTCGGTCAGAGTCGGAATGTCCTTGATCGACGGGAACCGCTCGGGAGAGCCCAGCGCGTAGAGGCGCAACTTGGTCTTGTTGGCGACGGCAAGGGGTGTCGGGATGAACGCGTAGTCGATCTGCCCACCCATTACCGCAGTCATGACCGGCGCGGCGCCGCCGAATGGCACTTCCAGCATATTATCGATATGGGCGTTTGTCTTCAGGAGCTCCATCCCCATTTGGGCCATGCTGCCGGGTCCCCAGTGGCCGTACGAGAGCAGATTTGTTTTGGCCTTCGCGACGATATCCTGCACGGTCTTCGTATCGGCGTCCGGACGTCCGGCGAGTACAAAACCCATCTTCGCCACGGGCGCCACCGGGCGGAATCCGTTGGGTTGAAACTGCACCACCTTCTTGTGGATGTAGGGGGCCACCGAGATGAAATCGGCAGCCGCAAAGAGCAGGGTGAGGCCGTCAGGCGGTGAGCCATAGACGACGTTCGCGCCGATCACGCCATTGGCCCCAGGACGGTTCTCGACCACGATCGGTTGCCCGAGGCCGTTGCCGATGCCGGCCACCACCAGCCTTGCCAGCACGTCCGTGCCACCTCCCGGTGCATACGGCACGACCAGTCGGAGGGGTCTGGACGGTGTCCAACCCGGCTGTGCATGGACAGACTGCGCGCCTCCAACCGCGGCTGCGATGGCGAAAGCAGTGGCAGCTACGCGTAGACCTATCCGGACGCCTGTGACGAGGCGCCTCGCTTTTGCTTCGAAAATCATGATCGTCTCCTGGTTTTTGTCTATCGCGCCTTATGCGATGCGCTTTGGTTGCGCTCCTTGCGGCGTCAAGAGTGGCCTGGGCTACCGCGTACCAGCGCAGCAGCATGCTCGCCGGCCAGCTTGCCGAAGACTGCCCCACGCATGACCGAAGTCGCGCCGGTGTACACCTGGTAGTACAGTCCTGAGGCTTCGCCCGCAGCGTAGAGCCCGGGAATCGTCTTGCCGTCGGTGTCCACCACCTGGGCGTTGCGGTTGACCTTGATGCCGCCGAACGTAAAGCAGATGCCGGGCATGATCGGGTAAGCGTAGTACGGTCCTGTATCGATTGGACGAGACCAGTTGGACTTGCATGGCTGAATGCCCACCGTGCAGAGGTGGTCTTCCTGAAGCGGACTGAACTCGCCGGGCTGGCAGGCCGCATTGAAGGCACGCACTGTCTGCTCAAGCCCTTCCTGGGAGATACCGCATTTCTTCGCCAATTCCGCTAGCGTTGCCGCCTGCAGTGGCGGCTGATCGGTACGTATGCCTTTCTTCCAATTCGGTACATCATGGATGCGTTCGTCAAAGATGACGTACGCGATGCCATCTGGCTGATCCTTGAACGAGCGGGAGATATGGTCGTAGTGAACATCGACCGGCCCCGGGGCTTCATCGGTGAATCGTTGTCCGAGCTTATTGACGAGGATGCCGTAGGGAAAATTCATCACCAGGGCTTCCACCTGGGCAGAGCGCGGATCCAGCGGTTCAGCGTGAAAGGAGCTGAAGTCACCCGCGGGCGCTGCGCCCAGGTCCAGTGCCATGCGAATACCCTCCCCCTTGTTGTAGTACCCGCCTCGCGCCACTGGGCGTACATAGCGCGCTGCCTGGCCCAGATACTGGGTCAGCATTTCCTGGTTGCCTTCGAAGCCGCCCGAGGCAACCACCACGTTGCGGCCCCGCAATTCGAAGGCGTTGCCATCGCTGTCCACAAGGCTCAGCCGGAGATCCCCCTCGGCGTCGCGGCGTGCTAGGCGGGTAGCGGTAGTTTCGTAGAAGAACTTCACCCCGAGATCCGACGCGTGCGCGTGCAAGGACTCGATCATGGCTAGTCCGCCGCCTACCGGCATCAGCCTAGGTGCTGCGGCGGTAACGAAATAGGTGGGCAGGGCATCGAAGCGAATACCAAAGGTCTTGAGCCACTGCACTGTCGGCCCTGCCTGGCTCGACAGCGTAGAGAGCAGCTCTGGGTCCGGCATGCCATGCGCCTTGACATAAGACGGCCAGTTCTCGTAGGGCGCCGCCATGCTGCGGATGACATTGGGATCGAGATTGTCGCCCGCGTTTGCGCTGAGCATGTCGTCGAAGTCGTCGCTGACCTCCGAGTCACTCTTCATTCGGAGGTAGGCTTCTGTCCACCGGGTATTGCCGCCGAATTCCTCGCGGGTGGCACGTTCGAGTACGGCGACGCTCACCCCCTGGCTTGCCGCGGCTACTGCGGCCGATAGGCCGGAGATGCCGCAACCGATCACAACTAGGTCGAAGCGGGTGGCACTGTGTGCAGTGCTCATGATGTGTCTCCTCATTGTCGAGTATCAGTACTTGCGGATGAACGGGTCAGGCATTTCCAGGTCGGTGGAGATCCATACGCTCTTGGTCTCCATGAACTCCTTCACCGCTTCCATCCCGCCTTCGCGGCCCAGACCGCTGTCCTTGTAACCGCCGAACGGCGTAGTGAAGCTGGTGGAACGGTAGTTGTTGATCCAGACCGTGCCTGCCTGCAACCGATCCGACATGTACATGGTCCGGTGCAGGCTCTTGGTCCATACCCCTGCAGCCAGGCCAAACCGGATGTCATTGGCGATGCGCAAAGCATCGTCTTCGTCCTTGAACTTCAGCACAGACAGTACTGGGCCGAACACCTCTTCCTGCGCGATACGCATGTCGTTGGTGACATTGGTAAAGATCGTGGGCTCCACGAACTGACCGGCACCAAAATCGGGACCGCTCCGGACATTGCCACCGAACGCGCAGGTTGCACCGTCTTCCTTGGCGATACGGATATAGTCCACCACCTTCTCGAATTGCGGGCGTGTTGCCACCGGTCCCATTTGCACGTCGGCGCGCGACGGATCCCCCAGTTTGGCTTTGCTGGTGATGGAGATCAGGCGATCGACGAATTCATCATGAATGCTCTCCTGCAACAGTAGCCGTGAGCCCGCCATGCAAGTCTGGCCGCCGGCGGAGAAGATGCCGGTGATGACGCCATTCGCCGCGTTCGCCAGGTCGGCATCGTCGAAGACGATGTTCGGCGACTTGCCGCCCAGTTCCAGCGTGACCTTCTTGAAGTGCGCAGCCGCAGCCAGATTGACGCGACGGCCACCTTCGTCCCCACCTGTGAACGCAATCATCGGCACCAGCGGATGCTCGACCAGCGGCTCGCCAACATCCTTGCCGAATCCGGTCACCACATTGAAGACGCCGGGAGGGAAGCCGGCCCTGACAAACAGCTTGGCCAGCTCAAGTAGCGACACCGACGTATGTTCGGAGGGCTTTGCCACGATGGTGTTGCCCGCACACAAGGCGGGAGCCACCTTCCACGCGGTCAGCAGCAGGGAGGAGTTCCACGGCGTAATCGTGCCAACGACGCCTACCGGTTCCATCCGGGTGTAGTTGAACACCTTCGGCTTGTCCATCGGCACCACGGTGCCTTGGATCTTGTCGGCCATACCCGCGTAGTAGTAGAAGTACTTTGCGACATAGCCAACCTGGCCGCGTACTTCGCTGCGCAGTTTGCCGTTGTCGCGGGCTTCCACCTCCGTTAGCAGATCGATGTTGTCTTCGATCAGACCCGCCAGCTTGTAGAGCAGCATGCCACGGTTGGTGGGGGAGAGCTTCGACCAGGGCCCTTTCATGGCGACGGCCGCTGCCTGCGCGGCACGGTCGACATCTTCGCGCGTGCCTCGCGGAATTTCTGCCCACGGCTCGCCAGTGAACGGGTCGAGGGATGCGAACCACTGGCCCTGGCTCGAGTCGACCCATTCGTTGTTGATAAAGAGCTGGTATCGCGTTTGCATGGATGTTGTCCCCTGAGATTGGTAGCAAGGTCAGCGTGCATTTCGCTTCCTGAACGTCATTCTGGTGACAGCGCTTTCCAGCGGCAAACGAGAAGAACTCCAGTGTTGATGAGGTTTTTTCATGATCTTTGCGCGACAGCGCGCAGATGGTGAGCATAGGCCACGTGCTGCAGATCTCGGCTGCTCAGTGCTGCAACGCAGATGCACTCCGAATCGACGCCACATAGATGGCTGCAAGCTCGCGCAAGTACTGCATCTGCGTGGGCTTGGGCGGTGGCGACAGGGCTGCGTTTGTCCCGAATATGATGGGAAGGACTTCATCCTGAACGGCGGTTGGGCTGTCTATCGGCTGATAGCCGCGCAGGCTGCGACGCGACCAGCGCGCCTTCGGCTTCCGCCACACAGCCGAGCAACGGAAGCTTGCCCGCGTCGTCGTAATAGGTGCCCACGGATTGACCGTTTCAGGAAGCGTGTCTTGCGCAAACGGTTCGTTCAGGCCGAGGATGGGATCCCGAGGCTCCATCGAACGCGTGCGCCCGGGGTACAAGAATTCTGGCTATCAAGGTAGCGCATAATGCCCTTTATGGGCGCTGGCCTACTTGACTCCTACCACGAATTCGGCCTCGATGCTCACCACCCAGTTCCGGAAGACCTGTACCAGTTCGGAATCCTTCTTGCGTTCGGGATAGACGAGGCAATAGCGCTTTTCATGCTTGAGGGGCAGGTCAAAAGGGACGACCAGGTCATTGCGTTCGACCTCGTCCTGCACATAGACCTTGGGCACAAGCCCGGCGCCCAAGCCGGCCCGCGCTGCTTCTATCACCATGCCGTATAGCTCGAAGTGCATGCCGGGCACAGGGGTAAAGTCCGAGACGCCGGTTATTTCGAACCAGTGCTTCCAGGCCTCCGGCCGAGTGGACTTATGGAGCAGCGGGAAGCGCGTCAGGTCTGCCGGAGCATTCAGCCGCAGGGTGTCGAAGTAGCGCGGGCTGACGATCGGCACGAGCTCTTCGTCGAACAGATCCACCTTGACCACGTTGGTCCAGGAGGGATGATCGAAATTCAGTGCCGCATCGAAGTTCGTCTCGTCAAAGCTGAACGGCAGCGGGCGCTCCGAAAGATTGAGGATGATGTCAGGATGACGTGCGCGGAAGTCTCGCAGTCTGGGCAGTAGCCAGCGATTGGCGAACGTGGGAATGACGGCGAGTTCCAGTACACCGCCCACGCCTTTATGCGTCATCAGGGCGGCGGTATGCGCCTCGATATCGGAGAGATTGCGGGCGATGTTCTTGAGGTAAAGCCGTCCGGCGTCGTTCAGGACGACCTGTTTGCGCACGCGTGTGAACAGCTTTACGCCGAGGTACGTCTCCAACGTCGCGATTTGTCGGCTGACCGCACTTTCCGTCAAGCAAACCTCATTCGCGGCACGCGCAAAGCTGCCTTGCCTGGCTGCCGCTTCAAACACGGCAAGGGCGATCGTGCTGGGAATCTTCCGTCTCATGGTCCACATTCGCATTGCATGCGCAAATTGCATCAGTGGCTAATTATTACGCAATTGCCAGCCAGGCGTGCCGGCACCGCTACTTGGGAGTTACCCGCAATGCAGCGCGCGCACTATACCCATGCGCCGCATGCGCCTGCCGCCGCCCGAAAATCGCTCACTGAGTGCGGGCGCCGAGGCGGCGGCAGCCTCCACACTGTACCGGGAGATCAAGCCGACGCGCTGCCAAGAACCTCCTTGCGGGTTGGTCTAGCATGTGCTGCGCTGGACTCAGCAGGCATCCGGTTGAACCATTGGTGCAGCACGCTGGAACGCCTCAACCTTTGCGCACGCGGCGTCGATCGCGAGAAGTCTGGGCCAGCGTTCCAAGTCGACCTTGAACCGGCGAGCGCTCTCGATCTGCGGGACAAGGTAGACGTCGGCCAGCGTGGGGCGGTCTCCGAAGGAGAAGTGGCCGGCGGGGCTGCCGGACGCAACCAGAGCCTCGAACGCGTCGAAGCCGGCGCCGATCCACATGCCACACCAGTGGTTCACCGCCGCTTCGTCGGCGCTGAAGCGCTGGCGCAGCGCCTCCAGGATTCTTCGGTTGTTGATCGGATGGATATCGCATCCCACGATCGCCGCCAGCGCACGCACATGTGCCCGCTCTAACGTATCGGAAGGGAGCAGCGGCGGTTCCGGGTAGCGTTCCTCCAGCCATTCGATGATGGCGGGCGATTGGATCAAGGTGGTGTCTTCGATGTCCAGCGCCGGAACCAGTTGCTGTGGGTTAATGGCCCTGTAGGCCTCTCCCAGGTGCTCGTCGCGCCGGATATCGACGGCGAAATGCTCATAGGCGAGCCCCTTGAGGTTGAGCGCAATGCGCAGGCGGTGCGAGCTGCCGCTGCGGAAGAAACTGTAGAGCTTCATGTCGTTAGACTCCAAGATACTGGTGGACGATGTCAGGTTGTGCCTTCAGGGCCTCGGAGTCGCCTTCCCACACGATCCGTCCTTTTTCGAGGACGTAGTGGCGATCCGCCAGGCGTAGCAATCGACTCACGTTCTTGTCGATCACGATCTGGGCCAATCCGTCGCGTTTTAGATCGGCTAGCGTGCGCCAGATCTCCTCGCGGATGACCGGCGCAAGACCCTCGGTAGCCTCGTCGAGGACAAGCAGCCGCGGATTGGTCATCAGCGCCCGCCCGATGGCGAGCATCTGCTGTTCTCCGCCCGAGAGCTGCCAGCCCAAGTTGCTGCGTCGCTCCTTTAGTCTCGGGAAGAAGCTGTAGACACGCTCCAGAGTCCAGGGACTTGCCTTGTTGTCCGCGCGGGCATCCCGAGCCGTAGCGAGCAGGTTCTCCTCGACGGTAAGCTCGGTAAAGATCTGCCTGCCTTCCGGCACCAGCGCGAGACCCTGGCGAGCGATACGGTGCGACGGCAGGGCTGTCGTGCGAAGGCCGCCGACTTCGATCTCGCCGGCCTTGGCGGCCAGCATGCCGAACAGGCACTTGACGGTGGTGGAACGCCCCATTCCATTTCGCCCGAGCAGCGTGATCACTTGACCAGGCAGAACGTCGAACGAAACGTCGAAGAGCACCTGCGCTCGGCCGTAGCTGGCTTGCAGTTCACGCACTGAAAGATACGGTTGACTCATGAGTTCTCCTTCAGACGACTTCTTCGCCGAGATACACTGCGCGCACCTCCGGATGCTCCCGGATCTCGTCTGGCGTGCCGGTGAACATCACGCTGCCATAGACGAGAACGCTGATCCGGTCGGCCAGGGAGAACACGGCATCCATGTCGTGCTCTACAAGAAGGATCGTGTAGCGGCGCTTCAGGTCGCGCAGTAATGCCGTGACAGCTGCGGACTCCTGCACGCTCATGCCGGCCATCGGCTCGTCCAGAAGCAGGAACTTGGGCTGCGCGGCAAGCGTCATGGCTAGCTCCAACTGCCGCCGCTGTCCGTAGGCCAACTCGCCGGCCAGGACATCGGCTTGCGTTGTGAGGCCCGCCGCCGCTACAGCCTCCTCTGCGGCTTGGCGTGCCTTGGCATCCGCGAGCAGCGGCGTCCAAAAGCGCCAGGCATGCCGTTTGGCCGCCACCCCAGCCAGCACGGCGTTTTCCAGAACGGAAAACTCCTCGAAGATCGACGTGATCTGGTACGAGCGCAGCAGTCCGGCCCGAGCCCGCCGATGGACAGGCAGAGGGGTCACCTCTCGCCCATCGAATCGAATGCGCCCCTCGTTGGGTTGCAACTCGCCGCTCAGCTGGTTGATCAAGGTCGTCTTGCCGGCCCCGTTGGGCCCGATCACCGCGTGTAGTTCACCGGGTCGGATGTCCAGTGACACATGGTCCGTCACCAAGAGTGCCCCGTAGCGCTTGACGAGTCCTTCCGTCTGCAGTCCGGTCATCATGCACCTCCTTCGCGAACGACGGCCGGACTCGCCGGCAATGGCTCCTCCTTCGGGCGCAACGCGCGTTCGAGGCTGTCGAGCAGCCCAACGATGCCGCGCCGCCCAACCAACGCGATCATCACGATCAGTGGTCCGAAGATCGCCATCCAGTGTTCGGTAATGCCCTTGAGGATCTCCTCAAGGCCAAGAAACACCAGCGCACCGATTAGAGGACCGAACACCGAACCCATGCCGCCGAGCACGACCATCACGATCAGCTCGCCCGACACTGTCCAGGCAAGGGAACTTGGCGAGGCGAAGGCGTTCAGGTTGGCGAGCAGCAGTCCCGACACCCCGCAGATGGCGCCAGAGATCACGAACGCCACCAGTTGCAACCGCTGGGCTTGCAATCCAATGGCGTTGACGCGGCGGGTGTTCTGGCGAGCACCCCGCAGCGCCATGCCAAAGGCGGCCACGCGCAACCGTGCCATCCACCACGTGACGAGCACAAGCACTGCCAGTGCCGTGCCGTACAACACGAGCGGCGATCCCAGGTTCAGCCCGCCAAAGCGGCTCGTCGCCGAGATGGGAAGCCCATCGTCTCCTCCGTACTGCTTGAGGCTGACAAACAGGAAGTAACTCATCTGCGCGAAGGCGAGCGTGATCATGATGAACGCCATACCCGTGGTCCGCAGGCTGATCGCGCCGACCGCCAGTGCCACCAGGGCGCAGCCACCAATACAGAGAACCAGGTGGACCCAACCGTTGTCGATGCCATGGAAGGCTGGCAGCGCGACGGCGTAGCTGCCAAGGCCGAGAAACAGCGCGTGGCCAAAGCTCACGAGCCCGCCATAGCCAAGTGCCAGATTGAGCGCGGATGCGGCAATGGCGTAGATGACGATGCGCGCGAAGAATGAGATCCAGAACGGCTGTTCGAGGGCGCTCGCGACGAATGGAACCGCGACGAGGCCGACGAACAGCAACAGCGGAATTGCGCTCGTGGGACGTATGAGTTTCGAGATCATTTCCTTCTCCTCAGCCGCGACGGGCCGGAAACAGCCCCTGCGGACGTAGCGCGAGGACCAGTGCCATTAGCAGGTAGACACTCATCGAGGCGAGCGCGGGGCCGGCCGCGTCGGCAATCGAGCGCTCGGCGATCTGGCGCAGCAGGAGAGGCAGGAATACCCGTCCGAGCGTATCCACGATGCCGACGATGAGTGCCGCGTACAGAGCACCGTTGATAGATCCGATGCCGCCGATGACGATCACCACCAGCGTAGTGATGAGTACCGGCTCGCCCATGCCGGATTGGACGGAGAGCACCGGGCCTGCCATCGCACCTGCAATCCCTGCCAGCATCGCGCCTACGCCAAAGAGCATGGCGTTGAGCAGTCCGATGTTGATGCCCAGCGCAGCCACCAACTGTGGGTTCTGCGCACCGGCGCGGATCAACATGCCGACGCGCGTCTTGTGGATCAGCAGGTACGATCCTAGGGCTACCAGCAGTCCAGCGACGATGATGGCGAAACGGTATGAGGGATAGGTGAAGCCGACGATGTCGACCGTTCCGCTCAGGACCTCTGGCACCGGCACGAACAGCGGCTGCGGGCCCCAGACCAGTCGCACAGTTTCGTTGAAGAACATCACTAGACCAAAGGTCGCGAGCACGTGATCCAGGTGGTCGCGCCGGTATAGGCGGGAGACGATCGTTACCTCAAGCACCAGTCCGAGGAACAGGGCCGATCCCGTCGCCGCCAGGATCGCCAGCGCGAATGAGCCGGTGGCTCCGTAGACGACGGCTGCCGCGTAGGCGCCAAGCATGTACAGCGAGCCGTGAGCCAAGTTCACGAAGCTCATGATTCCGAACACCAGCGTCAGCCCAGCCGCCAGCAGAAACAGAAGCACGCCATATTGGAGACCATTGAGCAGCTGCGCCAGCAGCAGTGTTGCACTCATCGTTCGCTCCTCAAGGCAACGTACACTGCGGGGCGTACGGATCGGTGTGCGCAGCCAGCGGCGTGCCGATCAACTTGGTCGCGAGCTTGCCGGCATCCCGCGTTGTCTCGAATGCGTAGTAGTTCTGGATCGGCATGTTGTTTTTGCCGAATCGGAAGGGTCCGCGCACCGACTTGAACTCACTGCCGCCGGCTTTCACTGCGGTCGCGAGCTTCTTGGTGTCTCCTCCCGCTTTGCGCAAAGCGACGTCCAGCAGGTTGGCTGCATCGAAGCCGATCGCCGCGTAGAGACTGGGAATGCGTTTGTACTTTGCCTCGAAGGCGGCGACGAACCTGCGGTTCTCCGGTGTGTCCAGCGCTGCGTCGTACATCGCGCCGCTGATTGTCCCGGCGGCTGCATCCCGCAGCGACGGGAGCGTCGTGCCGTCGACGGTATAAACGGAATACAGCGGCAGCTTACCGACGAGCCCGGCCTGGCTCATCTGCTTGACAAAGTTGATGCCCATGCCCCCCGGATAGAACGCGAAGACCGCATCAGGCTTCGCGGCCTGCAGCTGCGCGATCTCGGCCGAGTAATCGGGTTGATTGACCTGCGTGTAGACTTCGTCGACGACCTGGCCCTTGTAGAAGCGCTTGAATCCAGCCAGTACGTCTTTGCCGGCTTGGTAGTTCGGCGCCATCAGGTAGATCCGCTTGATACCGCGGTCCTGCGCGAATTTGCCCATCGCCTCGGCTGCACCGTCGTTCTGCCACGCAAGCGAGAATACGTTGGCCTTGCATTGCGCCCCAGCTAGCGGCGAAGGGCCGGCATTGGTGGCAATGGCCACCACGCCCGACTCGGCCAGACGTGGCAAGCTGCCCATCAGGACGTTGGAGAACGACAGACCGACGATTGCGTCGACCTTGTCTCTATCGATGAGCTTGCGGACAATCTGCTGGCCGACCTCGGGCTTGAGCTGATCGTCCTCCTTGATCACTTTCACGGAATCGCCGCCAAGCTTGCCTCCGAGTTGCTCAATGGCCAGCATGAAACCGTCGAGCTGATCCTGGCCCACCAGGGCTTGGGGACCCGAGAGCGGTGCCACCAGACCGATGGTCGTGGCCTGTGCAGCGGCGAAGCTGCAGGCGATGGTGGCGGTGAGCGCGACGGCTCGAAATGCTTTGAACGTCATTCTTGTCTCCTTTTATATATGTACCAGCGGAACCCGTGGCGCCCGTCGAGAACGACGCCGGGTTTAAGCGGCTGAGCGTCAGTCGAGGCGTAGGAACACGCGCCGCCCCTCGATCTTTACGGGGTAGCTGTGCAGCGCATCTGTGACCGGATCGCACAAGGGCCTGCCGTCGCGCACGTCAAACTTGCCCTGGTGAAGGGGGCATTCGACCTCATGACCGTCGAGGAATCCGTCGCACAGGCGGGCATTGCCATGCGTGCAAAGATTGTCAGTCGCGTAAACCGCTGTGCCAACCGTGTAGATTGCGATGTCGCGGCCCGCGACTTTGACGCCGAGAACGTCATCAGAGGGCAAATCGTCGGCCGACAAGGCGTCGATCCATTGGGGGGCGCTCATGGTCACCTCAGATTGGGTAGATGATCGAGTTAGAGATCATTTCGCTGTCGTAAATGCACTCACGCGATGCGAACTTCAGCCCGGTAGATGTTCGTTCGACCGTATCGAGGTAGCGGCCGACATTGAACACCGTGGATGTATCCGACAGCTTGGTGCGGAAGACGGCGTAGTTCGCCTCGCAAGTAAAGCGCCCGTTCTCGACGCTGCGGATCACCGGGTTGCCGACCACGTGTCGCTGATAATACGGATCGTGAAACAGTGTTTCCTTGATGCCGTAGACACGGTCTTTCAGCATGCCCTTGCTAGTGAACGACAGGGTTGCAAGAGGGAGGCCGCGTTCGTGGTTTTCGCGTGGCTGCAGGCGATAGACGCACTGGTCGGTGAAGAACTCTGGCCAAAGATCCCAGTTCCCCGAGTCCACCGCGCTCGCGTAATCCGAGTAGAGCTGAGTCAGGGCGAGCCAGTCTTCGAAGTTGACGTTCGTACTCATTGCTCAGGCCTCCATCACGGTGCGCCAGTAGTGGTACATACCGCGGATCAGCGTCTCGGTCACCATGTGCTCGGTGTTCTCTACCTCGCGACCACCCAGTTCAGCGACAGTGCGGTGAAAAGGCTTGCTCTCAAAGCCCTGCTGGGAGAATTCGATTACCTCGCCGTCGTCAGCTGAAACGAAGCCAGCCGGGCCGAACAAGTTGGCCTGTCGCAGGCGGCGCTGCGTCATCTCCTCGGTGTCGTCGTCGAAGCCGAAGTGGGTCCAGACGAAGTCAAAGCTGCCGTGGCCGTTGGGCTGGATGTGGCGGGTCGAGACACTGTTGACCTGCTGCTGCAGGATGACGCTAGGGAAGATGGTTGTCATCACCGCGGTTGGGCCGCCCCACCAGGGCTCGGGCACAATATCCAGGAAGCTGGCATCGTTGAGTTGCATGCTCTCCTTGAAGCTGGACACCTGAGTGACCTGCTCGGCCTTGCCTGCCTGGCCGCGAGTCGAGATCATGGCCGCGTGGCGATGGCGGTCGTCCATCCTCAATTGCGACCTGTTGTCGGCGCGCCAGAGTCCGAAGGTGACGAACCAGGTGTGCAGTAGACCCGGATGGTATGGGTCCTTGATGTTCTCCTGCATCAGCTTCCAGTTGCCCGGGATGCGCTGGCGGTTATAGCCGAGGATCTTCAGCTTGCGACCATTGAAGAGTCGGTCGAAGTAGCCCAGGATCGTTGGCCCAAGATAGTCCTCGATTGGCTCGACCTCGTGGTCGAAGGAGGCAAAGACGACGCCACCGCGGGTGGCCACTTTCAGTTTGGTCAGGCCATGGTCTGCGGTGTTGAAGTCCGCAGGCATACCGCCATGGACCTGGCCGTCCTGCTTGACGCCGCGACGGAAGGGCACACCCTGCAAGTCGCCCTTGAGCGTGTAGCTCCACTGGTGGTATGGGCAGACAAAGTCCTTGCGGTTGCCGTGGCGCTCGCGGCAGAAGCGCATGCCCCGGTGGGCGCAGACGTTCTCGACGACGCGGATCGTGCCGTCGGCATCTCTAACCATGATTACCGAGCGTTCCCCGACCACGGTTCGCTTGTAGTCGCCGGGATTCGGCACTTCTGCCTCGAGTCCGACGTAGCACCAGTGATCTTTGTAGAAGAACCGCTCCAGTTCCCGCTTGTAGAGTTCCTCGCTGGTATAGGTGAGAAAGGGAATGCGGTGGGTTCCGTCCCCTTCCCAGCGGGGCTCGCGCGGGAAGACCGTCGACGTCTCGCTCATGTTGTCTCCTTTGTTTTGACGTGGTGTGGTCAATTACGCCTCGACCTTGACCGCAATCTCGCCTAGGCCGGCAATGGCGCCGTGCATCGTATCGCCGGCCACGACTGCGTTAACACCTTCGGGGGTGCCCGTCATGAGGATGTCCCCGGGTTCGAGCGTCTCGTACGCCGAGAGATGGGAGATGCACTCGGCCACGGTCCAGATCAGCTTGGAAACATCCGACGATTGACGCAACTGGCCATTGACGGCGAGTGTGATGGCCGCCGAACTCGGGTGCCCGATTTCCTCCACGCGGTGCAGCGCGCCGATGGGTGCCGACTGCGCGAAAGACTTGCCGAACTCCCAAGGGCGACCCTTGTCACGGGCTTCGAGCTGGAGGTCGCGCCGGGTCATGTCCAAGCCGACGGCGTAGCCGTAGATGTGATCGAGCGCGTCGGCGATTGCGATGGCGCGTCCGCCCTTGCCGATTGCCACGACGAGCTCGATTTCATGGTGGTAGTTCTCTGTCATGGGCGGGTACGGCACGCAGGTCGGATGCGCGGCGTCCACGACAGCCGCAGCGGGCTTCATGAAGAAGAAGGGGGGCTCTCGGTCCGGATCCTTGCCCATCTCGCGAGCGTGTGCAGCATAGTTGCGGCCGACGCAGAAGATGCGGTTGACCGGAAAGCGCTCGTCACGACCTGCAACGGTCAGCGAATACAGCGGTGGGGGCACGACGGCGAGTTTCATCGGATTCTTCCAGAAGAGATATCACAGGCGCTGCTCGCGCCAGAGGCCGAGCGCTTGCTGCATTGGGCGGTCGGAGAAGCTGAAGAGCAGGGCGGTGCGGTCGGCGCGCATCTGCAGCGTGTGCCACGAGGGCACGACGAAAACGTCGTTCTCCTGGATGCGCCAGGTCTGTTCGCCAACCTTCACTTCAGCGCTGCCCTCGAGGCAGACGTGGACAGTGCCGTCGGAGCAGCGGTACGGCTCCGTCTCGAAGCCTGCCGGGACCCATTGCGCAAAGGAACCGATGGTTGGCATCGGCGAAGCGCCCGTGGCGGGGTTCACGTAGCGCAGCTTGAAGCCGTGGTACGCATCGGGCGTGCCGTGCGCGATGCCCAGTAGCGCCGCGCGCGTGCGCTCGAAGGGGTAGACGAAGACGCGGGTTGGTTCGGCCGGCTTAGGCTGGTAGTCCAATGGCATCATATTGGCTCCGTAGCGGGCCAACGCGTCGCCCTCCGGCCGCTGCGGCTGCTGGCACGACTGCTCGCTTTTCTCGGCGAACCCGGCATCCAGGAAGCGGACGATCGGGATGTCTAGCCCGTCAAGCCAGACAACCGGCTGCTCGCCAAGATTTCCGTGGTCGTGCCAAGTCCAGGCCGGAGTGATGATGAAGTCGCCGCGGCGCATGGTGGTGCGCTCGCCATCTACCGCGGTGTATGCGCCTTCTCCATCCAGCACAAGGCGCAGCGCGGACTGCGTATGACGGTGCGATGGAGCCACTTCACCGGGCAAGATCAGCTGCAGGCCGGCGTACAGCGACTGCGTGATACTGGATTGCCCGCGCAGTGCGGGGTTTTCCAGGATGAGGACCCGACGCTCAGCTTCCTCGGCAGTGATCAGCCGCCCGGCCTCCAGCACCTGTTCGCGCAGTTCGGCATACCGCCACAGGGCCGCGTGCGCCGGGGAGCGGGGCTGAGATGGCACCAGCGCGCCGAGTACCTCCCACAGCGGTGTCATGTTTTGCGACCCGATGCGATCGTAGTAGGCGGCGCGTTCGCGCGTGGCCTCCGGCGAGAGCTTAGCTGCGTGCAAGAGGTGTCTCCTTCAGGTGCCCTGCGTGTAGAACGCGTCGGCGTAAATGTGGGTAGGTGCAATGCCTTTGCGCTTGGCCAGCACCGACGCGGCCTCGACCATGGGTGGTGAACCGCAAAGGTAGGCTCGCCAGCCCTGCAGGCTGTCGATGTCCTGCTCGATGGCCTCCGTGACCAGGCCACAGCGTTGATGGCGAGGGTCTCCGCCCGAGGTGACGACGACATGCAGCTTCAGGGCGGAATGGCGGTTCGCCAACTCGCGCAGCCAGTCGAGCCCGTACACGTCGCGTTGCGACCGGACGCCGAGGTATAGATGGATGGGGTTGACCATCCCGTCCGTGATCGCGCCACGGAGGATGGACAGGATGGGGGCCAGACCCGTACCGCCGGCCACGCACAGCATTGGACCTTCGTGCTTGCGCCGCAGGTAGGCTGAGCCCAGCGGCCCGCTGACTCGGATCGCATCGCCGACTTTCAACTCATTGGCGACATAGCCGGAAACTCTGCCACCGGGTACGATGCGCACGTGGAACTCCAAATTGCCATCCGTCGACAGGCCAGCCATCGAATACGGACGGATCTTGTCGGGCGCGAACTGCAACTGAACGTATTGCCCGGGAGAGAACTCGATTGGCTTGGCAGGCTTGAGGACCAGGCGCTTGATGTCGTGCGTCAGCGTCTCGATCGACTGCACGCTCGCTTTGACGATGCGAGCCGGATGGACGACGACCTCGTCGGGCTCCGGGATCTCGATCGTGCACGGCTCGGTCACGAAGGTCTGGCAGGCCAACACGTATTCGTCGCAGGCTTCGAGGGGGCGCTGCTGCTGGCGCCCCCCGTCAAGAACTTCTCCTTCCATCACTTTGCACCGGCAGGTGCCGCAGCGCCCCGCCATGCAGCTGTAGGACATCGGCACTTGGGCGGCACGGAGTGCCTCAAGCAGGTTGGCGCCGGGCTCGACGTGGATAACGCGTTGAAGGGGCTGTATTAGCAGTTCCATGGCTGGAATGATGGACGCCATCGAGCAATCAGCCAATGGGATTTGGGAAATGTGCTATATCACTATCAGTGATGAATCACCTCCCCTTGTAACGAGACTACGGTGGAAGAAGAATGTCGATACCGGCTTGGTACGGTGTGTTTTGTCCCAACCGGCGCGCGCTTCTTTCGACCGCTATCACTCATCCGAGATGGATCTGACTTATGGAACTCCAGGATCTGGACCTTAATCTCCTCGTCGTCTTCAACCAACTGCTGGTCGAGCGTCGCGTCTCGAGGGTCGCCGACAACCTGGGAATCTCGCAGCCAGCCGTTAGCAACTCGCTGGCCAAGCTGCGCAAGCTTTTTGGCGACGAGCTGTTCCTGCGCACGGCAAAGGGGATGGAGCCGACCCCCTACGCAGACCAACTCGCCGAGTCCGTGAGCTATGCGTTGGCGATGATCCACAGCGGCATCAACCAGCGCAGCAGCTTCGATCCTGCTAGCGCCAGGCAAGCTGTGACGATAGGGATGACCGACATCGGAGAGATTTACTTCCTGCCCGCGCTCATTGAGCGGATGGGGCGCGAGGCGCCGGCGATGACGCTGAGCACCGTGAGGAATACGGCGATCAATCTCAAGGATGAACTGGAGGCCGGCAAGGTGGATCTGGCCATTGGCCTGCTGCCACAACTTAAGGCGGGCTTTTTTCAGCGACGGCTCTTCACACAGAGCTACGTCTGTGTGATGCGCCGCGGGCACCGACTCGACAAGAGGCGGATCTCGCTACCCGAGTTCACCGGCGCGGAGCACCTCGTGGTTGTCTCCGCAGGTACGGGACATGGCAAGGTTGACGAGTTGCTTCAGCGCAGTGGCGTCGAGCGAACCATCCGGCTGACAGTGCCGCACTACGTTGGTGTCGGACATATCCTGCACAACTCCGACCTCATCGCTACCATTCCCGAGCGACTGGCCGACCGACTGATCGAGCCCTTCGATTTGGTGACAGTCCCCCACCCCGCGAAGCTGCCGGACGTTGCGATCAACGTCTTCTGGCACGCAAAGTACCACCGTTCACCGGCGAACCAGTGGCTGCGTGGTGTCGTGTTCGATCTCTTCGGCGACAAGGCAGGGAGCACGCGCAAGGGGTAGCAAGCTAAGGCCGGGGCCAGTCGTATCGCGCTCGGGGGATTTCAAGCGTGCGGCAACACTGTAATATGAGCCGCCGCCGCGGGAGTCCGACCGCGGTGGCAACCCACGGAATTACCTGACGCCAGAGGCGCGGCAAGAATCGGTTGGGCAGAGGAAGTTGTTCGGCAGTACGCCCGGCGAAGCCGACAAGGGCGTGGCACGCACGGGAGGCGAGCACCGGGCGCGGGGACAATCAGAAGATGTGTTTGATGCCGATCATTGTGCCAAATTGGTTGCCACCTGCCTTGGTATTGCTGCCAGCCGCGCCGGTGCTGACCGACAGCGCAAGCTGGCCGCCGTTGTCAATGTAACCAGCCGTCGCGTAGACGGACGTCCGTTTTGATAGCGAGTAGGTGGCCCGTACCGCGCCAAGCCAAGCCTTGTTGGCGCTGTTGTTGTATTTCTGATAGTAGAGTTGCCCAGCAAGGCTAAAGCCTGGGGTAACGTCGTACGAAACGCCGCCATAATACATTTGGCTGTGCGCCGTGGAACTGGCCTCGTTGTTCCGGCTGATCACGCCGAGACCCAGCTTCGCTTTGGACAGCAGCATGTATCCGCCGAGCGACAGTCGGTCGTCCTTCAAGCTGCTCTTGACCAGGGCGCCGAAAGCGCCAGGTCCGCCGCGTAGCGAGTCATAGGCGGCGGCCACACCCCACCAGTTTGTCTCATACTGGAGTAGGGCTGACCACTCCCGGCAGGCCCGACTGTCCGCAGGATTCTCCCCTGCACAGTTGGTACCAGACGGGCTTGGGCCGGCATTGACGGTGTCACGGCCGAAGCTGTATGTTCCGCCAATAGTGAAACCTCCAAACTTGCCCTTGTAGGCAATGGCATTGTCCGCGCGGGCGTTGGGCAGGTAGCTATCCAGGGAGCTCGACCCATATACGTTCGGACCCAGGATATCGGAGTCCAACGTGGCCCAGAACAGCATTGTGTACTGGCGACCAAAGCTGATTTGGCCCCACTTGTTGCTCAGGCCGACGAAAGCCTGGCGACCGAACAAACGTCCGCCTTGGTTGGACGTGCCGGAGTCAGGCGCGAAGCCCGATTCGAGCACGAAGACACTTTTCAGCCCGCCGCCAAGGTCTTCGGTGCCACGCAAGCCCCAGCGCGAAGGGACCGTGCCAGTCAGTGTCGGCATACGTACCAAGCCGTCCTTGGCCGCTCCGACGTTGTTCACATACTCGACACCTGTGTCGACCACACCATAGAGGGTGACAGACTGCGCGGCGGCGAGCAAAGGGGTTGCGGATAGGATACCAACAGCCAATCGTCCAGGTTTCATATCTTGATGTCTCCTCTCGCTTCTATATTTTTTTGCTTACCTAATCGAACCTGCAATTTCGTATCGGAAATATGGATTTGGCTCCTCCAGATATCTAATGAAGTAAGGGAATAGAGAGTGCTAACGGACGGCCTCGGAAACGCTGAGCTCGGCAAACGCGGGACTCGCCTACAGATCAAGCATAAGTTCTGGTGTCAGGGATCGCGAGCAGCAGGGCGTGAACATATTGGCGGCCATGCGCTCGTCTTTGGTCAGATACTGATCTCGGTGGTCGGGTACGCCGGCGCAGATTCGCGTGAGGCACGTGCCGCAGATGCCTTGTTCACACGAGACTGGAATCGAAATTCCGGCGCATTCAAGTGCTTGCACGACTGACGTATCTCCTGCAATCGGGATCCGCTGCCCGCTGCTACGAATCACAACCGTGAACTCGGTTTCCCCTGTGCTTGGGGCTGCAGTGAATCTCTCGAAATGCACCTGTCCAGCCGGCCAGCCGACTCTGCCGCACTCATCAATGACATGATTGATGAACCCGGCAGGTCCGCAAACGTAGACATGCGTATCGCGTGGCGCGCGCCGGAGAAGCTCGGCCACTGTAGGTTTTTCCTGGCTCGGTGCTGAATCGAACCAATGGGAGACGTTCCCCGCTAGCGATGACGTTCGGATTTGCTCGAGAAACGCAGTGCGTTGAGGGCTACGCGTATAGTAGTGCAGGTGATAATTTGCGCGGCGCGCCTCCAAATGCCATGCCATCGCAATCAGCGGTGTTATTCCAATGCCGCCCGCGAGCAGTAGGTGACGCTGTGCATGGTCGGCGAGGGAAAACAGATTCCGCGGGAGGCCGATCGTCAGCACGTCGCCTTCAGTAACCTCCTCGTGAAGCGATTGGGAGCCACCACGCGTTGCAGGGTCCTTGAGCACCCCGATCAAATAGTGGTCACGCACATGCGGGGGATTGCAGAGAGAATACTGTCGAATCATTCCATTCGGCAGATGGACATCAATATGCGCGCCGGCCTGGAAAGCCGGTACCGCAGAGCCATCGACCGGTTGCAAGGCAAATATGCAAATGTCGTCGGCGTCGAACTGCTTCCGAACGACGCGTACAGTAGTGTTATCAGTGTCCATGACAGCGAGAGTCAGCGTGCCGGAGATGTCCGGCTTCCTACCACAGAGAAGGGAGCTAAAGCATTGGCAGCCGACCTTGGCAGCCGACTGGCAGAAATGCTAGTAGCGAAAATGACTGATCAATCGACGCTTGCGGGCTGTGCCGTTTGCCGCTCCGCTGCGATGAGTCGCTCGATCGCGCGGCGCATGCGTACAGGGCCTGCATCGATTGTGAGAAGCACCGGCTTCATTGCCCAGAAGTCCGTCTCGCCCAGCGCCGCTTGTTGTGCGTCAAGAATGGGCTTGTCTTGCTCCTCGAACGCGAAGCGCCGCATCTCGGCAAATTTGGCTGCTTCCGCATCGGTCAAGCGGGTGCCGGCCGGTAATGCTGCCGCAAAGTGATAATGCGTCGTATATCGCGTTTCCGGCGTGAGAATGTGGACGCCGTAATACCACCCGTGGTCCTCGCGCGTGGCGCCGACAGCGTGGACGCCAGAGTCCAGCAAGAAGCAACTGGGTGGCATCCACCGCATCTCCGTCCACATGTCGACCAGACCCTGGTCGCGCCGGTAGAGCATATCGAATACCCCGGGCACGCTGATGCCAGGCATCCACCGGCGGCAAACAATGTGCCCCTCGTCCTCGGTCAAGACCTGATCTGCGCCGACCTGTTCTGGACTGCCCAGGAGACCGTCGTGCAGGTAAGTAATGTGGCTGAGATCGAGTAGATTCTCGGCCATCAATTCATAGTTGGCCTTGATATGGATATACCCGTCCGTGCTCACAAGGTAGCCTGAGGAGGGATCCAGCACACTGTAGTCTGGAAGAAGAGCAAGATCCGCGGGGGCGTCTCCCATCCAGATCCAGAGCATTCCATGGCGCTCCTCCACCGGGTACGCGCGCACTTTGGCGGCTGCGGGAATTTTGCCGTCGCCATGAGGGTTCTTTACACAGGCTCCTGAACAATCGAAGCGCAAGCCGTGATATCCGCACTCGATCTGGTCGCCGCGAATCGTCCCGAGGTGAAGGGGAACAAAGCGGTGTGGGCAGCGGTCTTGCAGAGCCACCGGTGATCCGTCCTGCTTCCTATAGAAGACTACGGCCTCATCAAGCAATGTGCGATGAAACATCTCGCCAGCACGAACTTGATGCGTCAAACACGCCACATACCAAGCATTCTTGAGATAGGTCATTTGGGGTCTCCGCTGTTGTTGTGTCCGTTCAACGAGTTCATTCTATACACAAACAAACAGAGTGAGCGGTTTGTAAATGTAGGGGATTACCCGCCCGTGTTCTGGTATAATTCAACGTAAATAGCTGATTTTTATGGATTTTATGAGAGATTCCCGCGTCGAGCACCATGCCGGAACCTAAGTCTCCGATACGTCGAAGGACGTCCTCCACTGGAGGGGCAGCCGCAGGATCCGGCGTTCCAGTCCGCCGGTCACAGGAGACACGCAGCCGGGAGGCACGTGAGCGACTCCTCGCTGCGACTATCGACGTGCTCATGCGGCGTGGCTACGGTGGCTTGACGACCAAGGAGGTTGCCACCCAGTCAGGGCTCTCCAATGGCGCGCTGATGCACCACTTCGCGACAAAAGCGGAACTCGTGGTGGCAGCCACAGAGTGGATTTACGATGTGGCGACTGAGCGCGGTCAGCGGGTGGCCGAGTCGCCCGAAGCACGCGCGAATCCCATCGAGGGATTCATTGCGGACTGCGTGAGCGTATATCTGGATTGGCCGTTCACAGTGGCGTTGGAGGTACTGATGGTAGCGCGCACCGATCCCGAGTTGATGGAACGGATCATGCCAGTAATGATGCGCTATCGGCAGACGACGAACGCCCGCTGGCTGCAGGTGCTCCAGGCATCAGGCTTGGCCGCGAAGGACGCAGAGCGAGTTCTGAATCTCACGCTAAATCAAGTGCGCGGCATGGCCGTGCACCAGTTGTGGCAGACAGACGAAACCTATGCGCGAGTAAATCTTGACGATTGGAGGCGGCTCATTTCCGAGCACGTGGCGAGGAAAATTCGGGAGAGCGTGCGCTAACAACGCGTCGCCAGGCTTCCGCCAGGTCGCTCGTCGTGCGATTACCCGTGTCAATCAGCCTCTGTCCTTCGGAATATGAAAGTCGGACGGATTGAGGTAAGTGGCAAGCAACCTGCCAAATGCATTCAGCAGTGCATCTGAGTTCATGCCCGATGTGCCTGCCAGAGCGGGACAGATGATCCAGCCGGTTCCACGCCGTTTGAACATGCGCAGGTGTTTCGCCTGATCGGCTGGCTGCAACAGCAGTTCTTCGGCGACCACATCGCCGAGCGCGAAGGCTCGAATAAAGTCTTCCGTATGCCGATGGCCCAAGCACACCACGAGCTTTGGCTGCCAACGCGTGCAGATGTCGGACAGAAAGCGAAAACGCCCGCCATGGCGGCAAAGGTCCAGGTAGCGCTGCTTGGGTACCAACTCCCTTTGTCCGCGGAACACCTTGGACCAAGGCGTTAGGCCATCGAGATGCAATGGCAACGGAAACAGGCTCAGCTTGAACTCGGCGCCCCAGGGCCCATACAGCTGCTGTTCGTAATACTGCTGGCAGTCCGTGGCATACAGGGGGAGGCCCAACACTTCGGCGCGAGCCGCCGCCATGATGCGGGCAATATGCTGATGGCCCAGCCATCTTCCGAGGCTCTCGCGATACGTTGTGCGAAACGCTGTATCCCATGCCGGAGGGGACATGCGCGGCCTCAGCGGCGCGGTCAGATGTTCGAACCACGGATGTGGGCTTCCGTCGCAGAACCACACCGACGCCCCCGGATTCCCCCCTTCCATCCCGACATACGAAGCAAAATAGCCGTCCAATTCCGACCTAGTAAACACGGCATTTTTCATACTGTTCCCCTTACAGCTTAATGCGCCCCGCTAACTCAGCGCTCCAACGTGCTGATCTGCCACCTAACCCGCCGCTGGCGGCGTCTCGCCGGATACCAAACGAGACATGGGCGCGGATGAAGTGTTCCGCTTCAAGGAGTTTCAGGTCTTCCCGAATTGTTTGCCGGTCAGCCCGACTCCAAGTCATGGATCTAGTGGCCCGGAATTCCTGCTTTGGACTCGGCTTGGTTCGGGGTCCGGGTCAATGCGGTGGAGGCTCACTATGGTGCGGAAAGGGATAAGGCGGTCAGCCGTGCGCCCGGATGGGGAGGGAAATCCGATGCGTCCAGCCGCCGCGCCAAGTAGGCTCCCAGCGCGTCAAGAAGCACATTGGAACTCAGCCCTTTGGGGCCGCCGAGTGAAGGACTGAGCACCAGCGCAGTTCGTTCATGTTCAAAGACATACAGCGAATGAGGCACATCTGCAGGCTGCAGAATTTCCTCAATTCCATCGATACCTTCGAAGCCGAACGCACGCAGATAATCGTACCTGTGCCGTTGGCCCAGGCACAGGATGATGCGCGGTTGATGCTGATGGCGCAGCTTGGAGATGAAGCGAAATCGGCCGCCATCGCGGCACAAGTGCAAGTAGGCCGATTTGGAGCGCAGGACGGAATCTTCTTCGAACGCCTCGTTCCATGGCCGGCTGGGACGTGGATTATCTGGAAATGGAAAGAGATTCAGCTTGAACTCCCAGCCATGCGGCGCATAGAGATAGTGGTAGAAATACTCCGTCGCGTCGATTGGGCTATGCTCTGGCGCCAGGGTCGATGCGTGGGCCGCTGCGATGACGCGCGCAATTCGGTAGTGCGTTTGCCATTGCTGGAAGAAGTGAGCATTGGCCCGACGAAAGGCGGCGTTCCAGGAGCCGGGCTGCTTCTCCGGGCGCAGTGCTTTCAGCGGTGGCACGCAGCTGAACAACGGAGCCACATCGCACACCCAGAGGGCAGCATCGGGATTGCCGCCATCCATTCCAATGAACGACGTAAAGACAGCATCAAGCTCCGTACGGCCCGGTGCTGATAATCGAATCTGCTGCATCCCCCTAACCTCCAAGAGAGCGAACTATTTTTTCGCCCACCTTCTACTTACCACCGATTCTTAAACGATTGAGCGCCCGCTATCCTCGTATGGGTCAGCAGCAACTGTGTGGACACGCTACAAATAGCTCATAGTGAAAGCCAGAATGCTGCTGGCTGTTCCAGGACCGACGGTTGCTGCAGTCTGGTAATAGCGCGCCATGAGCGGGACGGCGCAACTGCCCCCGGTGCTGCCGTTGTAGCCCGGGAATGTCTGGGCTGCCCCAAGGGGAAACGGGGTACCGGAGCCGCCGAGCATCTGCACGCCCCTGGCAGAGGACGTGTATCCGGCGCCACGATGGAATTGGCCGGATTGAAAGCGGGTGTGACTGCGTCAATCTGATACCTGATGCGGGAATAGGTGCCGTAGGAGGTTGCAGGTGCGCCGTTGTAGATCCACTGGAACGACAAGCTGATATTGGCGCCATTGACGTAGATTGGAAACAGGGTCGAGCTTAAGCCCGGCTGAGGTTCGATGTTGTCGCGAACCCCGGTCGGGGAAGACGGGTTGCATGTCAAGTTGGTACTGCCCACGGGGGACACATCCGGGGACGTCGCAAGGGTTGTAACCGGGGCCGCAATCCGGGCGACGGTAATCGGAGTGGGAACTGGCATCGTGATGATCCGCCTGTCGCTGCTCGTCAAGAACGGGCAGATGGCCGCGACCGGCCCCGAGCATAGCGACAGGAGAACGGCAAGGGCACCTGCGCTTGCCCAGGCCCTAAGCCAGGTAGGATCGTCAACTTTGCACATAGCCGTTTCCCACATGCTTCGCACATTATCGGGCTCCTGTATTCGAATGGGATCAGATCAACGTCGTTCGACCACGACAGGTGCATCTCCCAAGGATGCTCTCGGCAGCTCGAGGCAACACAGGCCGTCCCGATACGCTGCCGCAGTCGATTCTCTTGCTCGGCCAACGCCATGCAGTGCCCGCTTGGCGATCGCCGACCTCCCCCTGGGTATTGCCGCCGGCAGACGCTACAGATAGGTCATGGTGAATGTCATCACGCTGTTGGCCCTGCCAGGCCCCACCGCAGATCCCGTCTGGTAGTAGCGGGCCCTGAAGGGGATGGTGTAGCTGCCGCCGGTGCCGCTGTTGTAGCCGCTGAAGGTCTGGGCGCTGCCCAGGGGAAAGGGGGTGCCGGAGCCGTTCAGCAACTGCAGTCCGACGCCGCTCGCGGTGGACGAGGCATCCAGCGCTACAACGGAATTCTGCGCGTTGACAATCGGGGTGACCGCGTCGACCTGGTAGCGGATGGTGTTCATTCCCGTCGGGCAATTGTTCAACGCAAGGTTGAAGTTGACCGAGGACGCAAACGTATTTGGGCCGCTGAATTCGGAGGTCCGGTGCGTGCCCAGGTTGACTGTGATGTTCGGCGTGGTGCACGCCAGCACGGTGAATACCGGATTGCCAGTTACCGTCACTGGAAGGATATTGCTGACATTGGCAATCGGGCGTTCGGACATCCCGATGTGGGCAATGGCGCCCAGGGACACCGTACCCGGCGTGATGGGCCCCGTCTTCACGAAGGCGAATGCCATGCCGGGTCCGAAGACGTAGTTGAAGAATGCGGAGCTGGACGCGATGCTGCCGTAGCTTTGCCAACCGGTGGAATTGAGTCCCGATTGCCCGTACCAACCGCTTGGAAGATTGGAGCCGATCTGCATGATCAATCCAACGCCAGCGAGGTTAGTATTGAATACCTGGTAGGTAATTCCGTTCTCCGAGTACGTTTGGCCGGAGGAGGAAAGCAGTGACTGATACACCGGGCCGACGAAGGTGTTGCTCATCGTTTCGTTGCAGCTCCAGACATTTGGATAGTTTGTCTGGAAGCTCGTGAAGGGGGTGATCCGGGTGCCTGTCGGCTTATCCCGCGGAATCGCATAGGTTCCGGTTGGCAGAGTGAAGGTGAGGGCGCTGTAGCTAGTCACGCACGTCAAGAAGCCGAGGGCGGGGGAGCAGGAGGCCACCAGCCACAGCAGGATGGCGGTCTTCAGGCAGATGACGGATCGCTGGATGTTCGGGCTGGAAGTGCGTGGCTCTCGGGAAAACGAAGGTACCATCATTGTGCGCATCATTTGCAGACCAATGCCGTTGCGGAATAGGAGGGAGCGCTGCCGCTGGCCCGTCTCGGGCGGGCTGTAGGCCATCGCGCACTGTTCAGGCAGGCGATGACGCAACGCCGTCTGACGGTCGCGGCTATTGGTAACTCATCGTGAAAGTCGCCAGCCCCTTTACTGTCCCGGGTGTGACTGGGCCAGTCGAAATATACTGTGCGGTCAATGGAATGTGAGTCGTGCTGGCGGACGCACCCACCTTCCACTGATTCGGATTTCCGGCCGCTGCCGAATCGGGGCCATAGCTGACTGCCGATCCGCTGCTATTCAGTACGCGCAGCTTCACCCCCGACGCGGTCGAACCTGTGGCAAGCGTCAGGTTGCTGCTCGTGTTGCCGGTATTGGT
The DNA here is from genome assembly GCF_057798855.1 of Cupriavidus sp. 96C5-1. NCBI lineage: Bacteria > Pseudomonadati > Pseudomonadota > Betaproteobacteria > Burkholderiales > Burkholderiaceae > Cupriavidus > Cupriavidus sp. 96C5-1. Next base: position 1,888 of record NZ_JBYOJU010000038.1, on the reverse strand, counting down.
TGCATCGGTAAGAGTCACATAGACGCTGGCGCCGGCTTGGCATGATAGTCCGATGTCGAAGCGGGTGTTGCCGGTTGTCGTGCCGACGGGGCTCAGCGCGCTGGCCCTGACGGTCGGCAGTGCGACGCCGACCGATGGCGTCGTCACAGTGCAGGCGGCTGCGACGATCAACGTGTTGTTGACCGAAATCGTCGCCTGCGGCGGCGAAGTCTCGTTCACCGGGATATTGTGGCTGACCAGCGTGAGCAGCTGCGGAATGTTGACTGGGCCGCCACTCCCCACCTGTGCCGCGGTTTTGATCAGTTGATAGGTGAATGTGAAGTTGCCGGTGAACGAAGCGCCGGTCGTGATCGGCGGGGCGAAATCATCCCAACTGCCTACATTGAGGTTTGACAACCTCCTGTTGTTGTAGGTCACGTCGATCACCCGGATGCCGATGCCTGCGACCCCGGTATTCCAGACGCCCGTCACCGGGCTGCCGGTCAATTTTGGGTAGTACTGGAGATACCAGCCGCTGTTGGGCGACCCCGGATTCGACGGACAGGAGGCGGATACCGTCGACGATTGGAGCGGGCCGATCGCGGTGCCGACCGGTGTGTCGCGCGGCACGGTGACCGTGCCGAAGCTGATCGCTGCCGAGCCGGTGATCGTGCATTGCAGGGCCGCTTCTGCGGGCAAGCTGGCGGCGAGTCCGGCGCACCCTGCCGTGCACAGCGTGACGAAACGGAACCACTTGCGCAGGACCGCGCGTGACAGAGAATGGATCATTGTGAATGACCTCCGGCTGGTGAAACCTCCGTTGCCTCGTTCAACGTGCAGTCTCGCGCCGCACACCGCATCGATGCGCGCATCGGATCCGCGATCTTCGTCCCTGGGCGGCAAGCGATAGGCGAGCGCGTATTGCGTCGGCCGCATCGACCCTCTTCCAGGCGACATCCCCTGATCGGGGACACCCCGCACGAAGATCCGGCTGTCCTGGCTGATCGCACCGACGCTTCGCTGCGTGGCGAGAATTCGCAGAGATAACCCAAGCTCCATCGACGGCTTTCCGGGCGATGCACCTTCTTGTCCCTGTGTCGGCCCGCTATCGACAAGCTGGCAGCGCCCCTCCGTCGGTCCCGGCCGAAATCGGGCGGCTTGCGGGCAAGAACGACCATTGCATTCGTGGATATCATTTGCAGACCATTCCCGTCGTCGAATAGGGCGCGACGCTGCTAGTGGCCCCCGCAGGCAAGCTGTAGGCCACCGAACACTGCTCCGATGGGGCGCCGCCCCACTTGACGGTCAGCTCGCCAGCGTCCTTGTGCAATCTGCGCGCGATGATGCGGCTGGCCTGCGCCACGGTGCCAACGCTTTGCCCGCTGACATCGAAAACCTCTGCGCCGAAGGGCAAGGGCTTGCCGTCGCTGGTCCTGGCCTGGAGGATCGCCGTGCGCCCCGTGTTCTCGGTTTCGAACCGCAGCCTCACGACGGCACCTGCTGTTGGTGCGACGTGCTGCTCGGTCGATTTGAGTTCCACATTCAGTGGCAAGCCCTTGGGGTCGATCTCGACGGCGTTGCTGGCGAATGGCGTCAGGCTGGGGACCACCGCACGGCCCCATGGATCGATGCGCAGGCCGCTGGCATTGGCGACGCGGGCGCCGATGGCATCCCTCGCCTCGACGATCGCCAGCGTGTCGCTCATGCTGGGCGCGAAGACGACTCCGCCCGGGTAGGCGACAATCCCGCCGGAGATGCCGGCGCCGACCTGCCGGTAGACGCTGCTCCGGCTCGCGTTGACGTTGACCGAGGCGACGGGCGATACATAGGAGGCATTGCCGCCCACGCTGGTGACATCGCGGGTATCACCGCCACCGCTGTGGCCCACGTTCATGCCGTAGGTGAACGC
>NZ_JBYOJU010000037.1:0-102625 GCF_057798855.1 Cupriavidus sp. 96C5-1 | reverse complement strand
CGCTTGAGCGCGGCGTCGATCTCACCCAACTCGATGCGGTGGCCGCCGATCTTGACCTGCAGGTCGTCGCGGCCGAGGAATTCAAGCGTGCCGTCTGGCCAGTAGCGACCCAGGTCGCCGGTGCGGTACCAGCGCTGGCCTTCGGCGTCGAGCGGGAAGCGCAGGGCGGAGCGCTCGGGTTCGTTGCGGTAGCCGCGCGCGACGCCGGCGCCGCCGATCCACAGTTCGCCGGCGACAAAGTCGGGGCAGTCGTGGCCCCAGGCGTCGACTACCCGGAAGCGCTGGTTGGCCAGCGGCCGGCCGTAGGGGATCGACTTCCAGTGCGCCGGCACTTCGGTGACGACATGGGTATTGGACCAGATCGCCGCTTCGGTGGCGCCGCCCAGGGAGATGAGCTGGGCGGCGCCGCAGACGGCAGCCAGCCGTGCTGGCAGGTCCAGGCCGATCCAGTCGCCGGACAGCAGCACCAGGCGCAAGGCGGGGGCTTCGACGGCGCAGGCCTCGAGATGGGTGAGCAGCATGTCGAGCAGGGCCGGCACGCTGTTCCACAGCGTGACCTGATGGGTCATCGCGGCCTGCAGCCACTGCTGCGGTTCGCGGGTGTGGCCCTCGTCGATCAGCACCAGCGAGCCGCCGGCGGCGAGCAGGCCGAAGATGTCGTAGACGGACAGGTCGAAGTGCAGCGCCGACAGCGCCAGGCCACGGTCATTGGGGGTGACCGCAAAGCGCGCATTGATGTCGAGCACGGTGTTGAGGGCGGCGCGGTGGCTGATCTCGACGCCCTTGGGCTCGCCGGTGGAGCCGGAGGTGAAGATGAGGTAGGCGAGGTCGTCGGGCTGGCGCGATGCGAGGGTCTCCAGCGGCGGCGCTGCGGCGAGCGCTTCGGGCGTGAGCCGGCCTATCGATGCCGGCCAATCGTCCAGCGTGGAGACTATCCGTTGAATGCCGGCGTTGCGCGCGATGGCGTGACGGCGCGGCGGCGGGTGGTCGCAGGCGATGGGCACGTAGACGGCGCCAGCGGCCAGGCAGGCCAGCACGGCGGTGATCTGGGCGAAGCCGCGCGGCAGGCAGACGCCGACCGGGTCGCCGGCCTGCACGCCAGTGGCCAGCAGGGCCTGGGCGCCCCGGCGCGCGTGCAGCGCCAGCGCGCCGTAGCTGAGCTGGCCGTCGGGGCCGAGCAGGGCGATGGCGTCGGGTTGCCGGTGCGCCTGCGCAAAGAACGGCGCATGCAGCAGGCCGTCGGGCAGCGGCTTGGCGGTGGCGTTGACGCGTTCGCGCACGGCGCGCTGCGTGTCCGGCAGCAGCGGCGGCAGCGGCGCGTGCCAGGCCGCGTCGTCGCGGGCCAGGCGCAGCAGCAGCGCATGGTAGGCGGCGAACATGGCGTCGAGCACGCCGGGCGGGAACAGCGCCTCGACCGCGTCCCAGTTCCAGACCAGCGCGCCGTCTTGCTCGTGCACCTGATGGTCCAGCCACACCTGCGGCGTCTGCGACAAGCCCCATATCGGTTGGCCCAAGACGTCCAGATCGGCCTGTTGCAGTTCGGCATCCACGCCGAGCGCGCCGGTGAAGACCACCGGCATGGCGACGGTTTCGCCGTGCTGGGTTGCCAGCTCGCGCAGCATCGAGATGGCTGATACGGCGCGATGATCCAGGTCTTCCCACAGCCGTTGCTGCAGTGCCTGAGTATTGGCAAGCCAGGATAAGCCGGGTTCGGGGCAGCAAGCGACCAGCAGCAGCGAAGTGAAGTCGCCTAGCACGCGATGGATGTGCGGATGCACGGCGGCGCGATCGAATAAGGTCAGATGCAAGGTCAGCGCGCGCTGCCGGCTCCAGGCGCCGAGCACGGCGCCATAGGCGGACAGCAGCACGGTCGATGGCGTCAGGTTGTGGCTGCGAGCCTTCTCTTGCAAGTCGTGCCAAGCACTGGCGTCAAGACGCTCGCTGCGTCGGGCAAAGCGCGGTGCGACGGTATGCGGATCGGCGGCCAATGGCAATTGCGGCGCCGGCGGCAACGCCTGCAGGCGCGCACGCCAGTGCTGGCGAGCGCGCTCCAGCACGGCTGCATCAGGTACCCTCGCGGCGAGCAGATAGTCACGGAAGCTGATGCCGATCTCCGGCAGCTTGGTGTCGGGGTCGCGATACAACTGCGCCAATTCGGCGACGAAGATCTGCATCGACAAGCCGTCCAGCGTCAGGTTGTCCAGACTGACGCCAAGGCGGCTGCGGCCATGCTCACGGGCAAGGCGCAGGTCGAACAAGGGCCAGCGATCGGCCGGGCGCACCTGCTGCGCCATGCCGGCGCGCAGCCGGGCAAAGGCGCCCGGCGCCGCATCGCAAGGGATAGCCAGCCGCGGCACCTCGGGCAGCACGCGCTGGGTCTCGCCATCAAATACCGCGCGCAGCATGTCGTGGCGCGATATCAGTCGAGTGAGCGCGGCTTCCAGCCGAGGGCCGTCAATCGTCTCGCACTCGAATTCGGTGTAGTAGTGCGTGGCGACGCCGCCCAGCGCGAAATCCTGGTGTCGACCAAGCAGGTAGGCTTGTTGTACTTCTGTCAACGGAAAGGCGTCGTGGCGGCTGCGCGTGTCTGAGATCAGCGGGACCAGCGCTTCGATTCGGTTGGCTTGCGCGCCGCGCTGCGGCAACGCCGCGACGAATCCGGCCAACGTTGGTTGCGCGAACAAGGTCGCCAAGGCTAGCTCGGCATAGCCTTCGCCGCGTAGCCGAGCGATCAGGCGCGTTGCCAGCAGACTGTCGCCGCCCAACTGGAAGAAGTTGGCCTGGCGGCCTATCGACGATGACTTCAGCAAGCTGGCCCAGTGCGCCGCCATCTCGGCTTCCGCGCCGGGATGTGGCATTTGGAAGGCGGTGTCGTCTGCCTGATAGCCCTGCTCGAGCAGGGCCTGGATGGCATTGCGGTCGACCTTGCCATTGGGCGACAACGGGATGCGCGTTACGGCCGGCAACAGCGTCGGCACCATATAGGCGGGCAACTGCCCGGGTAGCCGGGCACGGCAGGCATGCGCGTCCCAGGATGCCAAGGCGCCCGGTTGGCAGGCGGTGAGCAGGAGTGTGTCCCCATCATGCTGATGACGGACGCGAGACAGGCCGACGGCAGTTAGCCGGTGCGACCAGTCCGCGGCTGCCAGTAGCGGTGCGTCGCGGCCATCGGCCGGCGCGGCGACGGCATTCAAGATCGCTACCGTCAGCCATCCCAGCGGGGAATAGCGTTCCGTTTCAAGCGCCCACAGCGCGCCGCCGGGGGCCAGCAGCCAGCGCACCTGGGCCAACCCGTCGTCGACCCATGCTTCGCGGTGCAGGCTGTTGTTGGCGATCACCAGGTCGGTCTGATGCGGCGCCAGATCGGCGAGCAGCGGGTGGCGGATGGGGTGAGTGGCGATGTGGTGGCCGAGCGCCGCGGCGCGGTGCCGCGCCTGTTCGAGCAGGGCGGGCGAGGTGTCGAGCAGGGTGTAGTGCACGTCGCCGGGCGACAGCAGGGTCAGCAGGCGCTGCGCGCTGAGTCCGCTGCGGCCGCCGAAGTCGACGATGCGCAAGGGGCGCTCCAGCGTTTGGCGCAGCGTCGCGAGTTCGGCTGCCATCGCGGCCAGGGCCGTATTGACCGTGGGCTTGGCGTCGACGAGTTGTTCCGGCGCCAGCATTGGGTCGTCCAGCCAGGCCAGCGGCGATTCGCGCCCGGCAAGGATGTCCAGCCATTCGGGTTGGCGCGCAAGGAGATCGCGGGCCAGAGGCAGATACACCGAGTCTTCCTGCACCCCTTCGTTCAGCGCGGCGGCGATAGCCTGTTGCCAGCGCAGACCGGGACGGCCGTCGGCATCGACTACCTTGCGGGCGGCAAGCCAGCGCAACCACTGTTGCAGCAGGGCGCCATAGCGCGCATCGACGCCTTGCCTGCCTGACGCATCCAGGGCCTGCCACAGGCGGCTTAGCAAGCGTTCGGCCAGCACGGCTTCGTCGTCGCTGCGCTGCGCGCTGGCATCGCGATCCTGGTTTGCCAGGCGCTCGCATGCCGCGCTGATGGCAGTGGCGCGCTTGTGGTCGGCTGGCGCGGTTGCGACGGCTAGCTGAGGCTTAGGCACAACCAAGGCCGCCAACTGGCGCCGTTGTCGGTCACCGATGGCGACGGTGATCGCATCGGCGACGGTGGCATCACGCTTGAGCGCGGCGTCGATCTCACCCAACTCGATGCGGTGGCCGCCGATCTTGACCTGCAGGTCGTCGCGGCCGAGGAATTCAAGCGTGCCGTCTGGCCAGTAGCGACCCAGGTCGCCGGTGCGGTACCAGCGCTGGCCTTCGGCGTCGAGCGGGAAGCGCAGGGCGGAGCGCTCGGGTTCGTTGCGGTAGCCGCGCGCGACGCCGGCGCCGCCGATCCACAGTTCGCCGGCGACAAAGTCGGGGCAGTCGTGGCCCCAGGCGTCGACTACCCGGAAGCGCTGGTTGGCCAGCGGCCGGCCGTAGGGGATCGACTTCCAGTGCGCCGGCACTTCGGTGACGACATGGGTATTGGACCAGATCGCCGCTTCGGTGGCGCCGCCCAGGGAGATGAGCTGGGCGGCGCCGCAGACGGCAGCCAGCCGTGCTGGCAGGTCCAGGCCGATCCAGTCGCCGGACAGCAGCACCAGGCGCAAGGCGGGGGCTTCGACGGCGCAGGCCTCGAGATGGGTGAGCAGCATGTCGAGCAGGGCCGGCACGCTGTTCCACAGCGTGACCTGATGGGTCATCGCGGCCTGCAGCCACTGCTGCGGTTCGCGGGTGTGGCCCTCGTCGATCAGCACCAGCGAGCCGCCGGCGGCGAGCAGGCCGAAGATGTCGTAGACGGACAGGTCGAAGTGCAGCGCCGACAGCGCCAGGCCACGGTCATTGGGGGTGACCGCAAAGCGCGCATTGATGTCGAGCACGGTGTTGAGGGCGGCGCGGTGGCTGATCTCGACGCCCTTGGGCTCGCCGGTGGAGCCGGAGGTGAAGATGAGGTAGGCGAGGTCGTCGGGCTGGCGCGATGCGAGGGTCTCCAGCGGCGGCGCTGCGGCGAGCGCTTCGGGCGTGAGCCGGCCTATCGATGCCGGCCAATCGTCCAGCGTGGAGACTATCCGTTGAATGCCGGCGTTGCGCGCGATGGCGTGACGGCGCGGCGGCGGGTGGTCGCAGGCGATGGGCACGTAGACGGCGCCAGCGGCCAGGCAGGCCAGCACGGCGGTGATCTGGGCGAAGCCGCGCGGCAGGCAGACGCCGACCGGGTCGCCGGCCTGCACGCCAGTGGCCAGCAGGGCCTGGGCGCCCCGGCGCGCGTGCAGCGCCAGCGCGCCGTAGCTGAGCTGGCCGTCGGGGCCGAGCAGGGCGATGGCGTCGGGTTGCCGGTGCGCCTGCGCAAAGAACGGCGCATGCAGCAGGCCGTCGGGCAGCGGCTTGGCGGTGGCGTTGACGCGTTCGCGCACGGCGCGCTGCGTGTCCGGCAGCAGCGGCGGCAGCGGCGCGTGCCAGGCCGCGTCGTCGCGTGCCAGGCGCAGCAGCAGCGCATGGTAGGCGGCGAACATGGCGTCGAGCACGCCGGGCGGGAACAGCGCCTCGACCGCGTCCCAGTTCCAGACCAGTTCGCCGTCTTGCTCGTGCACCTGATGGTCCAGCCACACCTGCGGCGTTTGCGACAAGCCCCAGTCATGCTGGCCGAGCGTGGTGCGCACCTCGCTGCCGAGGAAGTCGCGCCCCAAGTTGCCGGTAAAGACCACCGGCGCCAGGAAGCCGGGCTCGCGCCGGGCCTTCTCACGGATAACTTCGATGCCGGAGAAGGCGCGGTGTTCGCTATCCTCCAGAAAGCGTTGCTGGACGGCGCGGATCTGCTCGCCGTGATTACGCCCGGGAGACAGTTCGACGGCCAGCGCCAGCAGCGTGGTGAAGTCCGCGATCAGGCCAGGCGTGTCGGCGTGGCCGCGTTGGCGGTTGAAAAGCGGCACATTGACCAATAACCTGGGCTGGTTGGACCATGCCGCCAGTATGCTGGCAAAGCTGGTCAGCAGCGTCATGGTTGGCGTGACGCCGGCGCGCCGCGCCGCCTCGCGTAGAGCCGCCCAATCGGCTTGCTTCAGACGCGCCGTGCGGCGCGTGAAGCGCGGCTGGGAGAGACTGGCGGGGTCGGCCGCCAACGGCAGGCTGGGCGGGGCGGGCAAGTCGTCGAGACATGCCATCCAGTAGTCGCGCGCGGTGGACCTGGCGGCCAGTGCGATCGGGAGCTGGTCGGCCAGGTAGCGGCGGAAGCTGTAGCGCGGCGCCGGTGCGAGTGCGTGGGGATCGCGGTAGGCGAGAGCCAGCTCGCGCAGCAGTATCTCGATGCTGAGCGCGTCGGCGATCAACATGTCGATGTTGACGAACAGGCGGTGGCCGCCACTGGCCAATTGGGCCAACTGGAAGTCGAAGCCCGGTTCCCGCGCCAGATCGAACAGGCGATGCGATAGCGCCGCGCGCAAGGTGTGCAGGGCCTCGCTCTGGGCCTGGTCGTCATGTTGACGCCAGTCGTGCACGGTGAGTCCCGGCCAGCGGTCGTAGTGGTCGATCCGCTGCGTGCCGTCGTCGCCGAAGCGCGCGCGCAGCATGCCGTGGCGCGCGATCAGCAAGCGCACGGCGGTTTCCAGGCGCTGCGGGTCCAGTCCGTCACCGGCAATTTCGGCATAGACGTGGCAGGACACGCCTGACAACGGCAGCGTCGAAGCGCGCCCTACCAGATAGGCGTGCTGCACCGCGGTGAGCGGGAAGGCGGCGGTCTCATCCTGATTGTCTCCGGCCGCCACGTGCGCTATCGGCGCGGCGGGCTGCAGCGTCTCGGCGGTGCTGGCAGCCGCCTGCAGCAAGGCATGCCAGCCGGCGAGTGTGGCATTGTGCATCAGGTCGGGCAGGCTGACGTGACGTCCTTGACTGCGCCACAGATCGACCCAGTCCATCAGTTGCAGCGATTCGAGGCCAAGCGAGAACAGATCGACGTTGTCATCGATGGCGTCGGCCGCCACGCCCAAGCAACGGGCCACGGTTTGGCGCAGGCCATTGAGCGAGAAGTCGCTCGTGCCGCCGCCGACCGCCACCGATTCCGCTTGGGCTTGGACGGGATACCAATGCCGTCGACGCTGGAATGGATGCGCGGGGAGATCGCGGTGCGGCGCGGGAAGCGCATCTGCTGCAGCCCAATCGACGGCCTCGCCGGCGAGGAAGCGGCGTATGCGGTCCGATTCGCCTTCGGCGGCGCTTCCGGCGGATGGGCGAGGCGGACAACGCTGGGCAACGATGGCGCGCAGTGCCTGCGCCATCGCCTGCGGTGTATCGGCGGTGGCCACGGCACGCCACGGCCAATGGTGATTGCCGCGGCTGCGCCAGGCGTTCAGCAAGGCCGCTGCATCCGCGTAGTTCGCCTCCAACCGCTCGGTCAGTTGCCGGGCGATGGCCTGCAGGGCATCGGCGCTGGCCGCAGCCAGTGGCAGGTTGCCGTGCCATCGCGTTGCTGACGGCGTCGGCTGCTCAGGGGCGGAGGCGAGTACCAGATGGGCGATGGTGCCATTGAAGCCGAAGGAGCTGACGCCGATGACATGCGGGCGCTGCGCCGAGGGCAAAGCGTGTGAGGCCCGGTCGAAGATGTAGGGCAGTCGTCCATCCGCCAACGCTGCAGGCTGTTCGCTCAAAGTCGGACTACCGGGCCAGCGGCCGCTGCGCAGCGCCACCAGGGCGCGCAGCACGCCAGCGGCGCCGGCCGCCGCTTCCAGATGACCCACCTGGCTCTTGATTGAGCCGAGCAAGAGCGGCGCGGCGCGTGGCGCCGGGCAGGCATCGGCTAAGGCATGGTATTCGAGCAGGTCGCCAATCGGCGTGCCGGTGCCATGTAATTCGATCGCATCCAGCGCGCTGCCATCGGCGGGCAGGCCGGCCGCGTGCCAGGCGCGGCGCAACAGCGCGCCTTGCGCGGCCGGATTCGGTACGGTCAGACCGCTGCTGGCGCCATCCTGCATCACCGCGCTGCTGCGGATCAATGCCAATATCCGGTCGCCATCGCGCTGCGCGGCAGACTGCGGCTTGAGCAGCAGCATGATGGCGCCCTCTCCACGGACATAACCGTCGGCGTCGGCGCTGAAGGTGGCGCAGCGGCCATGCGGTGACAGCATGCCGGCCGCCTGCAATGAGGCTTGGACCAGTGGCGACAAGGCCAGGTTGACGCCACCCGCCAGCGCCATTTCGCAACTGCCGTCGCGCAGGTGGCGGCAGGCGGCATCGATGGCCACCAGCGACGATGAGCAGGCCGTATCGATGACCATCGCCGGGCCCTGGGTGCCGAGGAACCACGCAGCGCGCCCGGCGCTGGAACTCATGCTGTTGCCCAGGGCGTACCAGGCGCGCGCCCAGTCCGGCCTGCCGCAGCGCAGTGGCAGGGTGCTGTAGTCGTTGCTCCCCTGGCCGACGAAGATGCCGACGGCGCGTCCGCCGATGCGGGACAGGGGAATGCCGCCATGCTCCAGCGCTCGCCATGCGGTTTCCAGGACTAGCCGCTGCTGCGGATCGGTCGCCTCGGCCTCGGCCACGCGCATCGCGAAGAATTCAGCGTCGAAGCCGTCGACATCGTCCAGATAAGCCGCCACCGCATCGAGTCCGACACCGTCCACGTGGCGCTGCGGCGGGGCGGCGCGAACTGCGCTGCGCGACTGCAACAGCCAGTCGGCAAAGCCATCGAAGTCCTGGTGGTCGGGTGGCATGCGCAGACCGACGCCGATGATCGCGATCGGTTCGGCGTGCATTGGCAGGCTGACTGCGGTGGTGGCCTCCGGGGGCGTGTCGTTGCTGGCGGCGGTCAGCGCCTGGCTGAGGCGCATCAGCGAACTGTGACGATAGAGCAGCGCCAGCGGCACTGGCCGGTCTAACGTGGCCTGCAGGATTTGCTGCCATTGCACTGCCCGTAGCGAATCGAGGCCGAGGGCGGCAAAGCCGCTGTCGGCCGGAAGCGGGCCGCGGCCGAGCAACGCCGCCAGACTGTCGTGCAGTTTGGAAAACAGCGTGTGCATGCCATCGTCAGTCAGGGCTGCGGCGTGAGCGGGGGTGGCGTGTGGCGGATCAAGGCTGCGCATTTCGCCGCGCTCAAGGGCCTGGCCGCACGCCTGGCGCCGCAGCTTGCCGCTGCTGGTGCGCAGCAGCGCGCCACGCGGCACCAGGGCGACATCGGCCAGCGCCAGTCCCGTCTGCTCGAACACGGTGTCAGCTACTGCGGCGGCGAGTGCGCGTCGCCTTGCGCTCGCGAGGCGCCGTTCGACCTCGATGATGGCGACCACGTCGCCTGACGCCAGCTGAGTAGCGCATGCGCTGCCGATGGCAACGTCGCTGAGCTCGCGCTCGAGCAGGTGTTCGATATCGTTGGGCGCGTGGTTGGCGCCGTGCACGATGATCAGATCTTTCAGGCGACCGACGACGTACAGTTGCCCCTCGTGCAGGAAGCCCAGGTCGCCGGTGCGCAGATAGGCCATTTCCGAAGCGGCGCCGGGCGTGGCAAGTCGCGCATTGAAGCTGGCCCCGCTTTCCTCGGGGCGATGCCAGTAGCCGGCGGCGGCGCTGGGGCCATGCACCCAGATTTCGCCGACCCGATTCGGCGCCAGCGCTTCGCAGCGCTCGGGATCGACGATGACAAGTTGCCAACTGGCAAGCTGATCGCCGCTGGATACCAGAGTCGTGCCACCGGCGGTCGGGTTCGGGAGCGCCACGCCGCTCGCCAGGGCCGCGCTGTCGAAGCGCCGGCTGACCCAGCCTTGCCGGCTGCTGGTAATGCACAGGCCGGCCTCGGCCATGCCATAGGCGGGCGTCAGGGCTTGGGCATCGAAGCCGGCCGCTGCGAAGTGGGCGGCAAAGCGCTCCATGGTGGCGGCGCGAATGGGCTCGGCGCCGTTGACGGCGCGCCGCAGGCAGGACAGATCGAGCGCTGCGGGGTTGGCAAAGGCATCGATCGAGCGGACAAAAGCGAAGTCGGGACCGGAGATCCAGTTGGCACGGTAGTCCGAGACCGCCTGCAACCAACAGGCCGGATCGGCGGCGAAGGTTTGCGGCAGCATATAGGTGCAGCACCCGCCTGTGCTTAGCGGCAGCAGGGTGGCGGCGACCATGCCCATATCGTGATAGAGGGGCAGCCAACTGGCGTAGTGGATGGCGCTGTCGTCGGCGCGCATGGCGCGCAGAATCTCGAACTGCGCCGCCAGGCTGGCGAAGGTGTTGATCACGCCTTTGGGCTGCCCCGTCGAACCGGAGGAATATTGCAGATAGCAGATGTCGCCGCTGGCGCCGACGGGCGCGATCTCCCTGTGCGTATCCGTGGGCGCGCTCGCATCGGCGACCAGCGTTGGCACGGCGATGCCGCCGTGGGCGGCAATGACGGCGGCGACGGCGTTGCTCACCAGCGCCAGCGCGGGCTGGCAGTCGGCGACCAGCGGCGTCAGGCGGTCGCGCACTCGATTGAACTGGGCGGCTGCAGGCAGATTGACCGGCACGGGGATCGCGCCCAGCCATAGTGTGGCGAAAAAACCGATGATGAAGGCCGGCTCGCCGGGCATCAGCAGCAAGACCCGGTCGCCGGGCTGCAAGCGCTCGGTCATGCGCGCTGCCAGCGCCCGGATCTCATGATCGAGTTCGCCATAGCGCCAGATCCTGGGTTCGGCGGCGCGACCCAGATAGCGCAACGCAATGCGGTCTGGGGCGTGCTGGGCCATGGCGGCAAGGGCCAGGTGTGGTGGAGCCGATGGATTCATGGCGTTTCCTTTTGGCGCTACGTTTGGATTAGAATGCGAATCATTCGTATTTATAAAGTGGCTCGTGCGTGAGGAATGCCCGAATCGGTACGGCGCGTACTCGGATCGGGATTTTTTTCGGGAGGAAATGGCATGCGCAATATGAAAGCGTCGGAATTGTTCGACCGCGGCGCGAATCCGCCCGGCGATGACTGCGGGCCGCGTGCCCAATACGCGGACGGGGGCGGCGGCATTGCCCTGTACCTGGTGCAAGGAGGCGCTCAGGCTTGCCGTACTGCGGTCGATAACGATAGCGATCGGGTGCACTTCAGCTATTGGCTGCGCGGCACCGCGACAGGAACGGCCGCCGGACGTCGGTTCGATGTCGGCAGCGGGCAAGCGGTGGTGGCCTACGCACCTGGCCAGCATTTCGAGATGCAGTTGTCGGCGGGGTTCTGCAATGTCGAGATCATGGTGACGCCCGAGCGTCTGGCCAGCCTGGCGGGCGATGTGCGTCTCAACGACGAGATCTGCCACGGCGGTTGCCTGCACGCGGCGCCGGCTTGCCTGGCCGCGCGCGAAGCGGCTGCGCGACTGGCGCGGCTGATGGCGACAGGTCGGCGTGGCGGCTTGCTGTTAGAGGCGGTTGCCCTGGAAGCCTTGGCCTGGCAACTGGATGCAGGTTGCTGCGACAGCACGGCTTGCCCCTTGCCACGGCGTGAACGCGAAGCACTGCTGTGCGCACGCGAATGCTTGTTGGCCGATCTGGCGCAAGCGCCGACCATCGCCGAACTGGCGCGCACGGTCGGCCTCAATGCCATGAAGCTGAAGCGGGGCTTTCGCCTGCTGTTCGGCACCAGCGTCTACGCGCTGTATCAGCAGGCCCGCATGGCCGAGGCGCGCAAGCTGCTCAATTGCAGCAATGTCTCGGATACCGCGGCGGCGTTGGGTTACAGCAATGTCAGCCATTTCAGCGCGGCGTTCCGCAAGGCGTTTGGCGTGCTGCCCAGCGAAGTCCGGCGGCGCACCGATTGATCCATGCAGACTTGTCTGGTGCGATTGCTCGGCTGCGATGTCGCTTACGGGTTCTGGCGTTTGCGGCCCGACGATGCCAGCCACGATGCGGCGGACTGGCTGCTGCTCGATGCCCGCGAGCGCGAGCGGCAACGCGGCTTCCTGCATCCCGCGGATCGGCGTCGCTTCCTGCAGAGCCATGCTGGCTTGCGCCGGCGCTTGGCCGCCGCGCTGGACGCGGATGCCGCGAGCCTGCTGATCCGTTCCGGTCAGGAGGGCAAGCCGTATCTGCCAGCGCACGACGCGGTCGATTTTAGTCTCAGCCATAGTGGCGACTGGGCCGCATTCGCCTTGTCAATCTCAGGCGGCCTCGCACTCGGGATTGATATCGAGGTCGCGCGCACGCTGGCCTCGCCGCTCGCGTTTGCCCGCCATCAGTTGCCGTGCGAGGCGGCGCAACTTGCCGCGCTGCCACGAACCCGGCGGCAGCTGGCCTTGTTGCGCTGCTGGACGGGCAAAGAGGCCGTGCTCAAGGCACTGGGTCATGGTTTGCTGGCCCCCTTGGACAGCTTTACCCTGCAGCTTGACGACGGTGGTCATCCCATTGCCGTGCGTCGCACGCCGCAGGGAGCGTCATCCGAACTGCTGAGCGGGCGCGCCGTCGACGTGAAAGCCTTGCTGGCGCCGGAGGGCGTAGCGGCGGCGAGCATCGCCGCCGTGACTCAGCCCGGATCCTGAGCCGCCGGCCCGCTGGCCGCCGCTGGGGCGCGATGACGCGCGCTAGCGAGGCTCAGCCCGACCAGCAGCAGTGCACTACAGACAAAGGGCAGCGCGGGGCCGATGCGGTAGATCAGCGTTGCCACCAACGGCGCGCACACCATGGCCAGGCCTTGCGCGGCTGAGACCGAGCCGGCCGCGATGCCCTGTTCGGCGTGGTCGACCGCATTGGACGCCGCAGCTTGAAAGGCCGGGAACAAGAGGCCCATGCCGGCGCCCGCGAGGGCGCAGGTGAGGATGACGGCGAGCATCGAGGTGGCCGTTGCGGCGGCGGCAAAACCGGCGGCGCCGAGCAAGGCGCCGACGCTCATCCAGCGTTTGGCGCTGACGTGTTTGCGCCAGGAAACCAGGCCTTGCGCGGCGATCAGCGCCAATCCCACCGCCGCCAGCGCCCAGCCGGCGGCGCGCGCGCCCTGCGCCGGATTCAGGTCGAGCCGATCCAGCACGAAGAAGCCGAGCACGAGTTGCGCGCTGACCACGCAATAGGTGCCGAGAAACGCGGCCAGCAAAGGCAGGCGTATGCGCGGGTCCGACAGCGCCAGGGTGCTTGTCTCCCGCGCGGAATGGCCGCGCGCCGGCGGCAGCGCGGGTACGAGCAAGGCGAGCGCCAGCCATGGCAGCAGGGCGGCCGCGTACAGAGGCGCGGACAGCCCCAGCGTGGCGAGGGCGCCGGCGGCGGCCGGGCCAACCACCATGCCGATGGCATTGCCGGCGCCAAGCATCGCCATTTGGCCGACGCGCTGCGCAGGCGCGGCGTGGTCTGCGACCAGCGCGTTCAAGGCCGGGGCGATCGCGGCGAAGAAGGCGCCAAGCAGGCCGCGCAACAGCACCAGCGCCAGGATGCTGACGAGCACGGCGGGCGGCTGCGTCAGCGCATGGTCGACGAAGAGGGCCAGCCCCAGATAGGCCAGGCCGACCCCGATCAGCCCCGCGATCAGCACCGGCTTGCGGCCGCGCCGGTCACTGGCGCGCCCCCAGGCGCGCGCGGCCAGCATCCAGACCAGTCCCGCCGCGGTGACCGTAAGTCCAGCGTGCCATTCTGCCAGGCCGAGCACGCGCACGATGGGACCGATGACGGCGACGAAGGCCATCATCGCGGCCATGCATAACGCGTTGCTGAGTATCATCGGGGTCAGGCGCATCAGTCTTCTCCGGCATTCAATGGATGGGCGTAATCCGTGGGGTTCTGTGCCCGCCACAGACTCGCGTACAGGCCATTGGCGGCAAGCAGTTCGTCATGCCGTCCACGCTCGGCCAGGCGGCCGTTGGCCAGCACCAGTATCTGGTCGGCATGGCGGATGGTATGCAGCCGGTGGGCGACGGCAATCACGGTTTTGCCGGCCGTCAGTTGCGCCACGCCGTGCTGGACCACGCCTTGCGTCAGCGCGTCGACTGCGGCCGTCGCTTCGTCCAGCAGCAGGATGGGCGCGTCCTTGAGCAGCGCCCGGGCCAGCGCCAGGCGCTGGCGCTCGCCGCCGGAGAGCAGTTGCCCGTCCTCGCCGATCGGGGTGGCATAGCCTTGCGGCAGGTGGGCGGCGAAATCGTCGCAGCCGGCCGCGCGGCACGCCGCCATCACTTGGTCATCGTCGGCGTTCGGGCGACCGATGCGGACGTTGTCGAGCAGGTTGCCGTGAATCAGTTGCACCTGCTGGAACATGACGCTGATCTGGCGATAGAGCGCATCGGTGCCGATCTCGCGCAATGGCAGTCCGCCGAGCAGGATGCGTCCGCGATCGGGATCGTGAAAACGTGCCAGCAGTTCCAGTATCGTGGTCTTACCCGCGCCTGAGGGGCCGACGATGGCGGTCAGTTCGCCGGCGCGGGCGGTGAAGCTCAATTCGATCAGTGTGGGGGTGTCGACCTGATGGCTGAAGCTGACCTGTTCGAAGGCGATGTGTGCGGCTCCGGTCGGGACGATGCCGGTGTCGGCGGCAAAGGCCGGTTGATGCAACAGCGCCTGGATGCGCCGCATCCCGCTCGCAAGGTAGCGCAGCTCGGCGACATGGGCGGCGGCGTCGAGCAAGGGGTCGAGGATGCGATAGGCCACCAGCAGGAAGAGCAGGCCCGCCGCGGGATCGTCGTGCACAGGGGCGGCGGCGAACAGGAGCAGGCCGAGCGGCACGCCGAGTTCAAGCAGGATGCGATAGAGCTGGACCGGGCCGCCGGCCCAGGCCTCCAGTCCCAGGCTTTGCCGGCGTAGCTGCAGGAACAGCGCGTCGAGCCGCCTCAGCCAGTCTGCGCTGCGGGCGAACAGGCGCAAGGTCGCCAGCCCGCCCAGGAATTCGAGTATCTGCGAGCTGGCATCGCGCAGGCTGTCTTGCAGGCCGCGGGCGCGGCGCATGAACCAGCGGCTGCTTGCCAGCGGCGCCAGGCAGGCCAGCGGCAACACCGCTAGCAAGGCCAGCGCCGGGGCGGGCAGGATCAGGGCCAGCGCGGCGACGGCGAGCAACGGCAGAATCAGCGCCGCGGCCAGTTCGGCGAACAGATGCACGAAGATGGACTCGGTGCGCTGCATGTCTTCGCCCAGCAGCGCGCCGAGATCGCCGAGGCGACGCTGGCGCAGCAGGCCGAGCGGGAGGGCGCGCAGATGGTCGGTGGCGCGTTCGCGCAAGCGCAACGTCAGGTCATAGCCACCGAGAAATCCTAGCAACTGTCCTTGCCAGGCGCACAGATATTGCAGGCCCAGCAGAGCCAACAGGGCGGCGCACAGGGCCGGCAAGGTCAGTTGACCGTGCAGCAAGGCATAGAGCAGGAATAGCGGGGCGAGTGCGGCGCCGCGTTCGGCCACGCGCAGGACGACGCTGAGAGTCAGGCGTCGGGGAATACCTTGCGCGGCGCGCAGCAAGACAGCGAGGCGTCTCATGCGCGCAGCCTCCGTGCCGCGCCGGCGGCATCCTGCGGGGTGGAGTTCGACAGCCATTGGCGTTCCCAGAGTGCTTGATAGAGCGGCACAGTAGCCAGCAAGGCGTCGTGTGGCCCACTGGCGACGACGCGGCCGCCATCGAGCACCACGATCTGGTTCGCCCACGGCAGCGCGTGCAGGCGATGGGTGATCGCCACGATGGTCCGGTGCGGCGCCTGCGCGCGCAGTGCCGCGAGAAACGCGCGCTCGATCAGCGCGTCGGCGAAGGCGGTCGCCTCGTCCAGGATCAGCAAGGGGGTGTCGGCCAGGATGGCGCGGGCAATGGCGAGACGCTGCGCCTCGCCGCCGGATAGCCGCAGGCCGCCTTCGCCCAGCAGCGTGTCGTAGCGCTCGGGTAGGGCCATGATGAAATCGTCTGCCTGCGCCACGCTGGCGGCGCGCCGCAGGGCGGTGTCGCTGGCGACGGGGCTGGCAAGGCGCAGATTGTCGGCGATACTGCCGCGAAACAGAAAGCTGTGTTGGGTGACAACCGCAATCCGTGCTGCCCTGGTGGCATCGGACAAGCCGGCCAGCGCTTGGCCGCCCACCTGGATGTATCCGCGATCGGGCGCGAGCAGGCCGCCCAGCGCCATGGCCAGCGAAGACTTGCCTGCGCCCGAGCGGCCGACGACGGCGACCATGCTGCCGGCCGCCACGTCGAGGTTGATGTCGTCCAGCACGCGCCGCGCGCCGCGTGTCAGGCTCAGTCCGCGGATGCGCAGTGCGGGTGGCGGCTTGGCGGCCTGCGCATCGTCCGGCAGAGCGGGGGCATCCACATTCGACGCTTCCGTTGCCGGACGCAGCAGTGCCGAGATCTTGTCGACGGTCAGGCGGGTTTCCTGCAGCTTGGACGTCAGCGTCACCGCCCGCTGCAGCGGACGCAGCCCGCCGCTGGCCAAGGCCAGCGCCAGCACCAGGCCCGGGATATCGAGTTCGCCGCGCGCATGCAGCCACCAGGCCAGCGGCAAGGTGAACAGCAGGTTGGCGCTGAGCAGGCTGGAAAAGGCGCTCCAGCCCGGCACGATGCGTCTGGCGAAGTCGCTCACGCTGTGGTGGTAGGTGGCGAGCGCCGCGCGCATTTGCGCGAACGAGCGGCTGTCCAGCAGGAAAACCTTCATTACCGGCACGGCGCGTACGTAATCAATGACGGCCGCATGCAGCGTGGCCGTGGCGTGCTGGTAGCGCGCAATCTGCTGCGAGAGATCGCGAAACAGCCAGGCTTGCGCGCCGGTTGCCGGCAGCAGCGTCAGCAGCGCTGCCAGCGCCAGCCGCCAGTCGAGCCAGGCCAACAGCGCGCCGGCCGCCAGCGGCCCGATCACGGCGGCACTCAGGTCGACGCTGTGGTGGGCGATATAGCCTTCAATCTGCTCAACCTCCTGCAGCACCGTGCGCACCAACTCACCGCTGCGGTAGCCCGCTAGTTTGGGCAAGGGCTGCTGCGCCAGCTTGTGGACGATGGCCTGGCGCAGCGCGCACAGCAAGCGAAACGCGGCCTGGTGCGACAGCGCGCCGGCACCGGTGAGCAAGACGTAGCGCGCTGTGCTGGCGAGGGCCAGCCCACCGGCGAGACGGAACCACGCCGACGGTTCGGCAACGCCGGCGACGATCCACTGCGCCGCCTGGTAAAACAGCAGGTAGGGGGCCAGTTCGGCCAGCACGGCGAGCATGACCAATCCCAGCGCCGGCAACAGATAGCGCCACTGGCCCAGCAGCAGGCGCAGCAAGGGGGCAGCGCCGGCATCAGAACGCATAGCGCGCCTCGACGCCGAAGGTCCTTGGCCGATCGAGTACGCGCACGAATCGTTCTGGCTGCCCGCTCGGATCCGGCCGGTAGGCGCCCAAGGGGGTTTTGCGGTCGGTGAGGTTCAGCACATAGGCGGCCACCTCCCAGGCGCGAGTCCGATAGCCTCCGCGCAGATTCCAGCGCGTGTTGGCGGCCAGTTGGGCATCGCCCTCCGCCGAGGTAGGGCGGGTGCCGAGATAGTGCATCTCGGCGCGGCCGAACCAGGGTCCCCGGTTGGTTTGCAGGCCAAGCAGGGCGGTCGCCGTCGGCGTTTTCTCGACACGGCGGCCACCGAGGTCGATGGCGGTCGTTGCCCCGCTGGGACGGAATAGCGATCCACTGCGGTAGTGCGCGCTGATCAGCCCGATATTGGCGTCCGCCTGCCAGCGGGCGTTGGGTTGCCAAACCAATTCGAATTCGATGCCCTTACTGGCCGCGCCGGCGAGGTTGAGCGCGCGATAGCCGGTGGGCAGCCGTTCCGTGGCTTGGATGTCATCGATGCGAGCATAGAACAGCGTGCTGCTGGCCTGCAGGCCAGGCCAGGGCCGGCCCTTGTAGCCGAGTTCGATCTGGCGCGAGCGTTGTGGCTGATACTCGGCCTGGCGCGGGTCGGAGACCGGGTAGATCACGTTGAATCCGCCTGGCAGATAGCCTTCGCTGTAGCCGGCAAACACGGTCTGCTGCGGCCGAAAGGCCCAGGACAGTCCCAGCTTCGGCAGAAAAACCGTCATCGTTTTTCTTGCTTGCAGCGGCGCGGCGAAAGGACGGAAGCTCGCGTCGAGCGAATGGATGGTAACGTCGACCTTGCGCTCGACACGCTGCCAGCGGCCGCCCACGGTCGCCTGCCAATCGGTCCACAGGGGGATGGTCGCTTGGCCGAAGATGGCGCCGGTGCGTTCGCCCAGCGTGCCCTGGGTCTGCAGCAGATCCAGCGGCGGCGAGATCAGGCTAAAGCTATTGTCTCCCCAGTGCTGGGTTTCGCGATTGGCATAGGCGCCGACGATCCATTTCAGCGGAGTGTGATCGACCACCCAGCGCAATTCGGTGGCGGTATTGCGGGTATTGCGGTCGGCGCCGCAGCGGTAGAGCGGCGCCGGACCATAGTCGCAGTCGAAGACGCCGCGATGGCGATTGTCGGTCAGGCTGGCGAGCCATTCGAGCCGGCCCGGCCCCGCCTCATAGCTGCCTTTGAGCAGATGGCGGGTGTTGTGGTTGCGCTGGGCGCTGGGGAGGTCAAAGTCATTGCGGTTGCTGTTGCTGTTGTCGTTCAAGCCGGCGCGATCGACCACGTCCAGGCGGCCGTAGCCATAGCGGCGATTGTCGTCGCTGAACACGTAGTCGATCAGGCCACGCTCGCCAACGGCGAGCTTCAACGCAGCGTTGACATACTGCTCGTCCTCGCGGTCTTCATTGCCGCCACCCGGAAAAGCGCGGGTCAAGACCCCATCGTAGCGCTGTTTGGCCGCATTCAGCTTGAACGAGCCGATGCCGGCTAGCGGCACTTGCACGCTCGCGCCAAGCTGCGCGGTGCCGTGCGAGCCGACGCGGCTGCGCACACTGCCGGAGACCGCATTGGCCGGGCCTGAGCGGGTGGTGATATAGATGACCCCGCCCATGGCGTTGCTGCCGTGCAGGGTACCGGACGGGCCGCGCAGCACTTCAACCCGCTCGATGTCGTCGATATCCACCGCCAGGCTGAAGCGGTCGCTTTGCGGCACGCCGTCGATATAGACCAGGAGCGGTGACGCTTTCTCGAACAGGGAGACATTCAAGCCCCGGTAGTTCCAGTCCGCGACTGCGCTGCCGTATTCGACGTTGGCCATGGAGGCGTTGGGAATCAAGCGCAGCAGATCATCCAGGCGCCGCACATTGCGCTCTCGCAATTCGTCGCCGGAAAACACCGATACCGTTTGCGGGGTGTCCTGCAGGCTCTCAGAAAGCTTATTGGCCGTGACGGCAATGGCCGGCAAGATGGTAGCCGCCGTCTCGGCTGCTGCGGCTGCCGGCCACGATGCGCTCTTGACAGCGAGGACTAACCCCAGACGAAAGCCGTAATGGCTGCGATAAGAAAAATACGCCATTGGCGCGTCCTTTATATTCAGAGTCAATGCCTTCGATTCTGTTGGGCGGAGTGATAGGGCGCTACCCGAAGCGGTATTGACGCTACCCGAAACGGCATCAAATTATTTTTGAAAACCATGAGAACGAGCTCGAGTGAGCTGGCAGCCAGCGATGTGGGTAGCATCGCCGATGCCGAAGTGTGGCCAGATATCCCAGCATGCTGCGTCGCGCCTTATCGCGATCGCCGCACTGTATGTGCCAGCCTGGCGGCATCGCCATGTATCTGGCGCGCCACGCCCAGCTATTCTTGGTCAAGCGGATGCATGGCACCGGACACCGCCATCATCCGGCTTGTCCGTCTTGCGAACCGGAAGGGCATTCGTCCGGCTTGGGCGAACTGATTGACGAGGCGGTGCTGGAGCCGACGCCCGGGCCGGTGGTCATGACCGAGAAGGAGACGGCGGCGAAGTCCAGTGTCGCTGGCGAGACGGAGCAGGGGAAGTGGCTGTGGGCAACTGATCAGTGCATACCAGCCTTGCTGGCAATGGAGACCCGCCTGTAGGCAGAAGACGGATTTGCTTCCAGCAGCTACAGGCCCCCAAATTACCCCACGAAAGCCCGAAACTCCAAATACCACCTCACTAGTCCCAACAGACGATGCCCACATCCCGCTTCCCCTGAACAATAGCTTCACCAACCTGCCGCAACCAACGCGGCAGCGAATGAAGTCCAGGAACAGCGAGGAGGCAGCATGATGGACATCCGCGCGCTCGGCTATATCGTGGTCGAGTCCACCGACACCGAACGCTGGCGCCACTATGGCGAGCAAGTGCTCGGCATGGCGTGCACCAACGCCCCTCATGGCGCGCTCTACCTCAAGATGGACGAGCGCGACTACCGCTACCTGATCGTGCCCGGCAAGCAGGACCGCTACCTGGCATCGGGCTGGGAGCTGGCCGGCGAGGCGGCCTTCAACCACGCGCTCGCAACGTTGCGGGCAGCAAACGTGGAAGTCACGCATGCCAGCGAGACCGGGCGCATCCAGCGGCGCGCCCAGGCCGTGGCCTGGTTCACCGATCCTTCCGGCAACCGGCACGAGATATTCTGGGGCATGCGCTCGGATTTCCTGCGCTTTGTCTCGCCCATCGGCGTGTCGCGCTTCGTCACCGATCCGATGGGCGCGGGGCACTCGGTGCTGCCCGCGCCGGCCTTCGACGAAACCTACGCCTTCCTGTGCGATGTGATGGGTTTCGGCCTGTCAGATATCTTCCGCGCGCGCTTCACCCCGGATCCGGCCGAGCCGGAGAAGCGCATCCACTTCCTGCATTGCGGCAACGGGCGGCACCACAGCCTGGCCATCTTCGAGGCGCCCGCGCCCAGCGGCTGCGTCCATGTGATGGCCGAGGTGCAGGACATGACGGAGGTGGGCCGCGCGCTGGACCGTGCGCAGCAGCACGGCGTGGCGCTCTCGGCCACGCTCGGCCAGCACTGCAACGACCGCGTCGTTTCCTTCTACATGAAGACGCCAGGCGGCTTCGACCTCGAGTACGGCTACGGCGGGCTGGTGGTCGACTGGAGCCAGCACGCCGCCTACGAGGCCACCCGGGTCAGCCTGTGGGGCCACGATTTCAGCATTGGATACCGCTAAGACTATGCTTAAGACTCTGGACAAGACCATGACCGCGGCCGATGTGGTCGGCCGCCTTGCCGATGGCATGACCATCGGCATCGGTGGCTGGGGCCCGCGCCGCAAGCCGATGTCTTTGGTGCGGGAAATCCTGCGCTCGCCGCTGAAGGACCTCACGGTAGTGGCCTACGGCGGCCCGGAAGTCGGCATGCTGTGCGCTGCCGGCAAGGTGCGCAAGGTGGTGTTCGGCTTCGTCTCGCTCGACGTGATCCCGCTGGAGCCGCATTTCCGCGCGGCTCGCGAGCGTGGGGAAATCGGCGTGTGGGAGCTCGACGAGGGCATGCTGCAGCTCGGGCTGCGCGCCGCCGCGGCGCGCCTGCCGTTCCTGCCGACGCGGGCCGGGCTCGGGACCGATGTACTGGCTCACGGCCCCCAACTCAAGACCGTGCGCTCGCCCTACGCCGATGCCGAGGTGCTGCTGGCGATGCCGGCCATCCCGCTGGACGCTGCGCTGCTGCACGTCAACGAGAGCGATGTGCTTGGCAATACCCGCATCGATGGCCCGGATCCCTTCTTCGACGAATGGTTCGCGCGCGCGGCGGGCCATTGCTATGTGAGCTGCGAGGTCCTGCATGACCGGCTGGAGGACGAAGACCTGGCGCGGGCCCGCAACAACCCCTTCGAGCGTGCGCTGGTCAGCGGCGTGGTGCACGTGCCGGGCGGAGCGCATCCCACTTCCTGCGGGCCTGCCTATGGCTTTGATCTGCCGCAGTTGAAGGCCTACTGCGCCAGCGCCGAGCAAGAGGCAGGCTTCTCCATCTATCGCAAGGACGTGATCGGCGATACCGAAGCCAGCTACCTGGACAAGGTCGGCGGCATGGGCCACGTGCTGGACCTGCCGTTGCCGGTCCTTTGAACCCGTCACAAGGAGAAGGAGCCATCGTGAGCGCCACTCGACAATTCACTCTCGCCGAACTGATGATCGCCGCCGCGGCCCGGGCCTGGCGCGACGACGGCGAGGTCATGGCCACCGGCATCGGCACCGGCCCGCGCATCGCGGCCGGGCTGGCCCGGCTGCTGCACAACCCCGGCCTGATGCTGACCGACGGCGAGGCCTACCTGGTGGAAGAGCCGGTGCCGCTCGGGCGCCGCGAGCCGGGCTTCAAGCTGCGCGCCAGCGGCTGGATGGGTTATGCGCGCGTGTTCGACTGCCTGTGGGGCGGACGCCGGCATGCACTGGTGATGCCCACCCAGGTCGACCGCTTCGGCCAGGCCAATATCTCCATGCTCGGCGGTACCCATGCGCAGCCGAAGAAACAGCTGCTCGGCGCGCGCGGCTTTCCCGGCAACAGCATCAACCACGCCAATTCCTTCTTTGTCCCGGCGCATAGCCCGCGTGCCTTTGTCGCCGGCGAGGTCGACATGGTGTGCAGCGTGGGCTATAACCCGGCACGCCAGATCGAAGGCATGCGCAGCTTTGTCGACCTGCGGGTGATCGTGACCGACCTGTGCGTGATGGACTTCACCGGACCGGACCACGCCATCCGCGTGCGCTCGCTGCATCCGGGCGTGAGCCTGGAACAGGTGCGGGCGGCCACAGGCTTCGCACTGGCCAACGCATCCGGGGAAACACTGCCGGAGACCGCCGCGCCCACCGCGGAGGAACTGGCCGTCATCGTCCGGCTCGATCCGCACAACCTGCGTGCCACCATCGTGCGCGACAACCCGGCCGTCCGCGTCGCGTGAGGAACACCATGTCATCGCAAGCCACCGCACCCCTTGGGCTGGGCCCCAACGCCGAGGTGCTCTTCGAGGCGGCCGACGGCGTGGCCACCGTCACCATGAACCGGCCGCAGTACCACAACGCGCAGAATTCCAGGATGACCTACGCGCTGGACGAGGCGTTCCGGCGCGCGGCGGGGGACGACGCGGTCAAGGTCGTGATCCTGCGCGGCGCCGGCAAGCACTTCTCGGCGGGGCACGATATCGGCACCCCGGGGCGCGATATCGGCGAGTCGTTCGAGCGCGCCTCGCTCTGGTACGACCATGTGGGCAAGCCGGGCGGCGAGATGCTCTACGCCCGCGAGCAGGAGGTCTACCTCGGCATGTGCCGCCGCTGGCGCGACCTGCCCAAGCCGACCATCGCCGCGGTGCATGGGGCCTGCATTGCCGGCGGCCTGATGCTGGCCTGGGTGTGCGACCTGATCGTGGCGTCGGACGATGCGTTTTTCGCCGATCCGGTGGTGCGCATGGGGATTCCGGGCGTCGAGTACTTCGCGCATGCCTATGAACTCAACCCGCGCATCGCCAAGGAATTCCTCTTCATGGGCGAGCGCATGGAGGCCCAGCGCGCGTACCAGATGGGCATGGTCAACCGCGTGGTGCCGCGCGCGGCGCTGGATGCCACTGCGCAGGGCATGGCGGCCAAGATCGCGCAGATGCCGCGGCTGGGCCTGACCCTCACCAAGCAGGCCATCAACCACGTGGAAGAGCTGCAGGGCAAGCGCGCGGCCATGGATGCCGCCTTTGCCTGGCATCACTTCGCCCATGCCCACAACGAGCTGGTCAGCGGCGACAAGCTGGGCGGCTTCGACGCGCGTGCCATGGCGGCGTCGCAACGCACCGGCGAGGAGAAGGCGGCATGAGCGCGGCGTCCCTGCACACCGCGCTGTGCGACTTGCTGGGCTGCCGTTACCCGATCGTGCAGACCGCCATGGGCTGGGTGGCCGATGCCCGGCTGGTGGCCGCCACCGGCAATGCCGGGGCCTTCGGCTTCCTGGCCGGCGCCACCATCGAGCCGGGCGCTGTCGAGCAAGAGATCCTGCGGGTCAAGGCGCTCACCGCCCAGCCGTTCGGCATCAACTTCCATATGTTCCAGCCCAACGCCGACGAGGTGGTCGAGATGGCCATCCGCCACCGGCTGCGCGCGGTCAGCTACGGCCGCGGGCCGGACGCCGCCATGATCGGCCGGCTCAAGGCCGCGGGCGTGGTGTGCATGCCCACCGTGGGCGCGGCCAGGCACGCCGCCAGGGCCGTCGAGCTGGGCGCCGACGTGGTGACCGTGCAGGGCGGGGAGGGCGGTGGGCATACGGGCGGCACGCCCACCACGCTGCTGCTACCGCAGGTGTTGGACCAGGTGGCGGTGCCGGTGGTGGCCGCAGGCGGCTTCTTCGATGGCCGCGGGCTGGCGGCGGCGCTCGCCTACGGCGCGGCGGGGATCGCCATGGGCACGCGCTTCCTGATGTCCAGCGAATCGCCGGTGCCGGCGCAGACGCTGGCGCGCTACCTGGCGGTCAGGGACGCGGCGCAGATCCGCGTCTCGCTCGCCATCGACGGCTTGCCCCAGCGCATGATCGACAACCGCTTGCTGCTGGCGCTGGAGCAGGCCGGGCCACTGCGCCGCACGCTGATGGCGCTGGCCACCGCCCGCCAGTGGCGCCGGCACAGCGGCATGGGCCTCGCGCAGATGCTGGGCATTGCCTGGCAGGCGCTGCGCCGGCACGACTACACCGCGGCGCAGACGCTGATGGCGGCCAACGCGCCCGTGCTGATCCAGCGCGCCATGGTCGAAGGCCATCCCGACGAAGGCGTGCTGCCGAGCGGACAGGCCGCAGCGGCCATTGGCGCCATCGAATCCTGCGAACAGATCGTGGCCCGCATGGTTGCGCAGGCGCAGGCACGCCTGGCCACCCTGGCCGGGCAGGCGCCGGAAGGCAACCTGGCGGGTCCGGCCAGCGCAAGGCCGGACCGCCGTAATCCCATCCAAGCCATCCATTGAAGGCAGACGTTCATGACAACGACGAGATCAAGCGAGCCCGTAGCACAGGACGGTGCCGGGCCCTTCCACATCGAAGTGCGGGACGGCGTGGCGGAGCTGGTTATCACCCACCCCCCGGTCAACGCGCTGGACAGCGCGGGCTGGCATGCGCTGGCAGCGGCCATCGAGCAGCTCGGGCAGGATGACGCCGTGCGCGTGATCGTGCTGCGCGGCGAGGGGCGCGGCTTCTGCGCCGGGGTCGACATCAAGGAGCTGGCGGCTCACCCGCAGCGCATCGTGGAGGTCAACGCCGGCAACCACGCCACCTTCCGCGCGGTCCACCGCAATCCCAAGCCCGTTATCGCGGCGGTGCACGGCTTCGTGCTCGGCGGGGGTATCGGCATCTGCGGCGCGGCCGATATCCTGATCGCCGCCGAGTGCGCGCGCTTCGGGGTGCCGGAGATCGACCGTGGCGCCATGGGCGGCGGTGCCCACCTGCAGCGCATGTTCGGCGTGCAGAAAGTGCGGGCGATGTATTTCACCGGCGACATGATCGACGCCGCCGAAGCCTATCGCCTGGGCGCGGTTGAGCGGGTGGTGCCGCGCGCGGCACTGCGCGATACCGCGCTGGCGATGGCGCAGCGCATCGCGCAGAAAAGCCCGGCCATGGTGCGCTTGGCCAAGGAGGCGCTCAACGGCGTCGAGGACGGCAACCTCGAGGACAAGTACCGCTGGGAGCAGGGCTTCACGCTGCAAGCCTATATGAGCGCGGATTCCGACGAGGCGCGTGCCGCTTTCGTGGAAGGGCGCGAGGCGCGCTTCGCGGCGCAGGCTCCCACCGTCAACGCCTGAGGTTGCCAGATGCATCTCGAATACACCGAACGCCAGCAGGCCTTCCGCGCCGAGATCCGCGCCTGGCTGGCCGAACGCGTGCCGCGCGCGCCGTTGGCCAGCTTCGACACCGCCGCAGGCTTCGCGCAGCATCGCGCCTGGGAGCGCACCCTGTACGAAGGCCGCTGGAGCATGGTCACCTGGCCCAAGGAGCTGGGCGGACGCGGCTGCGACCTGATCGAATGGCTGATCTTCGAGGAGGAGTACTGGCGGGCCGGCGCGCCGATGCGCGTCAACCAGAACGGCATCTTCCTGCTCGGGCCGACCTTGATGGAGTTCGGCACGCCGGAGCAGCAGGCGCGTTTCCTGCCGCGCATGGCCGCCGGCGAGCACGTGTGGGCGCAGGGCTGGTCGGAGCCGAACGCGGGCTCCGACATGGCCGCTATCCGCTGCACCGCCATCCGGCAGGGCGACGAGTACGTGCTCAATGGGCAGAAGACCTGGTCGACCCGCGCGGTCTGGGCCGACTGGCTGTTCGGCCTGTTCCGCACCGATCCCGGCTCGTCGCGCCACCATGGCCTGACCTTCCTGCTGATGCCGCTGGATACGCCCGGCATCACGGTGCGTCCCATCCGCCAGCTGAACGGCCTGACCGGCTTCGCCGAGATCTTTTTCGACGAGGTGCGGGTGCCGGTGGAGAACCGCCTGGCGGCGGAGGGTGCCGGCTGGCAGGTGGCGATGGCCACCGCCGGCTTCGAGCGCGGGCTGATGCTGCGCTCTCCGGCGCGCTTCCAGGAGACCGCGAAGGCGCTGGTCGAGCTCTATCTCGAACTTCGGGAACAGGCCGACCGCGACCCTGCATTGCGCGACGCGGTCACGCGGGCCTGGATGGACGCCGAGGCCTATGCGCTGTCCACCTACGCTACCGCCAGCCGCCTGCTCAAGGGTGGGCATATCGGCGCGGAGTCCAGCACCAACAAGGTGTTCTGGTCGGAGCTGGACATCCGCATGCACGAGACCGCGCTGGCGATTCTCGGCCAGCGGGGCGAGCTGGTGTCCGCGGCGGACGCCACGCAAGGCACGCTCGGTGCCTGGCTGGACGGCTTCCTGTTCGCGCAGGCCGGGCCGATCTATGCGGGCACCAACGAGATCCAGCGCAACATCGTCGCCGAACGCATGCTGGGAATGCCGCGCGCCTGAGCGCGCGGCGGCAGACCGTCCGGCTTCGTCCCCGACCCAACCGTGAACCACCATGGAATTCGCATTTAAGGAAGAGCAGCAACAGTTCGTCGATTCGATCAGGCGCTTCCTGATGACCGAAGCGACGCCGGAGCTGACGCGGGAACAATGGAGCAGCGCCAGCGGCCGCTCCGACGCCCTATGGCAGCGGCTGGCCGGGCAGGGCCTGACCGCCGTGCTGGTGCCGGAGGCTTGCGGCGGCCTGGGCCTGTCCGAAACCGAATGGGCGCCGCTGGCGCAGGAGTGCGGCTACTTCGCCCTGGCCGAGCCGCTGCTGGACACCGCGCTGGTGGCGGCCGGCATGCTGTCGGACTGCCACGCCGCCACGCGGGACGTCACCATCCGCGAACGCTGCGCAGGCTGGCTGAGCCGCATCGCCGACGGCAGCGCGCGCTTGGCCGTGGCGCATCCGGGCCAGGCCCTGGTGGCCGACGCCCATGTCGCCGCCGCCATCCTGTGCGAACACGGCGGCGCGCTGCACCTGGTCTTGCCGGCGCAGGCCACGCTCGCCGCGCACGCCAGCCTCGATCCTTCACGCCGGCTCTTCGCGCTCAGCTGGGAGCCGAACGACGGCAGCCTGCTGCTGCCTGCCACGGCCGCGAAGCCCGTGTGGGAAGCCGCGCTCAACCGCGGGGCGCTCGGCGTCGCCGCGCAGATGCTGGGCCTGACGCAACGCATGCTGGACATCGCCATCGACTACAGCATTCAGCGCAAGCAGTTTGGCAAGGCCATTGGCGCCAACCAGGCGCTCAAGCACCTGCTGGCGGATGTCGCCATCCAGCTCGAGTTCGCCAAGCCGGTGGTGTACCGCGCCGCCTGCGCGCTGGCGCACGGCCATCAAACCGCCGGGCTGCATGTGTCGCACGCGCTGTTGGCCGCCACGCGCGCCGCGCTGCTGACGGCACGCCACACCATGCAGGTGCACGGCGCGATGGGCTACACCTGGGAGCTGGACCTGCAGATATTCATGAAGCGCGCCTGGGCCCTGGCGGATAGCTGGGGCGACCGTGCCTTCCACAAGGCGCGCGTGGACGCGCACATCCTCGGGGCAGCCGTGCCGATCGGCGCGGGCACCACCTTTGCCACCACAGCCAACCTCGCATCAACACTTTGACAGGCGGAATGACCATGAGAGACGCATATATCGTCGACGCGCTGCGCACCCCGACCGGACGGCGCAAGGGCGGCCTGGCACACCTGCACGGCGCCGACCTGGGCGGCTTCGTGCTGGCCGAGCTGGTCGGCCGCAATACCATCCCGGCCGGGGAGTACGACGACGTGGTGTTCGGCTGCGTCGACACCATCGGGCCGCTGGCCGGCAATATCGCCCGCAGCGCCTGGCTGGCCGCTGGCCTGCCGCTCGCCGTGCCCGGCGTGACGGTGGATCGCCAGTGCGGCTCGTCCCAGCAGGCCGTGCACTTTGCCGCGCAGGCGGTGATGAGCGGCAACCAGGACGTGGTCGTCGCCGGCGGCGTGCAGACCATGACGCAGATCCCGATCTCGTCGGCCATGCTGGCCGGGCAGGCGCTCGGTTTTTCCGATCCGTTCTCCGGCAGCAAGGGCTGGCAGGCGCGTTTCGGCGGCCAGCCGGTGTCGCAGTTTCATGCGGCCCAGCGTATCGCCGAGCATTGGAACCTATCGCGCGAGGCAATGGAAGCCTATGCGCTGCAGAGCCACCAGCGCGCCGCCGCGGCCATCGAGAGCGGCCGCTTCCAGCGCGAGATCGTGCCTTTGGAAGGCGTGGTCCACGACGAGACGCCGCGGCCCGACACCACGCTCGCCAAGATGGCCTCGCTCGAACCGCTGATGCCCGGCAGCGCGCTGACCGCCGCGGTCTCCAGCCAGACCGCGGACGCGGCGGCGGCACTGCTGGTGGTGTCCGAAGACGCGCTCAAGCGCTACGGCCTCACGCCGCGCGCCCGCATCGCCCATATGAGCGTGATGGGCGACGACCCGCTGTGGATGCTGACCGCGCCCATTCCCGCCACCAAACGCGCGCTGGCGCGCAGCGGCCTGCGCTGGGAAGACATCGATGTGGTGGAGATCAACGAGGCGTTCGCCTCGGTGGCGATGGCCTGGCTCGCCGAGACCGGCTATCCGGCCGAGCGCACCAACCCGAACGGTGGCGCCATCGCGCTGGGGCATCCGCTCGGCGCCACCGGCGCGCGGCTGATGACCACGCTGCTGCACGAACTGGAGCGCACCGGCGGCCGCTACGGCCTGCAGACCATGTGCGAGGGCGGCGGCCTGGCCAACGTCACCATCATCGAGCGCCTGTGAGCCGGGTTCCCGGCGCGTCGGTGCAAGCAACAGGACAGGGGAGTAGCGACATGGGAATCTGCGACGGACGGACCGTCATCATCACCGGCGCCGGCAGCGGCCTGGGGCGCGCCTACGCGCTGGCCTTCGCCGCCGAAGGCGCCGGCGTGGTGGTCAACGATATTCGCCGCGAGGCGGCCGAAGCGGTATGCGCGCAGATCCGCGCGCAGGGCGGGCAGGCGCTCGCCAGCGGCGACGACATCACGCAACTGGCCACGGCCCAGCGCATCGTCGATGCCGCGCTGGCGGCGTTCGGCGAGGTGCACGTG
Organism: Cupriavidus sp. 96C5-1; assembly: GCF_057798855.1. NCBI lineage: Bacteria > Pseudomonadati > Pseudomonadota > Betaproteobacteria > Burkholderiales > Burkholderiaceae > Cupriavidus > Cupriavidus sp. 96C5-1. The sequence goes on along the minus strand of NZ_JBYOJU010000037.1, from coordinate 73,298 downwards.
CTGGTCAACAATGCCGGCATCTGCCGCGACCGCATGTTCGTCGGCCTGAGCGAGGCGGACTGGGACGAGGTGATGCGCGTGCACCTGCGCGGCCACTTCTGCCTGGCCAACCTGCTGGCCCGGCACTGGCGCGACGCGGCCAAGGCCGGGCGGCCCGTCGATGCGCGCATCGTCAACACCAGCTCCGGCGCGGGGCTGCGAGGCTCGGTGGGCCAGTCCAACTATGCCGCCGCCAAGGCCGGCATTGCCGCGCTGACGCTGGTGCAGGCGGCGGAACTGGAGCGCTATGGCATTACCGCCAACGCGCTCGCGCCAGCGGCCCGCACCGGCATGACCGAAGGCGTGTTCGCCGAGATGATGAAGGCACCGGCGGAAGGCTTCGACTACTACGATCCGGCCAATATCGCGCCGCTGGTGGTCTGGCTCGGCAGCCCGGCTTCGCGCCACGTCACTGGCCGCATGTTCGAGGCGGCGGGCGGCATGGTCGCGCTGGCGGACGGCTGGCGCACCGGCGCCAGCACCGACAAGGGCGCGCGCTGGCAAGCGGCCGAGCTGGGCGGCGCGATCGACGCACTGCTCGCCCGCGCCGAGCCCGCGCAACGCGTCTACGGCACCTGAGGCGGGGACGGACGATGCGCTTCACGCTCTCCCTGGAACAACAGATGATCCGCGACACCGCACGGGACTTCCTGGCCGTGCGCAGCGATTCGGCGGCGGTCCGGCGCGTGGTGGACGCGGTTGCGGGCACGGCGCATGAAGGCCACGACACCGCGCTCTGGCGGGAAATCGCCAGCGAGCTGGGCTGGTGCGGCATCGCCCTGCCGGAAACGGCTGGCGGCGCCGGGCTGGGCGCGGTCGAGCTGGCGCTGCTGATGGAGCAGATGGGCCAGCGGCTGGCTTGCGTGCCGTACTGGTCGGCCATCTGCCTGGCGGCACCGGCGCTGGCGGGGAGCCTCGCGCCCGAGGCCGCCGCGTCCTGGCTGGAACGGCTGGCGCAGGGCGAGGCACGCGCCGCGCTTTCCCTGCCTGCCTGGCTGGCGCCCGGCGCGGACGGCCTGCTCGATGCCGATGCGCTGACCGTCACCGCTACCGCGGCGGGGGACGGCTTCGTGCTGGAGGGGCGGGTTGCGCAGGTGTTCGACGCTGCCGGCGCGGACTGGCTGCTGGTGCCAGCGCGGCTGTCCGGGGACGGGGCCGGGCAACCGGGACTGTTCGTGCTGCAAACGGCGGCGCTGGCAGACCAGCCGGACTTCGCGCTGCGCCGGCTGGAGGTGCTGGACCGGACCCGGCCGCTGGCCGAGCTCGTGTTCGACGGGCTGCGGGTAAAGGCGCAAGTCTGCCTGGCGCAAGGTGCCGGGGTGGCTGTGGGTGTGGGCGCCGCCATGTGGCATGCCAGCCTGATGCTCGCCGCCGAGCAGCTCGGCGGAGCCCAGCAATGCCTCGACCTTACCGTGGCCTATGCCGCCGAGCGCGTCCAGTTTGGCCGGCCGATCGCCTCCTTCCAGGCGGTCAAGCACCGCTGCGCGCAGATGATGGTGGCGGTGGAAGCCGCGCGCTCGGCTGTGCATGGCGCCGCGCGGGCCTGGCAGGCGGGCGCGGAAGGTGGCGCCATGGACGCAGCCAGGCTCGATATTGCCGCGGCGCGCCTTGCCGCTGGCGATGCCTTCGGCTTCTGCGCGCAGGAGGCCATCCAGCTGCACGGCGGCGTCGGCTTTACCTGGGAATACGACCCCCAGCTCTATTTCAAGCGCGCGCAAGCCGCCAGCGGCTGGCTGGGGGGCGCCGCCGCCGCGCTCGCCCGCATCGCCGACGGCCTGCTGGCCGCATGAGCCAACTCAGCAGCGCAAGGATAAGCATGGATTCGAAGGAAAACCAAAGCGCCTCCGCCGGGGAGGCGCAACTGCGCGCGGAGGTGGCCGACTGGATGTCCGCCAACCTGCGCGGCGAGTTCGCCTGCCTGAAACATCGCGGCGGCCCCGGCGACGAAGAGGCGCATCCCGGGCTGCGCAAGGCCTGGGAGCGGCGCCTGGCCGAAGGCGGCTGGACCTGCGTGGGCTGGCCGCAGGCGCATGGCGGGCGCGGCCTGCCGGTGATGTCGCAGGTGATCTTCCAGGAGGAATACGCGCGTGCCGGCGGCCCGGGCCGCATGGGCCATATCGGCGAAGGGCTGATCGGTCCCACGCTGATCGCCTTCGGCAGCGAGGCGCAGCAGGCCCGCTTCCTGCCGGGCATCCGCAATGGCACCGAGTTCTGGTGCCAGGGCTACTCGGAGCCGGGCGCAGGCTCGGATCTGGCCAACGTGCGCACCCGCGCCGAGCGCGATGCCGCCACCGGCGACTGGCGCGTCAGCGGGCAGAAGGTGTGGACCTCGCTGGCCCACGAGTCGGACTGGATCTTCGTGCTGGCGCGCTGCGAGCCGGCTTCGCGCGGCAACAAGGGCCTGGTCTTCCTGCTGATGCCGCTGGCGCAGCCGGGCGTGGAGATCCGCCCGATCCGCCAGATGGGTGGCGGCGTGGAATTCAACGAGGTGTTCTTCGATGGCGCCCGCGCCGCCGCCGGCGACGTGCTGGGCGCGCCGGGCGACGGCTGGCGCATCGCCATGGCGCTGCTGGGCTTCGAGCGCGGCATCTCCACCCTGGGCCAGCAGATGCAGTTCACTCACGAGCTGGGCTGGATCGCCGAGGCCGCGCGCGCGAACGGCGCGTGGCAGGACGCGCCGCTGCGCCAGCGCCTGGCGCGCGCCTGGGCCGGCCTGCGGGTGATGCGCTACAACGCGCTGCGCATGCTGGATGGCGCGGAGCAGGGCGGTACGGCCGGTGCCGGTACGCCGCTGCGGCGCGAGGCCCTGATCTACAAGTACTACTGGTCCAACTGGCACCGCGACCTGGGCCAGCTCGCGCTCGACGTGCTCGGCCCGGACGCCAACCGCATCGACGAAGCCGACGCGCGCCGCACGCGCCTGCAGCAGATGGCGCTGTTCTCGCGCGCCGACACCATCTACGCGGGTACCAACGAAATCCAGCTCAACATCATCGCCGAGCGCGGGCTGGGCATGCCCCGCGAGGCCAGAGGACAGTCATGACTGAAATGGCAGACAAGCAGCCGGCCGCCGGCACCCCGCTACCCCCGCCGGCCTATGTGGCCGGACACCAGTTGCTGGCCGGCAAGAGCGTGCTGGTCACGGCCGCCGCCGGCGCCGGCATCGGCTTTGCCGCTGCTCGGCGCTGCGCGGAAGAAGGCTGTCGCGCGCTGATGATTTCCGACATCCACGAGAAGCGGCTCTTTGAGGCCGTGGCAACCCTGCGCGCCGAGACCGGCCTGCAGGCGATCCACGGCCAGCTCTGCGACGTCTCCGACCAGGCCCAGGTGCGCTCGCTGGTGGCGGCGGCAGAGGAGGCCCTGGGCGGCACCGACGTGCTGATCAACAACGCTGGGCTCGGCGGCTCGCGCCGCCTAGTCGAGATGGACGATGCCGAGTGGTCGCGGGTGCTCGACATTACGCTTACCGGCACCTTCCGCATGACACGGGCGATGCTGCCGCACATGCAGGCGCGCCGGCGCGGCGCCATCGTCAACAACGCCTCGGTGCTGGGCTGGCGGGCGCAGAAGGAGCAGGCCCACTACGCCGCGGCCAAGGCCGGTGTGATGGCGCTGACGCGGTGCAGCGCGGTGGAAGCGGCGGAGTATGGCGTGCGCATCAATGCGGTGGCGCCGAGTATCGCGCTGCACGATTTCCTGCGCAAGTCGGCGCCGGCGGCGCTGCTGCGTGAACTGGCCTCGCGCGAGGCCTTCGGGCGGGCGGCGGAAGTCTGGGAGGTGGCGAATGTGATGGTGTTTCTGGCTAGTGACTACGCCTCTTACATGACGGGCGAAGTGCTGCCGGTAAGCAGTCAGCGAGCATAGAGAAGTCAGGAGAGGTTTGGATCAAACAATGGAAATAACCATGCCGCGAGTGTTCGATTCCGCCGAGGCGCTGATGGGCGCCGTGGGCGAGCGCCTAGGCCAGAGCGACTGGACCGTCGTCACGCAGGAGCGTATCGACGGCTTTGCCGAGGCCACGGGAGACCACCAATGGCTGCATGTGGATCCCGAGCGCGCCGCGCAGGGCCCGTTCGGTGCCTGTATTGCGCACGGCTATCTCACCCTGTCGCTGGTCAATCAGTTCCTGCCGGAGATCCTGACGGTGGAGAACCTGCGCTGGGGCGTCAACTACGGTTGCGACAAGGTGCGCTTTCCGGCGCCGGTCCGGGTTGGCTCGCGCTTGCGCGGGGTCGGTGAACTGGTGCGTGCCGAGGCATTGCCCGGCGGCGTGCAGTCGGTGGTGCGCGTCAGCGTGGAAATCGAAGGCGAGGACAAGCCGGCCTGCGTGGCCGACACCATCAGCCGCTATTATTTTTGATCCTTCCAAGGAAAGCTGCATGAGAGAAGCAGTCATTGTCGCCGTGGCGCGTACGCCGATCGGCAAGGCGTTCCGTGGTGCCTTCAACGATACCGAGGCGCCGGCGCTGGGCGGGCACGTGGTGCGCGCCGTGGTGGAGCGGGCGGGGATCGACCCGGCCGAGGTCGACGACGTGCTGATCGGCGCCGCCGCGCAGCAGGGCACGCAGGGCTACAACCTGGGCCGGCTGTGCGCGGTGGCGGCGGGCCTGCCCGACAGCGTGCCAGGCATGACCATGGACCGCATGTGTTCGTCGGGGCTGATGACCATCGCCACGGCCGCGAAAAGCATCATCTGCGGCGAGACCGACATCGTCGTGGCCGGCGGCGCCGAGTCGATCTCGCTGACGCAGAACCGGCACAAGAACGCCTACCGCGCGCAATCCGAGGCGGTGCTGGCGCGGCAGCCCGACGCCTATATGGCAATGATCGAGACCGCCGAAGTGGTGGCGCAACGCTATGGCATCGCCCGGGCCGCGCAGGACGAGTACGCGCTGCGCAGCCAGCAGCGCACCGCCGAGGCGCAGCGCCAGGGTCTGTTCGACGACGAGATCGTGCCGCTGGAGACGCGCCGCGCGCTGTTCGACAAGGCGGGCGCGCTCACCGGGCACGAGACCGTGCGCCTCGCGCAGGACGAATGCAACCGGCCGGATACCAGCGCCGACAGCCTGGCCGCGCTCAAGCCCGTATGGAGCGGCGGGCGCGCGGTGCCGCAAGGACTCCACATCACCGCGGGCAATGCCTCGCAACTGTCGGATGGCGCCGCCGCAGTGCTGCTGATGAGCCGCGAGCAGGCCGAGCGCCGTGGCTTGCGCCCGCTGGGCCGCTATCGCGGCATGGCCGTGGCGGGCTGTGGGGCGGACGAGATGGGCATCGGCCCGGTATTCGCCGTGCCCAGGCTGCTGGCGCGCCACGGCCTGACGGTCAAGGACGTCGGCCTGTGGGAGCTGAACGAAGCTTTTGCCTGCCAGGTGCTGTATTGCCGGGACATGCTCGGCATTCCGGACGAGCGCCTGAATGTCAACGGCGGCGCCATTGCGATCGGCCATCCCTTCGGCATGTCGGGCGCGCGCATGACCGCGCATGCCTTGCTCGAAGCGCGCCGGCGCGGGGCGGCACATGCGGTGGTGACGATGTGCGTCGGCGGCGGCATGGGCGCCGCCGCGCTGTTCGACGTGCTATAGCGGCCATTGCCGGTAGCAGTGCGAACGGCCAGCACAAGGCCGGCCATGCCCCCGGCACGGAGGAGACGACAATGAAAAGAGTGATTGGCATCGCCATGTCGCTGACGGTGTTGGCTGCCGCGGCATGGTCCTTCTCGCCGCGGCCGTTGCCTGCCTTCGCCGCCACCGCGCTGCGGGCGGATCGCCTGCAGCTCAACGGCATCGCGCGCGCCGGTGATCGCCTGGTGGCGGTCGGCGAGCGCGGCACCATCCTGCTCAGCGACGACGAAGGCGCGCACTGGCGGCTCGCCAGCGTGACGCCGGAGCATGGCGCGGCGCTCACGCAGCTTGCCTTCGCCGGCGGCAAGGACGATAGGGTCGGCGTGGCGGTAGGCCATGGCGGCTGGATCCTGCGCACCACGGATGGCGGCGAGCATTGGCGGCAGGTGGCCTTCGATGCGGCGCAGTCGGACCCCTTGCTGGGCGTGTGGGGGCAGGCGGCGGGCCCGTGGTTCGCCATCGGCAGCTTCGGGCGCTTCCTGGTGTCGCGCGACCAGGGCGCGCACTGGCAGTCCGCCGCCACGCCACAGATGCAGGACAAGCACCTGAACGGCATCGCCGGCGACCGCCAGGGCCGCATGATGCTGGTGGGCGAGAACGGCCTGGTGCTACGCTCCGCCGATGGCGGCGCCACTTGGGAGACGCTAAGGGTGCCCTACGAGGGCTCGCTCTACGGCGTGCTGCCCTTGCGCGACGGCGCCTGGCTAGCCTACGGCATGCGCGGCAACGTGCTGCGCAGCGCCGACTTCGGCGCCAGCTGGGAGGCCGCCGAGGTGGGGCTCAAGACCTCGTTCTTCGGCGGCGTGCAACTGGCGGACGGCCGCATCGTGGTAGCCGGCCAGGGCGGCATGCTGGCCGTCTCGGCGGACGGCGGGCGTCACTTCAAGCCGGTGGCCGGCGGCAGCGCACAGACGCTGGCGGCGCTGATCCCGGCGACCGGCGCGGGGGCCCTGACGCTGGCCGGCAACGCAGGGATTTCCCGCTTCATGCTGGCCCCGGATGCCGCGCCCTGATCCTCTCCCAGCCGCAACTTCGCACCCCACAGCATTGCATAGAAGCGAGAACGCCATGACCCGCCCCGACACCTCCGGCCCTCGGGCCGACACGACCCGCTTGAGCCGCTTGAGCCGCTTCGTCGCGCGTTGCGCGGACCTGCTGATCCGCCACCGCCGCCTGTTGCTGGTGCTGTGCCTGGCGATGACCGTGGCGATGGGCCTGTCCGCCACGCGCCTGCGGCTCGATCCGGGCTTCAACAAGATGATCCCGCTGCAGCATCCCTACATGCAGGTGCTGGGCAAGTACGCCAGCACCTTCTCGGGTGCCAATACCGTGCTGGTCAGCCTGCGCTGGAAGGGCGAGGGCGATATCTACAACCAGGCCTTCATGGACAAGGTGCGCCGGGCCACCGACGAGGTCTTCTTCATCCCCGGCGTGGACCGCGCGCGGGTGTTTTCGCTGTTCACGCCGAACGTGCGCTACACCGAGGTGACCGAAGCAGGCTTCCGCGGCGACGTGGTGGTGCCGGGCCGCTTCTCCGGCTCGCCGGAGCAGCTCGACCAGGTGCGCCGCAACGTGGCGCGCTCCGGCCAGATCGGCCGCCTGGTGAGCAATGACCTTAAGTCCGCACTGATCCGCGCCGAACTGCGCGAAGTCGATCCCGTCACCGGCAAGGCGCTCGACTATGGCGAAGTGGCGCGCCAACTGGAGAAGATCCGCGCCGGTTTCGCCGGCCCCGACGTCGAGGTCAATGTCATCGGCTTTGCCAAGCTGGTGGGCGACGTGGAGGAAGGCATCGCCGGGGTGATGGTGTTCTTCGCGCTGGCCTTCGTGGTGACGGCGCTGATGCTGTACTTCTACACACGCTCGCTGCGCATCACCCTGCTGGCGCTGGTGGTGGCGCTGCTGCCGGTGGCCTGGCTGCTCGGCTTGCTGCCGCTGCTCGGCTATGGCATCGACCCGATGTCGATCCTGGTGCCGTTCCTGATCTTCTCCATCGGGGTCTCGCACGCGGTGCAGATGACCAATGCCTGGAAGCAGGAAGTGGTGCAGGGCCACGATCCGGTCGAGAGCGCCCGCGCGGCCTTCTGCAAGCTCTTTGTCCCGGGCACGGTGGCCTTGCTGACCAATGCGCTGGGCTTCATGGTCATCATGCGCATCGAGATCGAGATCGTGCGCGAGCTGGGCATTACCGCCTGCCTGGGCGTGCTGCTGATGATCGTGACCAACAAGGTGTTCCTGCCGCTGCTGCTGTCGTACACGCGCCTGGAACCCGGCGTGGTGGCGGCCGCCCGCGCGCGCGGGGGGCGGCACGGCGCCTCGTGGGACCGGTTCGGCCGTTTTGCCCGCCCGGGGCCGGCGCTGGCGGTGTTCGGCGTGTCGCTGGCGCTGCTGGCGGTGGGCGCGCTGCAGTCGCGCGGGCTCAAGGTTGGAGATATCGGCAACGGCGCGCCCGAGTTGCGCGCCGACTCGCGCTACAACCGCGACAGCGAGAAGATCGTCGGCCAGTACAACATCGGCGTGGACGTGCTCACGGTGGTGGTGGAGCCCAAGGGCTTCGACGACGCCTGCCTGCACTATCCGGTGATGAGCGCGGTGGAACGTTTCGAGATGAACCTGCGCGGCGTGGCCGGGGTGCAGTCGGTGGTGAGCGTGCCCTCGCTCGCCAAGGTGGTGATCGGGGCCTACAACGAAGGCAATCCGCGCTGGGAGGCGCTGCCACGCAATAGCGAAGGCCTGAGCCAGGGCGCCAAGGCCTTCGACCCGGACAATGGCATGAACACCTCGAACTGCCAGGCCATCCAGGTACTGATCTACACCGCCAACCATGAAGGGGCCACCATTGCCCATATCGTGAAGGAAATCCAGCGTTTCATCGCCGCCGACCATACGCCCAACGTGGCCTTCCGCCTCGGTGGCGGCAATATCGGCGTGATGGCGGCCACCAACGAAGCAGTGGAAGAGGCCGAAGTGACCATGCTGCTGGCGATCTTCGGCGCCATCACGCTGCTGTGCCTGCTGACTTTCCGCTCCTGGCGTGCGGTGCTTTGCATCATCGTGCCGCTGACGCTGGTGTCCATGCTGTGCAATGCGTTGATGGCATGGCTGGGGATCGGCCTGAAGGTCTCCACCTTGCCGGTGATCACGCTGGGCGTGGGGGTGGGGGTCGATTACGGCATCTATCTCTACGAGCGCATGCAGCACCAGTTGCGCGAGGAAGGCCAGGGCTTGCCGCAGGCGTTCGCCGAAGCCATGCGCCAGCGCGGCACGGCGGCCTTGTTCACCGCCATGACGATGTGCATCGGGGTGGGCACCTGGGCCTTCGCCGCGCTCAAGTTCCAGGCGGACATGGGCATCCTGCTGGCCTTCATGTTCATGGTCAACCTGTTCGGCGCGGTATTCCTGCTTCCGGCATTGGCCAGCTGGCTGGGCGTGGAGGAAGAGGAGCGCGCCCGTGCCGGCAGGAAGACCGCTGGCGCGCAGGCGCGCGCGGCCGATATGGCCGCTGCCGGCGAGCGCGTGCTCAAGTCGGACGCGGCATGAGCGGCCGCGCCGCAGGCCGGTTCTAGTCCGAAGGGACGATGATCCGCTCGCGCCCGCTCCGTATCGTGGTGCGTGACCCTCGGTCCGGCGCGGAGGCGTGCCGGATCAGGGGCCGCAGAGCGCATAGAACTATCAGGAGAAGACATGTCCACACAAGGCTACAAGATTGAATCCCGGCCACCCGAGGCCCGCTTCGCGCGCGGCTGGCACTGCCTCGGGCTGGCGGACGACTACAGGGATGGCCAGCCCCACCGGCTCGACATCTTCGGGCGGCGCCTTGCCGCCTTTGCCGATTCAGCCGGCAATATCAAGATCATCGACGGCTATTGCCCGCACATGGGCGCGGATCTCAGCACGGGCACCGTGCAGGGCGACACCATCGCCTGCCCGTTCCACGGCTGGCAATGGGGCGGCGACGGCGGTTGCAAATCGATCCCCTACTGCAAGCGCGTGCCGCCCAAGGCGCGCATCGGCAGCTGGACCACCTGCGAGCAGAACAAGCTGCTGTTCATCTGGCATGACCCGCAAGGCAATGCGCCGCTGCCGGAAGTGGCCATCCCGCGCATCGAGGCCTGCTTCTCCGGCGAGTGGTCGGACTGGGCGCTGGACAAGATGCTGATCCACACCAACTGCCGCGAGCTGGTCGACAACATCTCCGACATGGCGCACTTCGGCACCGTGCACGGCGCCCCGGTCGATTACTTCGCCAACCTGTTCGAAGGCCACAAGGGCTCGCAGCTGATGATCGGCCGCAGCGCCAGGCTCTCCGGCGAGGACCAGTTGACCGCGCTCTCCACCTACTTTGGCCCGGCGTACCACATCACTGAAATGAGCGGGCGCATGGGCGACCAGCCGATCCACTCCATCCTGCTCAATTGCCATGTGCCGGTGGACGTCAACAGCTTCGAGCTGCGCTACGGCGTGCTGGTAAAGCGCGTGCCGGGCCTGTCGGAAGCGCAGAACCGCGCCGTGGCGCAGGCCTACGTGGAGCAGGCGCGCGGCGCTTTCTACGAGGACGTGGTGATCTGGGACAGCAAGATCCGCATCGACAACCCGCTGCTGTGCGAGGGCGATGGCCCGATCTACCAGATGCGCGACTGGTACGGGCAGTTCTACACCGACATTGAAGACGTGCGGCCGGGCAGTGTGGCGCGGCGCAAGTTCGAGCTCAATATTGCCGGGATCGAGCCGCCGGCGTTGCATCACGTGTTCGAGGGGTAGGAGTGGAGGCTGCGACGGGCTAGCCAGTCGCAGCCTCCGGCTGCTCGGTCGGCGCTGTCTCGCATCACGGCGTCCGACCGGCTACGAAGGTTGTTACCAGACCGTCTTGACGTGCGGGTAGGCGCGGATCTTCTCGTCCTTCGTTACCAGCGGCACGGCAAACTTGCGCGCAGTGGCCACGATCATGCGGTCGGCCGGATCCTTGTGGAACACGCCCGGAAGTTCTACCGACTTGATGGCAATCTCAGCATCTACGGGTACTATGCGCACGGCCTCGAGTTGCCCCACGGTGGCGAACCAGCTTGTCGCATCCATCGAAAGCACAAGGCGCTCACGTGCCACCAGCGCTGCGATTTCCCACGCGGAAATGGATGAAATCAGGATCTGACCGCCGTCCAGTTCCTTCTCGATGCTTGCCTTTGCTTTCCTGCTCAGCAGCGGATCGCCGCTCACCCACCAAACGAGCGCATGCGTGTCCAGGACGATCACTGCGCTGCCTCCCAATCATCCGCGTCCACTGGCTCGGTTGGTGCGTTGTAGCGCACCACGGAATCGCGCAGGATTTCCAGCGGGCTACGCGAGGTACTCCGATACGGCCGGACTTCGAGGACCGGTTTGCCATGGTTGGTCACCACCAGCGGTTCACCGGAGTCCTCAACCTCGCGGAAGTACTCCAGCGCATGTGCCTTGAAGTCCGATTTCGAGACTTGCCTTTCCATCTCTGCTCCTGGTCATATGCCTATGGTCATATATTCTAAATGAGGATGACCGGGAGAGCCGGTCATTCTTTTGAGCGCGAGTGATGAAGTAGGCATCTGCCCTGGCCGCGGTGGGCGGCCAGGGTGAGTATGGGGGTCTATTGCGCCCCTTCAAGCCAGCAACCCACGCTCCCGCGCCAGTGTCATGGCGGTGGCCTCGATCATGTCCTCCTGACCGCCAACCAGCCGCTGGCGCCCCGGTTCGACCACGCAGAAGGGGCCGATGGCCGCCGGCGTCAGGTGAATTGGGTGCTGCAATTGCCGATGCCGTCGATGCGCAGGTGCAGGCGGTCTCCGGCCGTGACCGGAATCAGGGCCGCGAGCGAGCCGGACAGGATAGTCTCGCCGGCGAGCAGGCCGATGCCCAGCTCGCCCAGCGTATTGGCCAGCCAGGCCACCGCTTCGGCGGGATGGCCGAGGGCGGCGCTGCCTTGCCCCGTGGCGACCACGGCGCCGTTCTTTTCCAGCGTCATGGCGCAGGCGGCGAGGTCGAGGCCGGCCGGACTGACGCGCTCCTCGCCCAGCACGTAGAGGCCGCAGGAAGCGTTGTCGGCCACGGTGTCCTCGATGCGGATGCGCCAGTCGCGGATGCGCGAGTCGACGATCTCGAAGCAGGCGGAGACCGCCTCGGTGGCGTCCAGCACGTCGGCGCGGGTCACGCCGGGGCCGCGCAGGTCGCGCTTGAGGAAAAAGGCGATCTCGCCTTCCGCGCGCGGCTGGATCAGCGTGCCGGCGGGGATGGCGTGCCCATCCGGGTGCTGCATGCTGGCCAGCAGCATGCCGAAATCGGGCTGGTGCACATCCAGCATCTGCTGCACGGGCAGGCTGGTGACGCCGATCTTCTTGCCGGTGATGCGGTCGCCCCGCGCCAGCCGGCGCGCGACGAATTGCTGCTGGATGCGGTAGGCGTCGCGCACCGTGATCGGGTGGCCGCGTCCGCTCAGGGGAGCGACCGGCACGCGCGCGGTCAGCGCCTGGTGGAGTTCCTCGCCTAGCGAGGCGATCAGGTCAGGTTTCATGGGAGCAAGGGACTCGATGGCCGCGGCGGACCGATGCCGTTGGCATGGGTCCGCGCGAACCTGCGGTGGGGCCGGAGGGGGGTATCAGGTGCCCGAGCCGCGCACGGCGTCCGGCGAGAAGTAGGCCTCGTTGAATTCCGGGCTGTGGTTGAGCACCGGCATCGGCTCCTCGTTGGTCAGGCGGTCGGCAAAGTAGGCGCCTGAGACCAGGTCGTGATAAAACACCGTGGCCGTGTAGAAGCGCTGGGCGTCATAGGCATACACGGAGCTCGCCAGGTTGACCCGCCACAGTTGTCCGCGCGCGTCGTAGTTCTCGGCGGTCGCGGCGATCCAGGTGTCCTCGTCGAGGTACAGCACCCGCTTGGCGTACTGGTGACGGAAGCCCTCCTTCAGCGAGGCCTCCAGCACCCACACGCGATGCAGCTCGTAGCGCATGAGGTCCGGGTTGGCGTGGCCCTTGCCGAGCATGTCCTGGTACTTCACCGAGGTGCTCATCAGCTTGTAGTTGTTGTAGGGCACGTAGATTTCCTTCTTGCCCACCACCTTCCAGTTGTAGCGCTCGCCCGAGCCATTGAAGAGCCGGTCGTCGTCCACGGTACGGAATCCGCCCGGGCCGGAGGGCTGGTCGAAGCCGTACTCCGGCGTCTGCCGCACGCGCCGCGTACCGGGGTTGTATTGCCAGGTGCGGCGGGTGTTGGCGCCTTCCTGGTCCCACAGCTCATAGCCCACCAGCTGCGTGCCGCGATCGCGCAGTGGCAACACGGTTGCGCTGCGGAAGAAGGTCTTGCTGTTGAGCTCGCTCTTAGCGTCGAAGGTGGCCGCATTGCGGGGCGAGAAAATGTTGTAGCGCACGCGGCCCCAGGCGATATTGCCATCCGGATACACCACCGCCTGGCCGTAGGTGGACGATTCCGAGCCGATGGCGGCGGCGAAGCGCAGGTTCCACATCAGCTCCAGGCCGGTCTTGGGGATCGGGTAGGGCACTTGCGGTGGCGCGTTCTTCAGGCCATTGCCGTCCGCCGTCATGCTGACCTCGGGCGCGAGCAGGCGGATATTCCTGTAGGCCGCTTCGTCATAGCGGAAATCGCGGTGGCTCGGGTAGACCGGCATCTTGAAGGTGTCGGGGTACTTCTTGAACAGGGCCTTGGTGCCCTCGGTCAGGTGGTCGGCATATTGCGCCATGTTCTGCGCGGTGATGACGGCGAGCGGCTTTTCCGCGGCGTAGGGGTCCGGGAAGCGCTCGCCGCGCTTCCACTGGACACCCGCGGGCGCGCCGAGCCACTTCCCGCTCCAGGCGGGGATCTGGCCATCCTTGCTGCCAGCCCGTTCGGCGCCCATGGGCGTGAGCTTGTCATCGAGCTGCTTGAACTCTTCCGGCGTCACCTTGGCGTAGGCGGCGACGGCCAGCATCATGCTGGCGGCCAGCAGGGTGCCGCGGATCGTTCTCTTCGTATGCTGTTGCATGAGTGTGCTCCTGGGAATGAAGCCGGCCCTTGCGGACACGGGCCTCGCAAAACGTTAAAACGAGTACTTCGCGTTGAATGCCATGTAGCTGCGGTCGGCCAGCGGGCGGTTGACGGTGTTGGCGCCGCCCATGAACATGGCGTACGTCAGGTTCATTTCGAGGTTATTCAGGTACTTGAAGGTCACGCCCACGCTGGCGCGGCGGTCGCCGAAGCCGGTCAGCGAGCCGAAGGCGCCGGCGACGGCCGACTTGCCGCTGAGGGCCTGGGAATAGGTGAGCGGCACCGTCATGTCCCAGCCGTCGAAGACGTTGTTGTAGGTCAGCGACCAGCCGAGCTGAAGCGCCGCCGAATTGGTGGTGTTGGTCAGCGTGCTGAAGCCGTTGACCGGGCTCACGCCGATGACGTGCTGGTAGGCGATCTCGCCGAGCAGGTTCTGGGAGTTGGCCAGGAAGCTCGGCCCGATGGCGTAGATGGCCGAGAGCTGCCCCTGCAGCACCTTGCCGCGGGTGGCGGTGGGCGAGCCGGCGACGTTCACCAGGACCGGCACGCCGTCCTTGTAGCTGACTTCGCCGGCGATATTGGCGCCGAGCATCTGGGTGGAGAAGCTGGCACCGGTCAGGTTGATGTCGCCGAAGAACTTCTGCTGGTATTGCAGCGTCGGGAACAGCGAGGTCACCACGCTCGGGTTCTTGTCGTGGTAATGCAGCCGGTACAGGCCGATCTCGGTGTCGCCGAACACGCGCAAGCGCGTGCCCAGGCCCCACTGGCCGGAGTTGGACGGGTTGATGTCCGGCCCGCGCGGGATCTGGAAGCCGCCCGGGCCGATGATGAACTGCGCACCGGGGCCGACGATGTCGGTGGTGCTGAAGTAGCTGCCGGGCGCGCTCAGCTGGTTGGACTTGTAGGTGAACTGGTAGTAGCCGAGCAGGCTGAGGTCGGGATTGACCTGCCATTGCAGCGCGAGCTGCGGCACCGGCAGCAGGATGTCCTTGACCTCGGCGCCCGGCACGAATGACTTGGTGGCATCCGCGGGGCCCTGGGCGCCGGCGATGTTCGGGAAGAACAGGCTCTCGCCCCACGCCACCACCTGGTTGCCGACCTTGATGTTCAGGCGCGTGCTGTCGATGCCGAAGGTGCCGTAGGCGTAGGCGTCCAGCAGCTGCAGGCGCTGGCCATGGTAGTACCGCGCCGAGCCGGTGAACGCGTTGAAGGCGCCGCCGTGGTTGACGGTGGCGGGCGCATCGTTGGAGTTCGAGGTGCGGTAGGCGTGGTCGTAGAAGGCGCTGCCGCGCACGAACACGCCGAACTCGCCGCGCTGGAGGTTGGCTTCGCCAAGCAGCGTGGCACGGTTGGCGATCATGTCGCCGCGCTTGAAGTTGCGGTCGCCATCGTCGCCGTTGATGTTGGCCGGCGACAGCAGCGCGCCGCTCCGCCCGCCGGTGCGGACCGCGGCGCCGTAGGTGGCGGTGAAGGAGTAGTTGAGCGACGTATCGTTGCCAAGGTCGATGGTGTTGCCCGCCCAGGCGGCCGGCGTGATCGCCGCGGCGATGGCCGAGACGATGGCGGCTGGCCGCAGCCTGCATGTGCGATGTGATGCAGCCGTTGTTGAACCCGTTCGCGGCGATTGCATATGTCTCCCCTTATGGTGTTGGTGATGCGCGGTGATGCATTGACCTGGCACGTCTTGTGTTTTTTTCTTTGAGGGGAAGCGTAATGAGCGAGGGAGGGTGCGGAATCGTCAGAACGGACTAGACGGTTTCCCCTAGACGCCGTGCTTGCGGACGTATGCACGAGCCGCTAGTCCGAACGGAGGATGAAGCGCGCCGGCATGCGCGTTAGCGTCGGGCATCGTCCTGCGCGGCGAGATCGCGGCGCGGGAATCAATCACTGAGGAGGAATGCGATGCGCAGTGGAAAGGAATCCATCGTTGCGGTAGTCACGGGCGGCTCGCGCGGCGCGGGCAAGGGCATCGCGCTGGCGCTGGCGCAAGCCGGTGCGACGGTGTATGTCACGGGACGTACCGAGCGCAATGGCGAGGCGCCGCTGCCCGGCACCATCCACGAGACCGCGCGTGAGATCGATGCACGCGGCGGCAAGGGCATCGCGGTGGCGTGCGACCATCGCGACGATGCGCGGGTGCGCAGGCTGTTCGAACAGGTGGGCGACGAAGCGGGGCGGCTGGACATCCTGGTGAACAACGCCACCTTCCTGCATGACCAGTTGATCGAGCCGGGCGGCTTCTGGGAGAAGCCGCTGGCCCTGGTGGACATTCTCGACGTGGGCCTGCGCTCGGCCTACGTGGCGAGCTGGCATGCGGCGCCCATGATGGTGGCGGGCGGGCGCGGCCTGATGGTGTTCACTTCGTCCTTCGGGGCGAGCTGCTATATGCATGGGCCGGCCTACGGCGCGCAGAAGACCGGGCTGGACAAGTTCGCGAAGGACATGGCGGTCGACTTGCGGCCGCATGGCGTGGCCGCGGTATCGGTCTGGATGGGCCCGCTGCGCACCGAGCGCACCCTGCGGGTCTGGGAACGCGAGCCTGACAAGTATGCCGCCTTTGCGCCGAGCGCGGAAAGCCCGGAGTTCACCGGCAAGGTCATTCTCGCCTTGCACGGCGATCCCGCCCTCATGGAAAAGTCCGGCCAGGTGCTGATCAGCGCCGAGATTGCGCAGGATTACGGCATACGCGATATCGACGGCAAGGCGCCCGTTTCCTACCGCTCGGTGCTGGGCGGGCCGGTGCAGGCGCATCCGGCCAAGGTCGAGTAGGCGCGCCGGGCGGTTCAGCCCGCCTGGTGGGCCGCGGCGTCGAGGAAGGCCGGGCGCTCGCCGCCGCCGTCGATGACCAGGTTGGCGCCCGACACATAGGCCGCGTGCGGCGAGGCCAGGAAGAGGCAGGCGTCGGCGATGTCGCGCGGGTCAGCAAGCCGCCCGAGTGGCACCGTATCGGCCACCTGCCGGAGCGCGGCCGGATCTCCGTAGTGTTGCTGCTGCGCCGCCTCGGTCAGTACCAGCCCTGGGCTGACGGCCGTGACCCGCACGCGCGGCGCCCATTCCACCGCCAGCGAGCGGACCGCATTGAGGATGCCCGCCTTGGCCGCGCCATAGGCGGCGGTGCCAGGGGAGGGACGCAGCGCGCTCACGCTGCCGATGAAGATCTGGGTGCCGCCGCTGGCCTGGAGCTGCATGCGCGCGTTGGCGCGTTGCGCCAGTTGCAGCGGCGCCACCAGGTTCAGCCGGATGATCGATTCCATCAGGCGCGGCGAGGCGTCCGCGGCGAGCGCGAAGGGCGCGCCACCGGCGTTGTGGATCACGATATCGAGAGAGCCCATGCTGTCCACGATGCGGGCGAGCAGGGCCTCCACCTGTTCGGCGTCGCGGATGTCGGCGGTGATGAACTCCGCCTGACAGGGCTGCGCGCCTTCAACCTCAGGCGGCGTGCGCCCGCAGGCGAACACGCGGGCGCCCGCCGCCAGGAAACCCTCGGCAATGGCGCGGCCAATGCCGCGCGCGCCGCCTGTCACCAATACCGTCTTGCCGCTGAAGTCGAATTCCGTCATCGCTGTTCTTCCCTGGTTTCGTTGCCTTGCTGGTCAGTGCGATCTTAGGGAAATCCACGGGACGCTTCGTAGTCTGAAAAGACGATGCCGCCCCGGTTGTGCACGCGCATGATCTGCCGGGTTAGTCACGACAACAGGGGAGACACCAGCATGTCCAGTACCTTGCCCGCGGCTGTAGCAGCCGGCCAATACATCGCCACGCCAGACGGCCTGCGCCTGCACTACCTCGACGCCGGCACCGGCGAGCCTGTGGTATTCATCCACGGCAGCGGCCCAGGCGCCAGCGGCCACAGCAACTTCAAGCACAACGCGCCGGCTTTTGTGGAAGCCGGCTTCCGTACCGTGGTGGTGGATCTGCCGGGCTATGGCCAGTCGTCCAAGCCAGCGGATGCGGAATACACGCTGGACTTCTTTGTCGCCGCGCTGCGTGCGCAATTGGTGGCGCTGGAACTGCCGCGCTGCGTGCTGGTGGGCAATTCGCTGGGCGGCGCCATCGCGCTGAAGTACGCGCTGGACTACCCGGAGCACGTCAGCCGCCTGGTGATGATGGCGCCGGGCGGCGTCGAGGACCGCGAGACCTATTTCCGCATGGAAGGCATCGAGAAGATGGTGACGCTGTTCACCGGCGGGCATATGAACCATGACACCATGCGCCAGTTGCTGCAATTGCTGGTGCATGACGCCACGCTGGTCACCGATGCGCTGGTGGACGAACGCATGGCCGTTTGCAAGGAGCAGCCGCGCGAGGTGCTGGCCACCATGAAGGTGCCCAACCTGACCGGGCGCCTGGGCGAGATTGCCTGCCCGGTGCTGGGCTTCTGGGGCACGGAAGACCGCTTCAACCCGGCCGGCGGCGCGCTCAAGTTCCTGCAGGGGTGCCGCGATGCGCGCTTCGTGCTGATCAATCGTTGCGGCCACTGGGTGATGGTCGAGCATAGCGACTACTTCAACCGCGAGTGCCTGGGCTTCCTGGCGGATACGGCCGAAGCCGCGGTGTAGCGTGGCCGTACGGCCGGCGTGCCGGCAGTGCAACGATAAATAAATCTAGGAGACAACATGGCATACCCGTTCAACCTGTTCGACCTGCGTGGCAAGGTGGCCGCCATCACCGGCGCCGCGCGCGGCATCGGGGCGGAGACCGCGCGCGTGCTGGCCGCGGCCGGCGCCAAGGTCGCGGTGCTCGATTTGCTGGAAGCGGACGGCCAGGCCACCGCGCAGCGCATCGAGGCGGAAGGCGGCCAGGCCGCCTTCTGGAAGCTGGATGTGGCCAGCGAGGCCGAGGTGGGCAAAGTGTTCGGCGAGATCGCCGCGCGCTTCGGCCGCCTCGACATCCTCATCAACAATGCCGGCATCGACGGCGTCAACGCGCCCACCCACGAACTCGCCCTGGCGCAATGGCAGCGGGTGATGGACGTCAACGTCACCGGCACCTTCCTCTGCACCAAGCACGCCATCCCGCATCTCGAGCGCGCGGGTGGTGGCTCGATCGTCAATGTGTCGTCGATGTACGGCATCGTCGGCGGCCCCGATGTGCCGCCTTACCACGCCTCCAAGGCCGCGGTGCGGATGATGGCCAAGACCGATGCCATGCTCTACGCCGGGAAGAACATCCGTGCCAATTCCGTCCATCCGGGCTATATCCGCACGCCGATGCTGGAGGAAGTGGCGCATGCCTCGGGGCAGGGCGAGGGCCTGTTTGCCTATCTCGGCTCGCAAACGCCGATGGGCCGCCTTGGCGAGCCGCGCGATATCGCCGCGGGCATCCTCTACCTGGTATCCGACGCGGCCCGCTACGTCACGGGCTCGGAACTGGTGATCGACGGCGGCTACACGGCGCGCTGAGCGTCTTCATCTTCGACAAGGAAGGGAATGACCATCGACATGACCATGACCGCGAACAATAGCGCCGCCATGAAGGCCGCCTTGCTCGACTATGTGGCCGCCTTCAATGCGGCCGACGCCGAGCGGGTAGCGGCGCTGTTTGCCGACGACGCAACCATCGAGGATCCCGTTGGCAGCCCGGCAATCGCCGGGCGGGAGGCCATCCTCGGCTTCTACCGGCATGCGACTTCGCTCGGCGCGCGCCTGGAAGTGGTAGTGCCCCCGCGGGGTTCGCACGGCAATGCCGCGGCCTTGAGCTTCGCCGTGTATGCGCGGATGCAGGGGCATTCGGTTCGCATCGACGTGACCGACGTGATGACCTTCGGCGCCGACGGCCGCATTACCGGCATGCGCGCCTTCTGGGGGCCGGATGACGTGCATCCGCAGTAGGATGCGGCCGGGTCCGGCTGCGGTGCGGCCATGGTAAGGCGTCGTCCGCGTGATGCGGCCGTCACGCGTGAACGCATCCTTGCCAGCGCGGAGCTGCTGTTCGAGCGCCAGGGCGTGCAATCCGTCACGCTGGAGCAGGTGGCTGGCGCGATCGCCATGACTCGCGGAGCGATCTACGGACACTTCCGTAGCCGCGCCGACCTGCTGGCCGCCGTCATGGCGCGGGCGGAGGCGCATATTGCCGGCCGGCTCGCGGCCTTCGCCGGTAACGGCCGCGGCGCGGCCCGCCCGGACCTGGAGCACGCGCTGGCGGCGATGTTACGGGACGAGGCCGTGCTGCGCTATGCGGGCATTGTCCTCGGCTTGCTGCATCACGCTTGCACGCCTGCGTGCGAGCTTTGCCAGCTGACACTTCACATCCGCGCCCGCAGCAGGGCGCTATGCGATGGCCTTGGCCGGCTGCTGGGCGAGCAGGACAAGGCCGTGTTGCTGGCGGCGCACCTGTGGGGCTTGCTGTGCGCCCGCTCGCTGTGGCTGGCCCCGGTGGATCTGGCGGGGTGCGTCGAGCCGTTGCTGCGGCTGTACGGGGAATAGCGGGCTGTTCCTATAGCGTTTTGCCGGATTGTCCTTGTTCATCGCAAATCCTCCCCCGGCTCACGGCGCGCGCCGGTGTACGGGATCGCCCCTAGTCTGCTTGGACGAGGAAATTCTTCGCGCCAATGGCTACGCTACCTTCAAGTCCATGAGACCGTGCCGGCGCCAGCGCAGCGCCACCCGAGCACGGCGGCGGGAGAAAAAAGGGATACGAGCAGAGAGGAGACAGTCGTGAAGGCTCGATATCGCATCACATGTCTGTTGGGCGCTGGCGCGGTGCTGGCGCTGGGTTTCGCCGCCGGCCTGATGACGGCCTGGCCGCCCGCGCGGGAGGACGGCGCGGGCGAGCGCGCTTCAGCCGCCGCGGCGACCGCGACGGAGATCCGGGCGGCAGTGGACGCCGCGCTGAGCTATTGCGACGATGCCTGCCGGCAGAGCCGGGGCATCGCGGCCGTGACGGCCATGGGTCATCGCCCGCCGCCGTGATGCCCAGGGCGCTCCGGGGCGCCGCCGGCTGCCTCAAGCCACTTCCGCTACCCGGATCTCCGCCAGCAGCTTCTTCAACTCCGGTACGCACGCGATCCGCAGTTGCCGCTCGCCTTCACGCCTCTGGACCAGGTTGAAGTCCCAGGGGCCGTCCTGCACGTCACCGCCCCGACCAGCCGCCCGCCCTGCAGCACCAGCCGTTTGTACATGCCGCGGCGCGGATCGTGCATCACCAGGTCCTCGCTATCCTTGCCGCCAATGAAGTCGCCGGCGCATTAAAGATCCACGCCGGTCACCTTGAGCTGGTCGCGGTGGCCTGCTGCACATAACGGTGATGGCCGGCCTCGACACCGGTGGCCAGCAGCAGGCGGTCATAGCCGACTTCGCGCCCGGATTGCGAGCGCACCACGCGGCGCACGCGGTCGGTTCGCGCCAGACGCTGGTGCGTTGCAGCAGCGTCTGGCGCAACAAAGGACTTGAAACTGTCTCCCGAAGTTATTAACATGTTAAGTACAGGCGGCGACATCGCGCGACCCGCCGCAGCCGATCCGCCAGCCGGGCAAAGCAAGCGCCAGGGGAATAGCGGACGCAACCAGAGAGGAGCTCGATGCGACAAGCCAGAATCGCCGCCGGCGGCCGGCCGGTGCAGGCCATGCGGGTGGACGAAGCCACCTTGCTGCCATGGGACGGGGGGCGGCCCCTGCGCGAAGGCGAATTCATGTGGCAGCCCGCCATCACCGGTACGGTCTATGGCACGCTGCTGAACTTCAAGGGCGCGCTGGCAGCCCTGGGCGACAGCGTCAACGCTGCCCCCTACCAGGCGCCGCCCGCCGGACCCATCCTCTACATCAAGCCCGCCAATACGCTGGCCGCCCACGGCGGCGAGGTGACCCTGGCGCCGGGCCAGGACACCGTGGAGATCGGTGCCGCGCTGGGCATCGTGATCGGCAGGCGCGCCACCCGTATCGATGCGGCGCGGGCGGCGGACTATATCGCCGGCTACACGGTGGTGTCGGACGTGAGCGTGCCGCATGCCAGCTACTACCGCCCGGCGGTGCGCCACAAGTGCCGCGATGGCTATTGCCCGGTTGGCCCGTGGGTCACCGCGCGCGAGCAGGCCGGCAATCCCGACGCGCTCACCATGGTGGTGCGCATCAACGGCGAGGAGCGGCAGCGCAACCACACCGGCAATCTGCTGCGCCCGGTGGCGCAACTGCTGGCGGATGTCACCGCCTTCATGTCGCTGGAAGCCGGCGACGTATTGCTGGCCGGCGTGCCCGAAGGCGCGCCGCTGGCACGCGCCGGAGACAGCGTGGAGATCGAGATCGAAAACGTGGGCCGGCTGCGGCACCGGGTCGTGGCAGCGTTCGGGGAGCCGGCATGAGAACCGCACGCGTAGCCTTTGACGGACTGATCCACGGCGCGCAGCCGGCGGACGAGGGCCTGCTGCGCCTCGACGACGGGCGTGTGGTCAGCGAGAGCGCCGTGATGTGGCTGCCGCCGCTGGCGCCCCGCACCACCTTCGCGCTCGGCTTGAACTACGCCGACCATGCGCGCGAACTGGCCTTCAAGGCGCCCGAGGAACCGCTGGTCTTCCTCAAGGGGCCGGGCACGTTCATCGGCCACCGGGGCCATACGATCCGCCCGGAAGGCGTCAAGTACATGCACTACGAGTGCGAGCTGGCGGTGGTGATCGGCAGCACCGCGCGCGGCGTCAAGGCGGCGCAGGCATACGACTACGTACGCGGCTATACCGTAGCCAACGACTATGCCATCCGCGATTACCTGGAAAACTACTACCGCCCCAACCTGCGGGTGAAGAACCGCGATACCTGCACCCCGCTCGGGCCATGGCTGGTGGACCGCGACGACGTGCCGGATCCCATGGACCTGGCACTGCGCACCACCGTCAACGGCAAGCTGACCCAGCAGGGCAGTACCCGCGACATGATCTTCGGCATCCCCTGGCTGATCGAATACCTCAGCAGCTTCATGACGCTGGAGGCGGGCGATGTGATCCTCACCGGCACGCCGGAAGGGCTGGCGGATACGCAGCCGGGCGACGAGGTGGTCACGGAGATCGAGGGGGTGGGGCGGCTGGTCAATACCATCGCATCGGCCAGCGGATACGGCAGCGTGCGCTGAGATGCGGCGCGCCAGCGCGCCAGAGTGCCAACAAGGAGGAAGACATGATCAAGCATTGGATCGACGGCAAGCAGGTCGACAGCAAGGACACCTTCGTCACCTGGAACCCGGCCACCGGCGAAGAGATCGCCACCGTGGCGGCCGGCGGCGAGGCCGAGGTCAACGCCGCCGTGGCAGCGGCCAAGGCAGCGTTTCCCAAGTGGGCCAATACGCCCGCCAAGGAGCGCGCCCGCATCATGCGGCGCCTGGCGGACCTGATCACCCAGCACGTCCCGCAGCTGGCCGCGCTGGAGACCCAGGACACCGGCCTGCCGATCGCGCAAACCGGCAAGCAGCTGATTCCGCGCGCCGCCGAGAACTTCAATTTCTTTGCCGAAGTGTGCGTGCAGATGAATGGCCGCACCTACCCGGTGGACGACCAGATGCTCAATTACACGCTCTACCAGCCGGTGGGCGTGTGCGCGCTGATCTCGCCGTGGAACGTACCGTTCATGACCGCCACCTGGAAGGTCGCACCCTGCCTGGCGCTGGGCAATACCGCGGTGCTCAAGATGTCGGAGCTGTCGCCGCTGACCGCCGACCAGCTGGGCATGCTGGCGCTGGAAGCCGGCGTGCCGGCGGGCGTGCTCAACGTGGTGCAGGGTTATGGCGCCAGCGCCGGCGATGCGCTGGTGCGCCACCCGGATGTGCGCGCGGTATCGTTCACGGGCGGCACGGCTACGGGCAAGCGCATCATCGAACGCGCCGGCCTGAAGAAGTTCTCGATGGAGCTGGGCGGCAAGTCGCCGGTGCTGGTGTTCGACGACGCCGACCTGGAACGTGCGCTGGACGCCGCCCTGTTCACCATCTTCTCGATCAACGGCGAGCGCTGCACCGCGGGCTCGCGCATCTTCGTGCAGGACACGGTCTACGACGACTTCGCGGGGAAGTTCGCGGAGCGCGCCAGGCACCTGCGCGTGGGCGA
The DNA here is from genome assembly GCF_057798855.1 of Cupriavidus sp. 96C5-1. NCBI lineage: Bacteria > Pseudomonadati > Pseudomonadota > Betaproteobacteria > Burkholderiales > Burkholderiaceae > Cupriavidus > Cupriavidus sp. 96C5-1. The sequence continues at coordinate 49,614 of NZ_JBYOJU010000037.1, read as the reverse complement.
CCCGACCAGCGAGCAGACCCATGTGGGCGCCATGATCACCCAGCAGCACTGGGAGAAGGTCACGGGCTATATCCACCTGGGCGAGCAGGAGGGCGCGACTATCCTGGCGGGCGGCGCCGAGCGCCCGTCGGACCTGCCGGCGCACCTGCGCAACGGCAATTTCGTGCAGCCCACCGTGCTGGCCAATGTGGAGAACCACATGCGGGTGGCGCAGGAGGAGATCTTCGGGCCGGTGGCCTGCCTGATTCCCTTCAAGGGCGAGGACGACGGCCTGGCCATGGCCAACGACACCGCCTACGGGCTGGCCTCGTATATCTGGACGCAGGACGTGGGCAAGGTGCACCGGCTCGCGCGCGGCATCGAGGCCGGCATGGTTTTCGTCAACAGCCAGAATGTGCGCGACCTGCGCCAGCCTTTTGGCGGTACCAAGGCGTCCGGCACGGGGCGCGAGGGCGGCGAATTCAGTTTCGAGGTGTTTGCCGAGGTGAAGAACGTCTGCATCTCGATGGGCGGGCATCATATTCCGCGCTGGGGTGTTTGAGCGCAGTGAGCGTGCCGGGCGGCCCCATACTGCCGCCACAACAAGACAGGAGACACCGCAATGGGCAAGCTATCACTCGCCGCCAAGATCACGCATGTGCCGTCGATGTACCTCTCGGAACTGCCCGGCAAGCACCAAGGCTGCCGCGAGGCGGCCATTGCCGGCCACCGCGAGATCGGCCGGCGCTGCCGCGAGCTCGGGGTGGACACCATCGTGGTGGCCGATGTGCACTGGCTGGTGAACGCCGGCTACCACGTCAACTGCAACGCGCATTTCGAGGGCATCTACACCAGCAACGAGCTGCCGCACTTCATCAAGGACATGGCCTATGCCTATGACGGCAATCCGGCACTGGGCCGGCTGATCGCCAGCACCGCGAGTGAGCAGGGCGTGATGACGCGCGCCCACGAGATCGCCAGCCTGGAGCTGGAATACGGCACCCTGGTGCCGATGCGCTACATGAACGCCGACCGGCACTTCAAGGTGGTGTCGGTCGCGGCCTGGTGCGCCTGGCACCAGCTGGACGAGAGCCGGCGCTTTGGCGCCGCGCTGCGCGAGGCGATCGAGGCCAGCGATGCCAATGTGGCCTTTCTTGCCAGCGGCTCGCTGTCGCACCGCTTCAACGACAACAACAGCCCCGAGGAAAGCATGCACCAGATCAGCCGCGAGTTCTTCAGGCAGGTGGACCTGCGCGTGGTGGAGCTGTGGAAGCAGGGCGACTGGGCCGCCTTCTGCCGCATGCTGCCGGAGTACAACGAGCACTGCATCGGCGAAGGCGGCATGCACGATACGGCCATGCTGCTCGGGCTGCTGGGCTGGGACAGGTACGACCAGTCCGTCGAGATCGTGACCGACTATTTCACCAGTTCCGGCACCGGCCAGATCAACGCGATCTTTCCGGTGCGGTGATCCGCGCGCCGACCCCTAATTTCCGAGGCTGCCCATGCCCCATATCATCGTCGAATACACCGACAATATCCGCGCCGAGGCGCGCGTGCCGGCCTTGCTGAAGACCATCAACGAGGTGCTGATCGCGCAGGACGGCGTGTTTCCCATCGGCGGCATCCGCTCGCGCGCGCTGGCGCTCACCGACTACCGCATGGCTGACGGCGAGGAGGACTATGCCTTCGTCCACATCACGCTGAAGATCGGCGCGGGACGCGATGAAGCCGTCAAGAAGCGGGCGTGCGATGCGCTCTTCGATGCCATCAAGGCCCACTTCGCCGAGCTGTATGCGCGGCGCTACCTGGCGCTTTCGATGGAGCTTGCCGAGTTCAACGAAGGTGGCAGCTACAAGCACAACAACGTTCACGCCCGCTTCAAGAAGGCCGGCTGAACGGCGCAGATCAACGATATTCCAACGCTACCCACGGAGACCCCATGCTCAGCCCAGAGCTGGTTCGCCAGATTGCCCATCGCCTGCACGACGCCGAACAATCGCGCAAGCAGATCCGCCAGATATCGCTGGACCACCCCGGCATCACCATCGACGACGCCTACGCCATCCAGCGCGAATGGGTCGCGCACAAGCTGGCCGGGGGGCGCACCGTCAAAGGCCACAAGATCGGACTGACCTCGCGCGCGATGCAGATGTCCTCGCAGATCGACGAGCCTGACTACGGCACCCTGCTCGACGATATGTTCTTCCAGGACGGCGCCACCATTCCCGCCGGGCGCTTCATCGTGCCGCGCGTCGAGGTGGAGCTGGCGTTCGTGCTGGGCAAGCCGCTCAAGGGGCCGCATTGCACGCTCTTCGATGTCTATGACGCCACCGCGTACGTGATTCCCGCGCTGGAGATCATCGATGCGCGCAGCCATTCCATCGACCCCGACAGCAAGCGCCCGCGCAAGGTGTTCGACACCATTGCCGACAACGCTGCCAATGCCGGCGTGGTGATGGGCGGCCGCCCGGTGCGGCCGTTCGACGTGGACCTGCGCTGGGTCTCGGCCATCATGTCGCGCAATGGCGTGATCGAGGAAACCGGCGTGGCCGCCGGCGTGCTCAATCATCCGGCCAATGGCGTGGCGTGGCTGGCCAACAAGCTGCATCCCTTCGGCGTGGGCCTGGAAGCCGGCGAGGTGATCCTCGGCGGCTCCTTCACCCGGCCGGTGGCGGCCAATCCGGGTGATACATTCCAGGTGGACTACGGCGCGCTGGGCGCCGTGGCTTGCCATTTCGCCCCTCCCGCATAAACCGGCGCGCAGGTGCCAGGAGCCATCATGGAATTTCCTCTCAACAGCTTCAAGCGCGCGCTGGCCGCGGGCGAGCAGCAGATCGGGCTGTGGCTTGGCCTGGCGAGCCCCTACACCGCCGAGGTACTGGCCGGCGCCGGCTTTGACTGGCTGCTGGTCGACGGCGAGCACGCGCCCAACACCGTGCCGTCCATCCTGGCGCAGTTGCAGGCGATTGCGCCGTACCCGGTGCGGCCGGTGGTGCGCGCGGCCTGGAACGATGCCGTGCAGATCAAGCAGTTGCTCGACATCGGCGTGCAGACCCTGCTGGTGCCGATGGTGCAGGACGCCGCCGAGGCCGCCGCCGCCGTGGCGGCCACGCGCTATCCGCCGCAAGGCGTGCGCGGCGTGGGCAGCGCGATGGCGCGCGCGTCGCGCTGGAACCGCGTCGACGGCTACCTCAGCCGTGCCAATCGCGAGATGTGCGTGCTGGTGCAGGTGGAAACCCGCGCCGGGCTTGCGCATCTGGATGCGATCGCGGCCACCGAAGGCGTGGACGGCGTGTTCATCGGCCCGGCTGACCTCGCCGCCGACATGGGCCACCTCGGCAACCCGGGCCATGCGGACGTGCAGGGCGCCATCGCCGACGCCATCGCGCGCATCCGCCGCGCCGGCAAGGGCGCGGGCATCCTCAGCGCCGATGTGGCGCAGGCCCGGCAGTACATGGCGCTAGGCACGACATTCACCGCGGTTGGCGTGGATGCCACGATGCTCGCGCGTGCGGCGGAAAGCCTTGCCGGGCAGTTCAAGGGGCAATGCGGTGGCGCTACTGGCGGCGGGGACAAGACGTACTAGCCGAAGCATCGGGAGCGCCGGACGAAGCCGGCAGGATGCGCCGAAACCGTCTGCAATGACGACAGCGTTTATTCCCTCAGCCCCGCATGGGGAGAGGGGATTACCCCCGCGCATTGCGTCAAGTAGTTCGGTGTCGGAGGCGGGCCTTACCCAGAAGTCCGAAAACCAAAAGCAAAAAGACAAAAATAGAAAACAAGGAGACACAAGATGCAAGCATCCGCCTGCCCGCAGCGCGCGCGCCCGCTTCCCAACGCCCGCCACGCGTTCCGCGCCGCCGTACTGCTCGCGGTGGCGCTCTGCGCCGGCACCCAGGCCCTCGCCGCCGATCCCGCCGCCCGCTGGGTGGTGCCCTACACCGCGGGCGGCGGCAGCGACCTCGCCACGCGCATCGTCGCGCAGAAGATCGCGCCGGTGCTGCACCAGAACATCGTGGTCGACAACAAGCCCGGCGGCGCCACCATCCTGGCCGCGCAGGACGTCGCCAAGGCCCGCGCCGACGGCGCCACGCTGCTGACGGCCGGGCAGGGCACGCTGGTGCTCAATCCCGCGCTGTACCGCAAGCTGCCTTATGACGCGGGCAAGGATTTCACGCTGGTCACCTCGCTGGTGAAACTGCCGGTGGTGCTGGTGACCAACCCGGCGCTGCCGGTGAAGACGCTGCCGGAGTTCATCGGCTGGCTCAAGGCCGGGCAGGGCAAGGCCACCTATGCTTCGGTGGGCACCGGCAGCCCGCATCACCTGAGTGCCGAACTGCTGCTGGACCGCGTGCAGGCCACCGCGGTGCACGCGCCCTACAAGGGCACGCCGCCGGCGTTGCAGGACGTGGCGGGCGGGCAGGTCGATTTCATGATGGCCGACCTCTCGGCCGCGGTACCGCTGATCCGGGCCGGGCGCCTGCGCGCCATCGCGCTGCCTGCCGAGCAGCGCTCGGCAGTGCTGCCGGATGTCCCGACCTTCGCCGAGGCCGGGCTGAGCGGCTTCACGGCATTTGCCTGGCAGGGCGTCGTGCTGCCGGCGGGCACGCCACCCGCCACGGTCGACAAGCTCAATGCCGCGATTGCCGCGGCGCTGAAGGACCCGGCCGTGGTGAAACAGATGCAGGAACTCGGCCTTGAACCCATGGGCGACACGCGCGCCGGATTCGCGGAGTTCGTCGAGCGCGAGCGCGCCAAGTGGGGCGCGTTGATCCGCGCGCACAAGATCGTGCTGGATTGAAGCCTGAAGCACCCGGTGGCAGTGACCCCGCTCCCCGCATGGCAACGGGGGGCAGACCATCGCCATGCATGAGCAGTGTTGCCATTGCTATGTCCGCGCCTCGGCCCCGCCGTACAGTGCCGCGGCGGCTTCGATGCAGGTGGCATGCAGATCCCTGCCCAGCGCGTGCAAGGTGTCTTCGGACAGTTGAGCGTTGAACGCTGATCACTGAATGCTAGGCGGTCGTCGAGGACATGTCGGGGAACTTGCCCGGGTTCGCGGCCTGTGCCTGTAAGGCTCCCCGCACTGGCGCGGGCGACACCATGCCTTCCTGCACGCGATCCGCAATGTCCTGCAGCGGTTCGACGAACCGCTTGATCGCTTCTTCCTCGCTCAACGCGCGCGCGAGATACACCACGTTCAGGCTACCGCGTACGCGGTCCTGGTGCCGGATCGGTACCGCGACGGCGCCGATCTTGCGCTGCTCGAGCCAGTCGCCGCGATTCGAGCCGAAGCCGTCCGCACGCACGCGTTCCACGAGCTTGCGGACATAGGCCGCGTTGTTGGCCAGCGCCGCTTGCTCCTCGCCTGCCGCACCCGAGCGCAGCAGGTTGAGCACGTCCTCCCGCTCGGCGTCGCCGCAGTAGGCGAAATAAGCCCGCCCGGCCGCCGTCGACAACATCGGCAGGCGCCGGCCCACCATCGCCCGGTGGAAGGACAGCGGGCTGAAGCGATGCGTGGTTTCGCGGATGATCATGGCGTCGCCATCCGGCGTGGTCAGGTCGGAGGGCCACAGCACGCGTTGCAGCAGCTCCCCCATCAGCGGCGCGGCGATGGTGGAGATCCATTCGTCGTCATTGAAGCCTTCGCTCAACGCCCTGACCTGCAGCGTCAGGCGATAGCTGTCGTCCGAGTCGCTGCGGCGCACGAAGCCTTCGGCGATCAGGGTCTCCAGCAAGCGCCGGACCGTGGTGCGGTGCAACCCGGTCAGCCCACTCAGTTGCAATGCCGTCCCGCGCCCGCTTTCCATCCGGTTCAGGGCCTTCAGCACGTCCAGCCCACGGGTCAGCCCGCGCACGCTGGCATAGGGGGAAGTTCGTCCCGTAGGCATAAAAAATCCTTTTAAATCAACGTTGTGCACTCCTTGCACATTCTGGTCGTTTTTTTGTCTGGATGCAACCGGGTCTCTACACTGCGCTGTACTACTTAGACATTGACGAACGAAGGAGACACGATGTCGACCGCTGCCACCAGCCTCAAGCCAGCCCAGTCCAGCCCACCCAGCCAGCCGTTCCAGAGCATCTGGGGCGAGTTGCGCGGCGTTTCCTTCAGCCAGGGCTGGATCGACGCCAAAGGCATCCGCACCCGTTACCTGCACGCCGGCAGCAGCGACAAGCCGGCGCTGATCCTCCTGCACGGCGTCGGTGGCCACGCCGAAGCCTATGTGCGCAACCTGCAGTCGCATGCCGCGCATTTCGACGTGTGGGCCATCGACATGATCGGTCACGGCTGGACCGACAAGCCGGCCGGTGGCCGGGAGATCCCGGATTATGTCGATCACGTGATCCGCGTGATGGACGCCCTTGGCATCGAGCGCGCTTCGTTCAGCGGTGAATCCCTGGGCGGCTGGGTTGCCTCGCGCCTTGCCATCGACCATCCCGAACGGGTGGAGCGGCTGGTACTGAACACGGCTGGCGGCTCGCAAGCGGACCCGGTGGTGATGGAGCGGCTCAAGACGCTGTCCATGCGTGCGGTCGAAGAACCGGGCTGGAGCTTCATCAAGGCACGCGTGGAATGGCTGATGGCGGACAAGAGCAAGGCCTTCGACGACCTGATCGCCACGCGGCAGGCCATCTACGCGCAGCCGGGCATGGTCGGCGCCCAGCGCGGCAACATGGTGCTGCAGGACATGGAAACGCGCCAGCGCAACATCCTTCGTGCCGAGCATTACGGCCGTATCAAGGCCCCGACGCTGGTGCTGTGGACCTCGGACGACCCGACCGCCGATGTCTCCGAGGGCCGCCGCATCGCCACCATGATTCCCGGCGCGTTGTTCACGGTGATGGAGGGCTGCGGCCACTGGCCGCAGTTCGAGGATGCCGCCACCTTCAACCGCATCCATCTGAATTTCCTGCTCGGCAACGCCGTGCCGGAAGCGGCCACGGTCTAAGCCGGGCGAACCAGCGCATAGCAGGAGAGGAGACATGAACAACGCCATCGCGATGGCGGGCGGAGACGCTCGTGCGCAGGATCTGGATACCGACGTCGCCATCATCGGCGCCGGCCCGGTGGGCCTGATGATCGCCAATATCCTGGGCTTGCAGGGCGTGCGCGTCGTGCTGGTCGAGAAGCTGGACCAGATCATCGACTACCCGCGCGCCATCGGGCTCGACGACGAGGCCTTGCGCGTGTTCCAGTCGGTCGGCCTGGCGGATGCGCTGCTGCCGCATACCACGCCGCACCACTGGATGCGTTTCGTCACGCATACCGGCCGCTGCTTCGCATCGATCGAGCCACGTACCGACGAGTTCGGCTGGTCCCGCCGCAATGCGTTCATCCAGCCGCTGGCGGACCGGATCCTGTATGGGGGCCTGCAGCGCTTCCCGCATGTGAAGGTGCTGCTGGGCCATGGCGTGTCCGGGTTTACGCAGGACGAGCAGGGCGTGACCATCCGCGCGGAGGATGCGCACGGACGGGTCACGTCGGTCCGGGCCGCCTACATGGCCGGCTGCGACGGCGGCAACAGCATCGTGCGCCGCACGCTGGATGTCCCCTTTGAAGGGCGCACCAAGCCCAACCAGTGGATCGTGGTCGACGTGCGCAACGACCCGATCGGCACGCCGCATATCTATATGCATTGCGACCCGACCCGGCCCTATGTCTCGGCCGCGCTGCCGCACGGGATCCGCCGCTTCGAGTTCATGGTCATGCCGGGCGAGACGGAAGAAGCGCTGTCCCGCCCGGAAAACCTCGCCGCGCTGATCCGCAAGGTGGTGGCGGAGCCGGACAAGGTCGACTACATCCGCAAGCGCGTCTATACGCACAATGCCCGGCTAGCGGGAACGTTCCGCGTCAACCGCGTGCTGCTGGCGGGCGACGCCGCGCACATCATGCCGGTCTGGCAGGGGCAGGGCTACAACAGCGGCATCCGCGACGCGAGCAACCTGGGCTGGAAGCTGGCGCTGGTGGTGAAGGGCGTCGCGCAGGACCGGCTGCTCGACACCTATGGCATGGAACGCCGTGCCCACGCTCGCTCCATGATCCATCTGTCGGAGGTGGCGGGCGATATCTTCGCGCCCGCCAGCCGCTTCGGCGCCTCGCTGCGCGACGGCCTGACCCGCTTGCTCAATGTGTTCCCACCGGTCAAGCAGTACTTCGTGGAGATGCGCTTCAAGCCCATGCCGCGCTACGAATCGGGCGTGGTGCTGCTGCCCGCGCGCCGGGGCGATGACCGCTTCCTCGCGCGCCTGCTGGAGCGCTCTGGCAACTCGCCGCTGGGGCGCATGCTGGGGCTGATGAGCGAAAAGCGGGATTCGCTGGTGGGGCGGCTTGTGCACGGACGCGATCCGGCCGGCAGCTCGCCGGTTGGCCGCATGTTCATCCAGCCGATGGTGCGGACCGAAAGCGGCCATACGGTGCGCCTCGACGATGTGATCGGCAATCGTTTCGCCGTGGTTGCCTGGGGGGCGGACCCGACTTTCGGCCTGACGCCGCAAGCACGGGCCGTCTGGGAAAAGCTGGGCGCCTGCTTCGTGATGGCCAAGCCCGATACGCAGCTTGCCTATCGCGACGACGTGCCGGATGGCGTGATCGCCATCGGCGATGCCGCCGGTCGTCTCAAGGAATGGTTCGGCAAGGTGCCGGATTCCGTGGTGTTGCTGCGTCCCGACCGCTTTATTGCCGGGATGTGCTCGCCGCAGCAGGTGTCCGGGACTATCCAGGCGCTGGCCGGGAAGCTTGCCCTGGCCGATGCCTTGCCGGCCGACGCCGCGACGACTGCCTTGCCCGTACCGCCGCTGCCCGACCGTTCGGTCGCCTTTGCCAGGGGAGCCTGAGATGACGATGCATCTCGAATGCCTGTCCCATACGCCGCTGCACGGGTATTACGATCCGGCGCCGGACATCGTGGCGGAGGTGGAGCGCGTGCAAGCCGTAGCGCGTGCCCGTGTGCGGGCCTTCGCGCCGGAACTGGTGGTGGTGTTCGCGCCCGACCACTTCAATGGCTTCTTCTACGACGTGATGCCGCAGTTCTGCATTGGCGTGGCGGCCAGCGCCATCGGCGATTTCAATAGCCTCGCCGGCCCGCTGGATGTGCCTCGGGACACCGCGCTGGCCATGGCGCAAGCCGTGCTGGCCAGCGACGTGGACATTGCCGTGTCCTACCGCATGCAGGTGGACCACGGTTGCGCGCAGGCGCTGGAAGTGCTGCTTGGCGGACTCGCCCCGTGCCCGGTGATCCCCGTCTTCATCAACTCGGTGGCGCCGCCCATGGCCACCTGTCGCCGCGCGCGGCTGCTGGGCAACGCCATCGGCGGCTTCCTGCAGGGCCTCGGCAAGCGCGTGCTGGTGGTGGGTTCCGGCGGCATTTCCCATGAGCCGCCCGTGCCGGAAATCGCCTCGGCCAACGACGAGGTGGCGGAGCGCCTGATCGCCGGGCGCAACCCGCCGGCGGCGGCGCGTGCCGCCCGCCAGGCGCGTACGGTGGCGGCCGCGCAAGCGTTCGCCGCAGGCGATGGTTCACTACATCCGCTCAACCCGGAGTGGGACCGCGCCTTCCTGGCGCGACTCGCCAGCGGCGATCTGGACGCCGTGGATGCCATGCGCAACGACGACATCACGCGCGACGCCGGCAAGTCGGCGCACGAGATCCGAACCTGGATCGCCGCGTTCGGCGCGCTTGCCGCCGCCGGGCCTTACCAGGCGTCGATCGAGTACTACCGGCCCATCGAAGAATGGATTGCCGGCTTCGGCGTGATGCAGGCACAGCCTGCCACCCCGCGCGCGTAACCCAACCAGGAACAACCATGTCCAAGCAGGAAACCACGCTCGCGCTCGCCAGGCGGCTGCGCGAGGCAGAGCAGGCGCATACCCCGATCGAACCGCTGCGCGGCGAGATCCCGTCTGGCGACGCGGCGATGGCTTATGCCATCCAGCGCGCCAATGTCGATGCATGGCGCGCGCAGGGCCGCCGCGTGGTGGGCCGCAAGATCGGCCTGACCTCGCCCGCGGTGCAGCGCCAGCTTGGAGTGGACCAGCCCGACTTCGGCACGTTGTTCGCGGACATGGTCTTCGGCGACGACGAGCCGATTCCAGCCGCCCGCACCATGCAGCCGAAAGCGGAAGCCGAGGTTGCGCTGGTGCTCAGCCGCGACGTCTGTGCAAAGGACGCCACGCTGGTCGATCTGATCAATGCCGTCGCCTATGTGCTCCCCGCCATCGAAGTGGTCGGCAGCCGCATCCGCAACTGGGATATCTCGTATGTCGATACCGTGGCCGACAACGCCTCCAGCGGTCTGGTGGTGCTGGGCGCGGTACCCGTGCCGCTGGCCGGCCTGGACCTGAAGACCGTGAAGATGGAGATGCTGTGCGACGAGGAGCGCGTTTCCACGGGTTCGGGCGCGGATTGCCTCGGCCATCCGCTCAATGCGGCGGTCTGGCTGGCGCGCAAGCTCGCCTCGCTGGGGGATCCCTTGCGCGCCGGCGACCTGATCCTGACCGGTGCGCTGGGTCCGATGGTCCCGGCGGCGCCAGGCCAGTGTTTCGAGGCGAGCATCAGCGGCGTTGGCAGCGTGCGGGCAAGGTTCGCGCAGGGCTGATGCCGCCTTCCAGCCACACCACGCAGCACCAGTCTTATTACAAATACATGGAGGAGACAAGATGAAATACGCAAAACCCAATCTGGCGGGCCCGCTGCTCATGGCCGCGGGCTTGCTCGGCACGGCCGGTGCCCCCGCGTTCGCCGACACGTTTCCCAGCCGGCCGCTGACCATCGTGGTGCCGTTCCCCGCGGGCGGCGTTACCGACAGGATTGCACGCCAGATCGGGCAGCAGATGCAGGCCGGTCTCGGCAAGCCGGTCGTGATCGAGAACCGGCCCGGCGGGGGCGGCCAGATTGCGGCGCAGTCGGTCAAGCGTGCCGACGCGGACGGCCACACGCTGTTCGTGGCCGCCACCGAGATGTTCGCGATCAACCCGGGCTTGTACCGCAACTTCTCCTACGACCCGCTGAAGGATTTCAAGCCGGTGACAGCGTTGGCCTCGTCGCCGCTGGTGCTGGTGGTGCCGCAGGGCAGCCCGGTCGGTTCGGTCAAGGATCTCGTGGCGCTGTCCAGAACCCGGCCGAACGGCGTCAATTACGCATCGCAGGGCGTCGGCTCGATCGGGCACCTGCTCGGGGGGCTGTTTGCCGACAAGTCCGGCGGCCATATGACGCATGTGGCCTACAAGGGCTCGGCGCCGGCGTTGCAGGATGTGATGGCCGGGCAGGTCGACATGATGTTCGACCCTGTGATCACCACCTCGCCGTTGATCAAGGGGGGCAAGGTCAAGCCGCTCGCCATCGCGGCGCCGCGCCGGTCGCCGTCGCTGCCGGACGTGCGCACGCTCTCCGAACTCGGTATCGGCGGGCTGGATGCCGGTGTCTGGTTCGGCATGGTGGTCAAGGCCGGCACGCCCGACGCCATCGTCGCGCGTCTCAACGAGGAAACGGTCAAGGCGCTCAAGGCGCCCGAGGTGGCCCGGCAGTTTGCCGACCAGGGGCTCGAAGCCATGCCGATGACGCCGCAGCAGTTCGGCGCCTTCCTGAACAGCGAGAGCACGCGCTGGGCGCCATTGGTGAAGGCCAGCGGCGCCAGCATCGATTGATGGCGGGGGCCGGACCGTAACCACCAAGGTCAGGGCAGAGCTGCTTGCCGCAGATTCGGCTGCCGCGACCCTGCGGGCGCAGCGTCTAGGCTGCCAGGTGAAGCCGCGGAACCCCAACCGAAGCGGCTTTGCGTTCGCCGCTGCCTTCCAGCAGGCTGACCACCGCCGGGCCGAGCGTGTTGGCGCAGGCGTTTGCAAGTGCGGCAGCGCGGGCCAGCCCGACTTGCGTCGCCAGCCATTCGGGCCGCACGCGGCCGCTGTTGGCCAGCAGGTAGATCGCGTGCGCCACGCGCTGCTCGCGCACCAGTGCGCGCAGCGCTTCGCCTTCCGCGAACAACCGCACGCGCACCAGGCGCTGGCTGACCTGCCAGCGATCCGCCACCAATGCCGCGTTCCAGGCGACCCGGGGCAACTCGAAGATGTCGCTGGCCAGCGCGCGCGACCAGTGCTTTTGCGTGTGGAGCGGGCAGCCCGGCACGGCCGCCAGCGACATGCGCGGGCACGCGTCGTCGGGCACGGCACGCAGCGAGATGGCGGCCCTGTTGCCCGGCGCCGGCAGCAGGTCGCAATCGAAGTACGCAAAGGCCGGCACTACGAACGGATTCCCCGGCAGCACCTCGCGCCGCGCGTTGGCATCGCGCAGGCGAGCGGCTCCGCGCAGTGCGTCGACGCGCACGGCGAAGGGAAAGCGCAGGTGGGAGAGTCGCAGATCGGTGCTGGTGACGAGGGCCATGCGAGGATCAGGAGAGGCCGGCTGGCGCGTTACGCGTGGCGCGCCAGGCTGAAATCGCATTGTACGGTCTTGGCGGGCCGGCGATTGTCACCATAGAGACAGGATGGGCAAAGCGCAAGCCCGCGGGCTACAGCTCGGACAAGCCGAAGTGGCGCAAGCGTTCGAGGTTGGTAACGCGGATGCTCTGGTAAGACAGGTCGACCATGCCTTCGGCCGCCAGCCGCCGCAGCGCCTGGTTGACCCGCTGGCGCGAGAGTCCGGTCAGCAGGCCGATCTCTTCCTGGGACAGTTCCAGGACCTCGCCGGTGCGGGGGTAGAGCGCCGCATGGAACAGTTGGGCGATGGCCTGCGCCACGCGTGCGTCGACGCTCAGCAGGCGCTCGTTTTGCACGGTGGCGATGAATTGCCCCATGCGCTCGTTGAGCTGGCGCACCACGAAGCTGGAAAACGGCAGGCTCTCAGCCAGCAAGGTATGGAAAACGGTGTCCGGGATCAATGCCACACGGGAATCGCGAATGGCGATCACGTCATATCTCCGCGCTTCTCGCTTTATCACGCTGCCTTCTCCGCACCATCCGCCTGCCGGCACGCCGGAAAAAGTGCAGCCGCGGCCATCCGGCGTGTAGACGGCGAGCTTGATCAGGCCGCGCTCCACCCCGATCCAGTAGCGCGACGGCTCGCCGCGGCGTGCCACGAAGGCGCCCGCGCCAAAATCCTGCACCACCAGTTGCCGCGCCGCCATGGCCTGGTGCGCCGGGGCCAGGGCGGAGAACCATTCATGCTGCGCCAGCAGCGCCGCATGATCCCCGCGGCCGCCGGGTTCCTTGCGGGCCGTGTATGGTTTATCAGGTGTATCGGGCGTATCGGGTACGCCGGGTGGCGCTGAAGCGGGCAGGCTGGACATGTTCTGGGCTTGGCCCGGCGTGGGCACTGTCATCCGGACGACAAAGCGTTGGGCTGTGGGATGATAGCCTTGCGCAGCCAAAAGTAACAGCGACCGGGACCTGCGGCTTCCCGGCGCATGCGGAGACCAAAGCAATGCCAAGCGATTTCGATACCGGCCTGGGCAAGAACCCGGCCAATCATGTTCCCCTCACACCGATCGACTACCTGGCGCGCGCCGCCGAGGTCTATGGCGATCGCCTGGCCATCGTGCATGGCCCGGTACGCCAGAACTGGCGCGAAACCTATGTCCGCGCGCGGCGCCTGGCCAGCGCGCTGCAGCGCGCCGGCGTGGGCAAGGGCGATACCGTCGCGGCCTTGCTGCCCAACACGCCGGCCATGGTAGAGGCGCACTTCGGGGTGCCCATGGCGGGTGCGGTGCTCAATGCCCTGAACATCCGCCTCGATGCCTCCAATCTCATCTTCATGCTGCGCCATGGCGAAGCCAGGGTGCTGCTGGCCGATACGGAGTTCGCCGGCCTGGCGCGGCAGATCGCCAACGAGATCCCGGAGCTGAAGGTGGTGGCCGTGGTGGATGCGCTGGGCCCGCAAGACGTGCAGCCCTTCGCCGAGACGGACTACGAGAGCCTGCTGGCCTCCGGCGACCCGGAATTCGCCTGGCAGCCGCCCGCGGATGAATGGGATGCCATCGCGCTCAACTACACCTCGGGCACCACCGGCGATCCGAAGGGCGTGGTCTACCATCACCGCGGCGCGGCCATCAATGCCATCTCCAATATCCTGGAGTGGGATTTGCCCAAGCATGCGGTCTACCTGTGGACGCTGCCGATGTTCCACTGCAACGGCTGGTGCTTCCCGTGGACCGTTGCCGCGCGAGCCGGCGTCAATGTCTGCCTGCGCAAGTTCGAGCCCAAGCTGGCCTTTGACCTGATGCGCGATGAGGGCGTGACCCACTACTGCGCCGCGCCGATCGTGCATACCGCGCTGGTCAACGCGCCGCCAGCCTGGCGCGAGGGCCTGCGCGGCCCCGTGCGCGGCATGGTGGCGGGCGCGCCGCCGCCGGCCGCGGTGCTGGCGCAGATGGAACAGATGGGCTTCGAACTGACCCATGTCTATGGCCTGACCGAGACCTACGGCCCGGCCGCGGTGTGCGCCGAGCAGGACGACTGGGCTACGCTGTCGCAAGAGGAGCGCGCTACCAAGAAGGCACGGCAGGGCGTGCGCTACCATCTGCAGACCGAAGTGGCGGTGCTCGACCCCGACACCATGCAGCCGGTGGCCGCCGACGGCGAGGAGATCGGCGAGATCATGTTCCGCGGCAATATCTGCATGAAGGGCTATCTCAAGAACGAGAAGGCCACCCGCGAGGCCTTCGCCGGCGGCTGGTTCCATACCGGCGACCTGGGCGTCTGCATGCCGGACGGCTACGTCAAGATCAAGGACCGCAGCAAGGACATCATCATTTCCGGCGGCGAGAATATCTCCAGCGTGGAAGTGGAGGACGCGCTCTATCGCCATCCCGCCGTGCTGGCGGTGGCCGTGGTGGCCCAGCCGGATGCCAAATGGGGCGAGACGCCGTGCGCCTTCGTTGAGCTGAAGGACGGCGCCAGCGCCACCGCGGAAGAGCTGATCGCACATTGCCGCACCCTGCTGGCAGGCTTCAAGGTACCCAAGGCCGTGTACTTCGGGCCATTGCCCAAGACCTCGACCGGCAAGATCCAGAAGTTCGAGCTGCGCCGCAAGGTCAAGTCGGATTCGGCGATCGACGTGTAAGGCCGGATGCCGGGGCCCGCGCGGGCAGCCTTGTGCAGGCTGCCCGCGAGGCCCGGCTCGGATTCAGGGCAGGGCAGGCAGTCCGGCGCCCACCGCATGGTCGATCACATAGCGCCAGCTGCCATCGGCCTGCCTGCGCGCCACCTCGCACGAACTGCCGCAGGCAACCGAAGTCCCGGCCGTATCGAGCAGGCGCCAGTCCGCCCGCAGCAGTGCGATATCGCCATGCTCGATGCAGAAGTGGTTGCGCGACACCATGGTGCCCGGCAGCAGCAGGAGCTGCTCCAGCGCCGCGGCGATCCGCGCCTCGTCGCCCAGGACGGTGCCGGTGCCGTCGGTGCAGAGCTTCGCGCCTGGCTCATAGAGGCAGAGCAGATTCCGCAGGTCCCGGCTGTTGAACGCCCGCGCGAACGTTTCGTTCATCCCCTTGGGGTGCATCACTTTGTACATTGGCGTTATCCTTCCCGTCGAAAAGCCGCGACAGTAGCGCGGCGGTGCAGTACCTACCAAACGGGAAGGAGCGGATGTGGCAGGGGAAGGCAATGCAGCCTGGATCGAAGCGGAACAGCCATGCCCGCGCCGGCCTGTCCAGTGCCCGGTCGAGGACTGGCTGGCGTTTCTCGGACACCGCTGGAATGCCCTGGTGCTCTGGCACCTGTCGGCCGGGGAGAAGCGTTTTGGCGAGTTGGAGCAATGCCTGCCGGGGATTGCGTCCAAGGTGCTGAGCGAGCGTCTGGACGGGCTGCTGCTGCGCGGCCTGATCGTCAGGCTGGCAACCGCAACGTTTCCGCGTGGCACCGTCTACCAGCTATCCCCGAAGGGCGCGCGCCTGATCGGCGTGCTGGACCGGCTGGAAGTCTGGGCCAGGGAGGACGCTTGCGACTGAGGCTGCGAGAGCGAGGCAATCAGGCCCGGGCAGGTTCGCCCCAGGGTCTTCTGGGCGGCGCGCTGGGCACCGCCCGTGGCGCGCCTCAGGCGCCGCTGCGCAGGTAGCCTTCCGCCAGCGCGACCCAGCATGCCGCGCCAAGCGGAATCAACTGGTCGTTGAAGTCGTAGCCGTCATTGTGGATCGAGCAGCCGACCCACTCGCCGGTGCCATTGCCCAGCGCGAAGTAGCAGCCTGGCACCTTCTCCAGCATCCAGGCGAAGTCCTCGCTGCCCATCTGCATCGACGGCGGCACCTGGATCACCTTGTCGCTGCCCAGCACGCTGGCCACGGCCTGCCGGGCGACGGCGGCCTCTTCCACGGTATTGCAGATCGCGGGCGCCAGGCGCTCATAATCGATGTCCACCGCCACGCCATAGGAGGCGGCCTGGTGCGTCACCACCTCGCGGATGCGGCTTTCCAGCAGGTCGCGTACTTCCGGCACGGTGGCGCGCACGGTCAGCTTCAGCGTCGCGGTCTCGGGGATGATGTTGTAGGTGCTGCCGGCCTGCATCTGGCCCACGCTGATCACGCCGGCATCGACCGGCGCCACGTTGCGCGCCACGATGGCCTGCAGCGCCATCACGGTAGCCGCCAGGGCCAGCGTCGGATCGGCGGCGCGGTGGGGCATGGCCCCATGGCCGCCCTTGCCGCGGAAGGTGATGGCGGCGCGGTCCGACGAGCCGCCCATCGGGCCGCTCTGCACCACCGCCATGCCTACCGGGAGGCCCGGCGCATTGTGGAAGGCGTAGATCGCATCGCAGGGAAAGCGTTCGAACAGGCCGTCGTTCATCATGCCGAGCGCGCCGGTCATGCCTTCCTCGTCCGGCTGGAAGATCAGGTTGAGCGTGCCGTCGAAGTTGCGGGTCGCCGCCAGGTATTCGGCCGCGGCCAGCAGCGTGGCGGTGTGGCCATCGTGCCCGCAGGCGTGCATGCGGCCGGCCACCTGGCTGGCGTAGGGCAGGCCGGTGCGCTCCTGCAGCGGCAGCGCGTCCATGTCGGCACGGATGCCGATGCGCCGGGTGCCGTTGCCGAGCTTCAGTTGCGCCACCACGCCGTGGCCGCCCACGCCGGTGTGCACGTCGTAGCCCCACTCGCGCAGCAGCGCGGCAGCCATGTCGGCCGTGCGCGGCACGTCGGCGCCAAGCTCGGGATGGGCGTGGATGCGGTGGCGCAGCTCGGCGAAGCGCGCGGCGGATTCGATCAGTGCGGACGGGACATTGCCCGGGTTCTGGGTCATGACGGTACGATCCTCGATGGTGCGGTTGGATGTCGGACAGGGAAACCGTGTCTTGCCGCGCTTCAGTCGCGGCCAGGGTGGCTGGGGAACAGCGCCAGCGCGCACAGGCTGATGCACGCCGAGGCGAGCAGGTACCAGGCCGGCGCCATATTGCTGCCGGTGGCACCGATCAGCCAGGTGACGATCAGCGGGGCGAAGCCGCCGAACACCGTCACGCCCAGGCTGTACATCACCGACATGCCGGTCGCGCGATGGTGGCGCGGGAAGGCTTCCATCATCAGGGCGGCGCCCGCGCCGCTGCCGACCGACATCAGGGCCACGGCGGCGCCGATCAGCGCCACGGTGAGCGGCAGGCCAGGGCCCGACGAGAGCAGCAGGAAGTTCGGGTACACCAGCGCCGTCGATGCCAGCCCGCCGGCAAACAGCAAGGGCTTGCGGCGCGGCAGGCGGTCGGCCAGCCTGCCGAACAGAGGGGCTGCCACCAGCATGGCGAGACCAGCCATGCACGCCGCCAGGAAGGCGGTGACCGGCGGCATGTGCAGCGCGCTCACCAGATAGGTGGGCATGTAGAACACCATGATGTACATCGACGAGGTGCTGCCGGTCATCAGCAGCATGCCCAGCAGCAGCGTGCGGCCGTGCTCGCGGAACACCGCGCCGATGCCGGCGTGCTGCCCGCCGCCTTCATGGGTTTCCTGCAGATGGCGGCGGATATACATGCCGACCGGCGCGATCAGCAGGCCCAGCAGGAACGGCAGGCGCCAGCCCCAGTCGTGCATGGCTTCGGGGCTGAGCAGGGCCGATACGGCAGCGCCGGTGAGCGCCCCGAGCAGCGCGGCGCCGCCTTGCGTGGCGGCCTGCCAGCTCACCAGGAAGCAGCGGTTGCGCTTCGTCGCGGATTCCAGCAGCAGGGCCGATGCGGCGCCGATTTCGCCGCCCGCCGACAAGCCTTGCAGCAGCCGGCCGAGCACCACCAGCACGGTAGCGGCCACGCCGATGCTGGCGTGGGAGGGCGTGAAGGCGATCAGTGCCGTGCCGGCGCTCATCAGCAGGATGGTGAGCGTGAGCGCCGCCTTGCGTCCGCGCCGGTCGGCCAGGTTGCCGATCAGCACCGCGCCGAGCGGGCGCATCACGAAGCCGGCGCCAAAGGTGGCAAAGGACAGCAGCAGCGACGCGAGCGGGCTGCTGGACGGAAAGAACAGCCTGCCGATGGTGGCGGCGAAGAAGCTGTACACGGTGAAGTCGTATACCTCCAGCCCATTGCCGATCGCGGCGGCGATGACGGCGCGGCGCGAGTGCGGCCGGTCGACTGCGATAGCGGCGGGCGCGTTGCCGGCGTGGCTGGATAGCGCGGTGGGCGCGGTGGTCATGCTTTGCTCCTCGGGTGGGCCAGATAGGGAACGGGTGCGGCGCGGCCCCGTTTCTCTTGGTGTTGGGGCATGGTAAGAGCCGTGCCCCGGATACGCACTTCGCTTTTTTTCATGGGTATGCGCATCGGGAATGGCGGGCGATACCCGCCACCGTGCCCGTCCATGCGGCCTGGGTGGCAGACTGGCACCCGGCTGGCGGCGTGGCCGGCATGTGTGCTGTCGACGACCCGGCTCGTGCGCGGCCAAACAGAGGGAAGGGGGCGTCAGGGTGAGGCGTGGCGGTGGTCCGCAGTTGGCCCAGGCGGCAGGGCAGGCGCCCTGCCGGCGTCGGTTGACCGCTTTCCGCCAGCTTCCCTTGGGTGTAACTATTTGATTTTTATTGGGTTTGGCGGCGCCGGAATGGCGCCGTTTATGGCGCGGCGCCTTCGTGCAAAGCCGGATAGTGGCTGGCAAGCGCCTGCAGCAGGGCGTCATGCAGGCGTGCCGCGGCCCACGTCAGCACGTGCCGGTCGCGCGTGACCAGCGAGACGATGCGGTCGGGCACGGGTTCGGCCACGTCGATGAAATCCATGGTTTCGGTGATGATCCTGCTGGCTCGCGATTCGCTGGATAGCAGTACCAGGGTATCCACCTGCCAGCAGAGTTCCAGCGCCAGTCCCATCGACGAGCATTCGATCACGCGCGTGGGCGAGTCCAGGCCGTTGCCCGCGAACAGTTGATGGAAGGGCGAAGCCGTATCGGAGAGCGGGTCAGCCGCCAGCCAGTCGGCCTGCTGCAGCGCGCGCACCGAGCGCGCCGCGCGCAGAGGGTGCCCACGCCGCGCCGCGATGATGGTGGGCAGGCGGCAGACCTGGGTGCAGTCCAGCCCGCGGTCCGCCGGCAGCAGTTGCGAGGTCACGGCAAAATCCATGGTGCCTTCGCGCAGGTGTTCCAGCAACTGCGTCGGCCGCATTTCCTGCACGCGCAGGCGGGCATTGGGAAACTCGCGGCGGAAGGTGCTCAGGCAGGCCGCCATCGGCCGCATCATCGCGGTGACCGGCGTCACGCCCACCGTGATCTCGCTCGCCACGGTGCCTTTCATGTCCTCCAGGTCGTCGCGCGCGCGGCGCACGTTCTCGCTGATCAGCCGCGCGTGGGTGACCAGGCGCTGGCCGTAGGGGGTCAGGCGGATTCCTGTGCTCGAACGCACGAACAGCGCCGCGCCTACGCTGCTCTCCAGTTCCTTGATGGCTTTGCTCAGCGCCGGCTGCGTCAGGTGGAGGATGCGCGAGGCTTCCTGGATGCTGCCGGATTCGGCAACGGCGGCCAGGGCGCGCAGCTGGTTGAGCTTCATGGGGGCCTGCAAAAGTCGTGGTCGGAGATGGTAACGGCAAAACGCCCGGCCCAAGGGGCCGGGCGCCTGGCGCTGCCGTGCGCGGCGGATGGCGGCCTTAGTGTGTCGTGACGCTGGCCGGGCTTGCCGCCAGCGTTGCCCGACGGTGTGTTGCAGGCGTCGGCAGCGCGCCGCTGAAGGCGAAATCCACCTCCGGCACATGCCCGCTGATGATGTCCGCGATGGCGCGGCCCGAGCCGCAGCCGTGCGTCCAGCCCAGCGTGCCGTGGCCAGTGTTCAGGTAAAGGCCGTCGATGGCGCAGCCGCCGATATACGGCACGTTGCCCGGCGTGGCGGGGCGCAGGCCGGTCCAGAACCTGGCCAGTTCAGGCCGGCTCATGCCCGGGAACACGTCCAGCGTGCGCTTGACGATGGCTTCGCAGCGCACCGGGTTCAGGTCCATCGCATAGCCGTTGAGTTCGGCGGTGCCCGCTATGCGCAGGCGGTCGCCGAAACGCGAGAACACCAGTTTGTATTCGTCGTCGGTCAGGCTCACGCTTGGCGCGCGCTCGCCGTCGAGCACAGGCAGCGTCGCCGAGTAGCCCTTGGCCGGATAGATGTCCAGCTTCACCCCCAGCGGGCGCGCCAGCATCGGGCTGAAGCTGCCCAGCGCCAGCACATAGGCATCGGCGCTTTCGATCTGGTAGCCGCCGGTCTCGTCGGCGATTTCCACGCCGCGCATGCTGCCGCCTTCGGCATGCAGGCGCTGCACCCGCACGCCATAGCGCAAGCGTACGCCAAGCGCCTCGCACCGGGCTGCCAGTTCGGTGGTGAAGCGGTGTACGTCGCCGGACTCATCCTCGCTGGTATAGGTGGCACCAGCCAGGCGCGGCGCGATATTGGCCAGCGCCGGCTCCAGCCGCACGACTTCCTCCGGGCTGATCACGCGCCGCTCGCAGCCCAGTTCGCGCATGATGCGCGCCGGCTCGATGGCGGCGTCGAATTCCTTCTGGCTGGTGTAGAAATGCAGGATGCCGCGGGTCAGGTGGTCGTACTCGATGCCGGTTTCCGCGCGCAGCGCCTGCAGGCTGGCGCGGCTGTAGGTGCCCAGGTTGAGCAACTGGATCATATTGTGGGTGGAGCGTTTCGCCGAGCACTCGCGCAGGAACTTCAGGCCCCATGACCATTGGGCCGGATCGGCGCGCAGGCGGAACAGCAGCGGGGCATCTTCGCGCCCCAGCCAGCGCAGCATCTTCAGCGGCGCGGCCGGGTTGGCCCACGGCTCTGCATGGCTGACCGAGATCTGGCCGCCATTGCCAAAGCTGGTCTCCCGGGCGGCGCCCGCATTGCGCTCCAGCACCACCACCTCATGCCCGGCACGGGCCAGGTACCACGCCGAGGCGATGCCGATCACGCCGGCCCCCATTACGATGACTTTCATTCTTCAGGCTCCGGATAGCAAAAAGGGGCAGGCAGGCCATCCGGCCTGTCTGCCCCCACTGTCCTTTTGCCTGAGAGATTCGCCGCACCCGCCACGGGTACCGGCTTGCCCCTTCGGCGGCCGCATGCCGTTCACCTTGGTGATCCGGTCCGGCGCTCTCCAGTTTTATCGGTCTCCAGTCTTTTGCACCTGAGCGTTTCAGGGGTACGCCTTCGGTAGAGGGGCCCGCCTAGATATGACGGGGGCGCCTCGTTCTCCTGGATGGCGCACATTAACATGGGGCAGGCGTGACCGCAATGGGGGCCGGCCCTGCCTCGCGCCGGGCAGTTGGCCGGCCGAACGGAAGCGGCTTGACCACTATCAAGCCGTGCTGCATCCCGGCATGCGATAGAATGGCCGGCATCCACTACCGCGATGCGCCATGCTACGGAGCGCGCAGCATGGGCGCGCTACACCAATGTGCGGGCACCGATGTTGTGCATCGCTACACCTCATACCCAGCGGCCACGCCCCGCATGTTCCAATTTCCGATATCCAATGCAGCTCGAAGACTCCAATCCGCAGAATGGCTTTCTGAACACACTGCGCAAAGAGCGAAAGCGTGTTCAGGTCTATCTGGTCAACGGTATCAGGCTGATCGGCTCCATCGAGTCGTTCGACCCGTTCGTAGTGATGCTTAGCACGCCTGGCGGCATGCAGGCGATCTACAAGCAAGCGATATCCACTATCCAGCTGGACACGGGGACGCGGCCCGCTGCCTCCGCCGCGCGCCCGGCCCGCACGAACAACACCGACGGCGAGACCAAAACGCCTCTGGTGGTGACGCGAAAACGCCGTCCGCTGGCGCTTGGCGGCGGCAACGAGTAGCTCCCGCCGTTCTCGCCACGTTCGCCGGCAGCCGCGCCGGGCTGCCGTTTTGCCCAGGTCGGGCGAAATCGTGGCCTTTCTTCACGGCGCTGGTCCGTGCGCGGACCAGCGCCGGCCTCAACCGCCATGCCCCGGCCGGGCGGCCGGGGACGCGACATGGCGATGGATCCGCCCTGGTCAGTTGCCGATACCGAGCAGCTCGACTTCGAAGTTCAGCGTGGCGTTGGGCGGAATCGTGCCCGGCACGCCGCGCGAGCCATAGGCGGTCGGTCCCGGGCAGACCAGCTTGGCCTTGCCGCCAACCTGCATCTTCTGCACGCCTTCGGTCCAGCACGGGATCACGCGGTTCAGGGGGAAGGAAATGGGCTGGCCGCGCTTGTAGGAGCTGTCGAACTCGGTGCCGTCGGTCAGCGTGCCGCGATAGTGCACCTTGACCACATCCGAGGCCTTGGGCGTCGCACCCGTACCCTTGACGATGTGCTGGATGGACATGCCGGAGGGCAGGGTTTCGACCGCGGGGGCGGCTGCATGGGCGAGGGAGGCCATTCCAACGGCGGCGAGTAGCAGGGCAATCTTCTTCATGAGTCTGTTGTCTGTTGGTGTTGACTGGTTGGGAGGCGAGCGGCTGGACAGGCCGGAAAGGTAGCATCTTAAACCGGATGCGGATCTCCCCTGGGCCTGCGCTGACCGGAGCGCTGCGCCATGCCGGGCGCCGGACGTCTTTCCGGTCTCAGCCAGCCTGATTTGTGCCATGGCGCCCTGTAAATTACGCCATGCGGACTGGACACGCTGCTGATGCCTGGCACGGACTTCCCATACCATGCCGGCAGTTCTGCCCCGGCAAGGCGAAGCGACAATGACGCCAGCTATCTCCACCAGGGAGGCAAAAGGCTTCAGCCCGTACCTGCTGCGCGCCATGTTGCCGCGCATGCGCAGCCAGTAGCACCCGGCCGCAAACTTGGCTACAGTGGGAACCTCATTCAGCTTGCGTCATGCATGAGGATATCCATGGAAGCCCAGCGCCTGCAGTTCCCGGGAAGTGACGGTCAGCTACTCTCCGCGCGGCTGGATTTACCGGCCGGGCCGGTACGCACCTTCGCCTTGTTCGCCCATTGCTTCACCTGCGGCAAGGATGTGCTGGCAGCGACGCGGATCGCGCAGGCGCTGACGGCACACGGCATTGCCGTCCTGCGCTTCGATTTCACCGGCCTTGGCGGCAGCGGCGGCGACTTCGCCAATACCAATTTTTCCTCCAACGTGGCTGACCTGCTGGCGGCGGCGGACTATCTGCGGCAGCATCACCGGGCGCCCGCCTTGCTGATCGGCCATAGCCTAGGCGGCGCAGCCGTGCTGAGCGCCGCGCAGGGCATACCGGAGGCCAAGGCCGTGGTCGCCATCGCCGCGCCGAGCGATCCCGGCCATGTGGTCGGCCTGTTCGGCGACCAGGCTGCCCGCATCGAATCGGAAGGCGAGGCGGAGGTCAGCCTTGCCGGCCGTCCGTTCCGGATCAAGCAGCAGTTCATCGAGGATGTGGCTGAGCAGAAGCTGCTCGATAGCGTGGCGAAGCTGCGCAAGGCGCTGCTGGTCATGCATGCGCCGCAGGACGATACCGTCGGCATCGACAATGCCACCCAGATCTTCATTGCCGCCAAGCACCCGAAGAGCTTTGTCTCGCTGGACCGCGCCGACCACCTGCTCACACGCAAGGAGGACGCTGTCTATGTGGCCAACACCATCGCCGCATGGAGCCAGCGCTATCTCGGCATCGATACGCTCGAGGTGCCGGCCGCGGTGGCCGAGGAAGGGCTGGTGCGCGTGGAGGAGAACCACGCCGGCAAGTACCAGCAGCGCATCACCGCGGGGCCGCACCGGCTGCTGGCCGACGAGCCGGTTTCCTTCGGCGGCCTGAATGGCGGCCCGGCGCCCTACGATTTTCTGCTGGCCGCGCTGGGCGCCTGTACCGCCATGACCATGCGCATGTACGCCGAGCGCAAGGGCCTGCCACTGGAGCATGTGGCAGTGGCATTGCGCCACGAAAAAATCCACGCGGCCGACTGCGCGGAATGCGCCACGACCGAAGGCAAGATCGACTGGATCGAGCGGGAGATCACCATGCAGGGTCCGCTGGACGAGGCTCAGCGTGCTTCCTTGCTGGAGATTGCCGACAAATGCCCGGTGCACCGTACCCTGCATTCCGAAGTGGTGGTGCGCACCCATCTGGCGGCGACGGCCCCAGCATAGGCGGCCGGCGGCAAGGGACCCAGCCGCAGGAGCAGAGCCGTGGCTGCTCCTGCGGCTGTCGGCGCGCGCCGCTGTCCGCCGTGGCCTCAGACCAGGGTCGTCTCGATCCGCGATGCCGCCTTCAGGAACAGCGTCACCGGCGTGCGCTCGCAGATTTCCGCCAGCCGCTTGCGTTCGGCTTCACCCAGCCCGGCCGCGCTCACCCTGACTTCGCGCCGGATGAAACGCGCCTCGTCCTTGCCCTGGAAGACAGCCGTCACCTCGATCTCCGCCGCCGGCCACTGCTTGCGCTCCATGTACATCTTCAGGGTGATGGCTGTGCACGAGACCAGCCCGGACAGCACGAAGCCGAAGGGCGGCGGGCCCTGGTCGGTCCCCCCCAGCCCGGCGGATTCGTCGCCGACGAGCGGATGGGTGCCGGCCTGGAGATGCACCAGGTAGTTCGGATCGGCCTGGCCGATTCTGGCGGTGGCTTGGGAGCTTGACATGGCAATTCAATTCCATGGGTTGGTCGATGGGACCGATGGATGGGATGTTACGCAGGAGCGTGCAAGTGGGGAAGGCCCGCGTGGCTCTGTTTGCTACGTACCTCCTGCACGCGCAGCGCAACCAGGCTCACTTTGGCGTGCCGGTGGGCATTCGGCGGGATCCATCGCAAGCTCGATGCCGCCGCATCGGGCGGCGTCTACACTGTAGGTACCGGTCGGCAAACTCGGGAGGGCGCATGGATTCAACGCAGGTCTTGCCGTTATTGCTGCATTTCGACCAGCACCTCGGCAGCGCCATCTCGGCGTACGGGACCCTGGTCTACGGCATCCTGTTCGCTGTCGTGTTCTGCGAGATCGGGCTGTTGCCGCTGTTTTTCCTGCCCGGCGACCCGCTGCTGTTCATCTGCGGCGCGTTCTGCGCCTCGGGAGCGCTGAAGCTCTGGATATTGATGCCGGTGCTGCTGGTTGCCGCGGTGGCAGGCAGCCTGCTGAACTACGCGATCGGCAAAGCCATCGGCACGCGCGTGTTGGCCGGCGACTACCGCTGGATCCATCGCGATGCCTTGCGCAAGACGCATGATTTCTACCAGCGCCATGGCGGGCTGACCCTGCTGTTGTCTCCCTTCGTGTCCGTGGTGCGTACCTTCGCGCCGTTCGTCGCGGGTGTTTCCGCCATGCCGGCAGCACGCTTCGCGCTGGCAGCGAGTGCCGGCGCGGCTCTCTGGGTGATCTCGCTGCTGGTGGGTGGCTACCTCTTTGGCAATGTGCCGCTGGTGCGCGACCATATGAGCGCCCTGGTGCTGCTCGGTCTTGCGCTTGGTCTCGGCTCGCTGCTGGTGGCAAGCGCCTGGCGCGCGGTACGGGCCAGGCAGGGCGCGCGCGGCTGATTCCGGCGCGCCTGGCACTTGGGGTGGCGCGCGTGCGCGGTGCCGGCTTGCCTGCCGGTGCCACCGGCGGGGCAGCAGGGCTGTATTCCGCCGTCGCCGCTTCGCAAGCGCGGGATGAGGGGGATGCTTCAGGGGCAGGTCGAGTCATGATCCTTTTCCTCAGGCAGATGCGAGCCGCCCTGAGGGCCGCGATGCCTTGCGTGGAAAGCGCTGGCCGTCCTGCATGGGCTCACGTACCTCCTTCCTTACGGATGTCGACCCGGAGCCTCTTGCCCTCAGGCAGTGATCCGGCGTGTGCAATAGCTGTGCAGCCTTCATCGTTCTGTCATCAGCGCCACCCAGAATGCGCTCACTGTTGATGCAAGGAGAGTGGGATGACGCATGCGATCGAAGTGCGCGGCCTGACCAAGTCGTTCCAGGCGGGACGCCGTGCGCTGGATAACGTCGGCCTTGCCGTCGCTCCCGGTGAAATGGTTGCCCTGCTGGGCGCCTCGGGCTCAGGCAAGTCCACGTTGCTGCGGCATATGGCGGGTTTTATCGCGGCCGATGCGGCGGGCGCCGGCGAAGTGCTGGTCAATGGCCGCACCATCCAGCAAGGTGGCCGGCTGGCGAACGATGTGCGCCGAGCCCGGGGCGAGATTGGTTTCGTGTTCCAGCAGTTCAACCTGGTCGGGCGCCTCCCGGTCATCACCAATGTGTTGACGGGCATGCTGCCGCGCATACCACTGTGGCGCAGCCTGATCCGCTACTTCAGGAATGAGGAGATCGACGCCGGCCTCGATGCGCTTGCCCAGGTTGGTATAGACGACTATGCGTTTCGGCGGGCATCGACCTTGTCGGGCGGCCAGCAGCAGCGCGCGGCAATCGCCCGCACGCTGGTGCAGAACGCTCGGGTGATCCTGGCCGACGAGCCCATTGCATCGCTCGACCCGGAGTCGGCGCGGCGCGTGATGGAGCTGCTGGCGCAGATCAACCGCAGCCGCAAGGTGGCGGTGGTGGTGTCCCTGCACCAGGTCGACGTCGCGATGCGCTACTGCACGCGCGTGGTCGCGCTGCGCCAGGGCAAGGTGGTCTACGACGGCCCCTGCGCGGCGCTCACGCCGGCCATGCTGCGTGACCTGTACGGCACGGAAGCCGCCGAACTGCTGCCCGATGGGGCGGGGTTCGACGTCCCCGCGCCAGCCGTGATCGCCGGCAGTCTGGCGGCGGCCTGATTTTCACCAGGATTCCACTGTTTTTTTGCAAGTCTTTCCGTAAGCACCCCCATATGGTTTTTCCACGGAGTTCCCTCATGCTGCGCAGAACCCTTGTTGCCCTGATCGTCACGAGCGCCGCCGGCGCGCTCTGCTTGCCCGCTTTTGCCCAGGAGAGCAAGACGCTGAGCATGGGCTTTATCTCGACGGAGACCTCGTCCAATCTGAAGTCCGCATGGCAGCCTGTGGTCGACGACCTGGGCAAGCAGCTGGGCGTCACGGTCAAGCCGTTCTTCGCCTCCGACTACGCCGGCATCATCGAAGCCATGCGCTTCAACAAGGTGCAGGTCGCCTGGTTCGGCAACAAATCGGCTATCGAAGCGGTGGACCGCGCCAATGGCGAAGTCTTTGCCTCGGTGATCGACAAGGACGGCAATCCGGGGTATTGGTCGCTGCTGATCGTCAATAAGGACAGCAAGCTGAAGACGCTGGACGACGTGCTCAAGCAAGGCAAGACGCTGAGCTATGGCGCGGGCGATCCGAACTCGACCTCCGGTACCGCCGTGCCGGGCCACTACCTCTGGGGTGCCCACAATATCGATCCGAAGGCTTTCTTCAAGACGGTACGCGTGAGCAACCACGAGACCAACCTGCTGTCGGTGCTGAACAATCAGGTGGATGTGGCGGTCAACAACACCGAAAACATGGAGCGCTACCGCATCAATACGGGCAAGAACGCCTATGACCAGATACGGGTGCTGTGGAAGTCGCCGTTGATCCCGGCGGACCCGCTGGTCTACCGCAAAGACCTGCCGGCCGACGTCAAGGCCAAGGTCAAGGCCTTCTTCGTCAGCTACGGCAAGGGTGCCGACGCCGCGCGCGAGAAGGAGAACCTGGCCAAGCTGACCTATCAGGGCTTCCGTCCGTCCACCGACGCGCAACTGGTGCCGATCCGCCAGATCGAGCTGGCCAAGGAAAAAAGCAAGATCGAGACCGACACCACGCTGGCGGCCGCCGACAAGGAAAAACGCCTGGCCGATGTCAGCCGCAGGCTGGCCGAACTGGACAAGATCGCGGCTGGCGCGCAGTAAGCCCATCGCGCCTGCGCCAGGCGATTGCCAGGCGCAACCCCGGTGCGCGGCCCGTCCCGATGCCGGGGCGGGCCATCGCCGCGTCCGGGTGTACTCATGGCCTGCCCCGGTTCGCCGCCGTCCGATTCCGCGGCATTGCCGTTTTCATTGCTGTTTGAGCTTCCTGCCTTCATGCATTCTCGCGTCACCCCCGCCATGACCCCAGCCATTCCGCCTCGTGCCGCCCGCCCGCCGCGTGCCAGCCTGCCAGTCCTGTTCGTCTGGGCGGTAGTGCTCGCCTTGCTGGCGTTGTCATGGAAGGGGGCCGACATGCGTCCGCTCGCCCTGTGGACCGATTCCGGCAATATGGCGAGATTCGCCGCGGACTTCTTTCCGCCCAGCTTCCGCGACTGGCGCATCTATGTGGACGAGATGCTGGTGACGGTGCAGATCGCCATCTGGGGCACGTTTATTTCCGTGGTGCTGGCGGTGCCGCTGGGCCTCGCATGCTCGTCCAATATGGTGCCGGGCTGGGTCTACCAGCCGATGCGGCGCGTGATGGACGCCTGCCGCGCCATCAACGAGATGGTCTTCGCCATGCTGTTTATCGTGGCAGTGGGGCTGGGGCCTTTTGCCGGCGTGCTGGCGCTCGCCGTGCATACCACCGGCGTGCTTGCCAAGCTGTTTTCCGAGGCGGTCGAAGCGATCGACCCGCGCCCGGTGGAAGGCGTGCGCGCCACCGGCGCCGGCGCCCTCGAGGAGATCGTCTACGGCGTGATCCCGCAGGTGCTGCCGCTGTGGATCTCCTACGCGCTGTACCGCTTCGAGTCCAATGTGCGTTCCGCTTCGGTGCTGGGCATCGTTGGCGCGGGCGGCATCGGTACCGTACTGTGGGAAATCATCCGCAGCTTCCAGTATGCCGAGACCTGTGCGGTCATGATCATCGTCATCGCCTTTGTCACGCTGATCGACCTGCTGTCGTCGCAGATCCGCAAGGCGCTGATCTGACGCGCCGGCCACCAGATACTCCACGCCAATCATCATGACGATTCTCCGGCGCATCGAAATTCTTTTTTCCGGCCATGGCACCGCCTTCTACGGCGGCGAGGCCATCACCCAGACCGAGCACGCGCTGCAGTGCGCGCAACTGGCCGAACAGGCCGGCGATCCCGAATCCCTGGTGGTGGCCAGCCTGCTGCACGATCTCGGCCACCTTGTGATGGCAGAGGACAGCAGCACCGACATGCGGCACCAGGAAGTGGGGGCGGACCTGCTGGCCGTCGGGTTCGGGCCCGATGTGACCGAGCCGGTGCGCCTGCACGTAGCGGCCAAGCGCTACCTGTGCGCCACGGACCCGGCCTACCACGCCACGCTGTCCCCGGCTTCGCAGCACAGCCTGGTCCTGCAGGGCGGCCCCTGCGATGCCGCCCAGGCCGAAGCCTTCATCGCCCGCGCCCATGGCCCGGCCGCGGTGCGGCTGCGGCGCTACGACGACCTCGCCAAGGTGGTTGGCCTTGCCACGCCGCCGCTGGCGCATTACCTTCCCATGGTGGCGCGCTGCATCCGGCGCGCCTCCTGAGACGTGGCCAAGATCCCCCATTGAAGTGGAAACCAGGACCGGATCCTGCATGGACAAGCCAATTGAAAGCGCCGCCGGCGGCCTGACGCTGCATGAGGTCCGGGGCAGCGACGGCGAGCTCCTGCAGGTGGCCGGCTTGCTGTCCGAGATGGACGGCGAGCCGCCGCTCTCCTTGCCACGCATGCGCACGCTGTTCGCGCAGCTCCAGGCGATGCCGCATTATCGCTGCTACCTGATGCGCGGCGCCGCCGGCGAGCCGCTCGGCACGTTCTGCCTGCTGGTATTCCCGGTGCTGGCGCACGAGGGGCGCAACGAGGCCATCGTCGAGAGCGTGGTGGTAACGCACGCGGCGCGGGGCAGCGGGGTGGGCTCCGCCATGATGCAAGCCGCCATGCGCCTGGCACGGGAAGCCGGCGCCGACAAGCTGGCGCTTTCGTCCAACGCCAAGCGGCTGCAGGCGCACCAGTTCTATCGCAGGCTTGGTTTTACCGAGCATGGGGTCAGCTTCAGCATTGCGTTGCTGGAGGCCCCTGAGCGTGCATGAATCCCTGCTGGGAATTTTCATCCGTGCGTCGATAGCCACCGCGACCGGCAAAGCCGCGCGGGACCGGATGCATCGCAAGCCAGGTCAGCTGCCAACGTCGATGGCGTCGACGCGATCGGGATAGAAGGCCAGGTGACCGGCGATGGCGGCGACGGCTTGGTAAGGCGCCTCGTAGGTCCATACGGCGTTGCGGCCACGCTCGCCCGCGGCGGGGATGCTGTAATACGCGCAATCGCCTTTGTACGGGCAATAGGTCTTGTGTCCGGTGCGCTCCAGCATCGCCATGTCGACATCTTCGCGCGGGATGTACTGGACCGCCGGGTAGGACGCTTCGCGCAGTGTCAGGGCCGCCCGCGTGTCGGCGACGATCCGCCCGCCGATGGTGACCACGACGCGGCCGCCCTGCGGCCCGATGTCGATCGGATGGTCGGGGCCGGGTACTTTGACTGTTTTGGCTTGCATGGTGACACCGTTTCTTCCTTGCGCCGGACCGGGCCATTCCGGTTGAGCCAACCAGGCCGCGCCTGCAAGAGATGAAGAAATCGCCACGGAGGCGACGGGGGCCGGGGAGAGAGGGAGACCGGCTACATCGGGAACCATAGCAGGGGACTGCGCCGGAAAAAAGCGCCGCGGTGGAATACTGCGCTCAGCATTGGCTAACAATGCGGCAGGGCCTGGTGCGTCAGGCGCAGCAATGCGTTGGCCGCATCTTCCAGCGCGCCGCTATTGTCGATCACCGACAGGCGGCAGCCTGCCGGCACCGCGAACGGTTCGCCGGCGCGCTGCAGGCGCCGGACGATGGCCTGTTCGTCTTCGCGGCCGCGCAGGCGCAGCCGCTGCCCGAGTACCTGGGGGCGCACGCTGACCTGCACCGCGTGCAGGGAGGGATAGCGGGCGTGGGCGCGGGCGAGGTGTTCGCGTGATCCGTTGACCACCACGCAGCAGCCTTGCGCGAGCCAGTCGTCGAGTTCAGTGCCGATGCCGTAGTGCAAGCCGTGGCTGCGCCAGTGCAGTGCGAAGCCGCCCTGCGCGGCGCGGTGTTCGAACTCGGCGGGGGTGATGGCCACACTGGCCTCGTCGGCGCTGCTGGGGCGCGTGATGTAGCGTTGCGCCACCAGCACACGGTCATTGCCGCCAAGCCGGTCGCGCAGCACGCGCAGCAGCGAATCCTTGCCGCTGCCGGACGGGCCCATCAGGTAGATCAGGCCGTTGCCAGCCGCCGGAGCGCTGGCTCCCCTGGCAGCCGCGGCTGCCGCCGATGTCATGCCGCGCTCTCCAGCATGGCTGCCCCGACGCCATCGGCAGTGCTGCCGTCGAAGCCGTAGTGGCGCGCCGTCACGAACGGCGCGTCCGGCGCCGGCTGCACGAACAGGCTGACATCGCGCACCTGCATCGGCGTGTGCAGCAGGGTGCCGCTGGCGGTTTGCAGCATGGCGACGGCATCGGCCTGCGCGGCCTGGTCCAGCAGGCCGGTCAGGGTGATGTGGAAGATAAAGGTCTCGAAGGCATACGGGTAGCCCCAGGCGTCCAGCATGCGCCGTGCCGCTTCACCCAGCTGGCCTGGTTTGCGGCGCGCCAGTTCCGCGCTGGTGGGCGGCGCGCGGAAGGCATCGAGCTCCCGTACCGCCGCGTCCGCCAGCGCGTGCATGCGCGCATTGGCGCCGGCGTCGCTGCCGAGGCACCAGGCCAGGAAGCCGCGCAGGTTGCGCAGCGCCAGTGGTGCGGCGAAGGGCTGGCGATCCCGTGCGAAGGCGCGCATCGCGGCGTCGAGTTCGGCCGGGGTGCGGCCCTCGGCAAGGCGGAACGGGGCCTTGAGGGTGGCATGCAGGCCGTAGTGGGCCGGCGCCTCGGTCCAGCGCGCGATGCGGCCGTCGCCGGGAGCCGTGCGCGCGAGCACTGCGCCCGTGTCGGCGCAGCGGCCCAGCCAGCGTGCGCCGAACTCGCGGAAGGGCGCGGCGGGGTTGAGGTAGATGGCGTAGCGGTAGGCACGGCGCAAAGGGCTCGGCTGCGACTCCATCGGCGCATCGGATAGCGGGCCGGGCAGCGAATCCGGTATGGCGTTCGGCATCGGGCTTGGCATTGGGCTCTGGCGTGATCGGGGATCGGAGAAGGGTCAGGCGGCGCGCAGCTCGCCGCCGGACAGCACCAGCGGGAAGGGGCGCGTGGCATGCCGCAGCACGCCGCCGACGATGGCGGCGCAGACCTGCGGCAGGGCGGGATCGCGGTCGTCGACGATGATGGCGTCGGCACGCAGGCCCGGGCTCAGCGCGCCCCGGTCGCTCATGCCGGCGGCGCGCGCCGGGTTGCGCGAGACCAGATCCCAGGCCGCGGGCAGCGGCAGCACGCCAAGCCGGGCTACCTGGAACGCCGCCTGCAGCGGCGCGGGATAGTAATAGTCGGAGGCCAGCACATCACACAGCCCGGCGGCGATCATTTCGGTGGCGTCGGGTGCGCCGGTGTGGCTGCCGCCGCGGATCACGTTGGGCGCGCCGAATACGGCGTGATTGCGCAGGGCGCGCGCAGCGCGGGCCACGTCGACGGTCAGCGGGAATTCAGCCACCGTGCAGCCATGCTGGTGATAGCGCTGGCGCGTGGCGGCATCGCCATCGTCGTGGGAGGCTACCTGCAGGCCGGCGGCGCGGGCTGCGGCGATCAGCCGGGCCACGGCCGCGGGCACCTCGCCAGCCTGCGTGGCGGCCTGCTCCAGCCGCTGCCGGAAGGTGGCCGTATCGCATTCGGCGCGTTCGGCGTACTGCGCCAGCTTGCGTGCGTCGTGCAGGCGGGTGGCCATCAGTGGCAGGTGGTCGTTGATGGCAAGGAAGCGTACCTTGCCGGCGTTGATCCATGCCAGCGCGGTCTCCAGCCCTGCCAGGTGATGCGCCTCGAAACGCAGGTGCACGTAGTGTCGCGCGCCCAGCGTGCCGCGCATGCGCTCGATGCCGTCGAACATGCGCTGTGCGTAGGCCTCGCCGCGCAGCCCGCCTTCCCACGACAGCGTCACGCCATGAAATTCCGTGGTGATGCCGTGCGCGAGCAACTGGCGGTCGACATCGAACAGCGCGCTGGTGTAAGGGAAACTCACGCCCGGGCGCGGCATGACCGCGCGTTCGAAGGCGTCGCCGTGGATGTCGACGATGCCGGGCAGCACCAGCAGGTCGCCTGCATCGAGCGCAGGACCGGACGCGGCGGCCGGCCCGGCCAGGCAGCCGTCGCGGAACGCGAAGGCGGCCGGCGCAATGCCGCCGGTGGTAAGAACGCGGCGGCCGCTCAGGCCGGCGAGGATGGGGTGGAATGTGTGATTGGAATCCATGCTGGCGACCTTAGCGCGGGCAGATGACAAGCGGATGTCTAGACCAATTGGGTGGTTGGGGTGTTGCCGGATACTGCGTTCTTTATTGCGTTCTCTACTGCGTTCTTGATTACGTGCGAAGGCGAAACTGTAGTGTGTATCCGATGCAGCGCATCGGGCTCGGCATATTACGTTGCCGTCATTCCTGGTCGGTCACGGTCAACTGCACCCAGTCGCCGGCAAACCGTACCACGCTGTATTGCAGCGGCGTGCCGTCCGGATCCACATTGAGTGCTTCCACCTGCAGGATCGGCCGCGTCTTGGGCTGGTTGAGCTGGCGTGCCACCGGTGCGGTCGGCATGGCGGCGGTGATGCGCGACCATTTGCGGGTGTAGTCGGCGATGCCGAAATGGGCGAATGCCTTGGAAATCGACAGGCGCTCCCGCAACTGCGCGTCCATGTCGGGAAAGCGGGTGGCGTCGAAATAATGCTCCGCCACGTCGATGGTGCGGGCTTCGGCCTTGCCCAGCATCTGCACGCGCAGGATCGGCGCGCTGCGCGCCAGGCCCAGGTGTTTGGCGATCTCGGGCGCGCGCAGGGTTTGCGACTCGAGCACCTCGATATGGCCGCGCATGCCCTGGCTGGCCAGGTTCTGGGAAAAACGGGTACGCCGCCCGATGGCGTAGTCGATGGCGTGCTCCTGCACGAAGGTGCCGCGTCCTTGCTCGATACGCACCAGCCCGTTCTGCTCCAGTTCGCCCATGGCGCGGCGGATGGTGTGCCGGTTGACGGCGAACCGGCTGGCCAGCTCGGGCTCGGGCGGCAGCCGCTCGCCCGGGACATAGAGCTTGTTGCGGATGTCGAGCGCCAGGGCTTCGCCGATCTGGCGCCATACTGCGACTCCCGAACCCCGTTCGACTTCCTGTTCCACCATCGCGTCCTGCCTTTTCGTCATCCTGCGTTAATGATTGATGTGCTTCAATGCACGTTTGGATGCGATTGTGCCTCATCCGCGCCGCATCGTGGGTGGGGCAGGACACCCTTGGCGGGCGTCATCAAAGCTTCATCTGCCTGTGTTCTAGTTCGGCCATGGATGGTATTCTACATCTAAACGTATAGACGTATAGGGGATGTAAAATGGATCGAACCGATGCCGATACCGGTGCCGGCATGCAGGACGGCACGGCCGACCGTCATCAGGCAGCGCAGGCAGCCCGCGCCGCCTGGCTGCGCGTGCTGGTACTGGCTGCCCCGGCAGCCCTGGAACAGGCCGTCGGCCGGCTTGGCGCCTTGCCGGCCTATCGCCTGCTGCGCAAGCCGGAATCTGGCATGGCCATGGTGCGTGGACGGGCGGGCGGCACGGGCGCGCAGTTCAACCTCGGCGAGGTCAGCGTGACGCGCTGTGCCGTGACGCTGGACGCCGGCGTGGTCGGCGTCGGCTATGTGCAAGGCCGCGCGCATCGCCAGGCGGAGCAGATCGCCCTGCTGGATGCGCTGCTGCAACTCCCCGAATGGCATCAACGCGTGCACACCGAAGTGGTCGCGCCGCTGGCGCAAGCCCGCGCGGCGAGTGCCAGGCAAGAGGCCGCGGTGGCGGCGCAGACGAAAGTTGAATTTTTTACCATGGTGCGTGGAGAGGACTGAGATGCCAGCCCAATCGATCGCCGCCCCGGCGGCTGGATTCGACAAGACGCCCTCGGGCCATCACGGTGGCGCTGCGCCGATGCTGCTGCCTGGTTTCGAGGATCCCGTGCATGCCGCCCAGCGGACCTTCCGCGCGGCGCTGGACGCCATCTCCCATCCGGGCAGCATTGGCGTGCTGGCAGAAGCCTGCGGCGTGCCGGACGGCTTGTCGCCGGCGCTGAGCGCGCTGCTGCTGACGCTGGTCGATGGCGATACGCCGCTGTGGCTGCCGCCGCAAACGCCCGACGGCGTGCGTGCTTTCCTGCGCTTTCATTGCGGCTGCCCGCTGGTCGCCGAAGTGGGGCAGGCGGCATTCGTGGCAGTGCCGGCCGGCCATGCCGTGCCCGAACTGGCGGCTTGCGCGCAGGGCGATCCGGCCTATCCCGACCGTTCCGCCACGTTGCTGCTCGAAGTGGTATCGCTGACGGGTGGCCCGGCCGTCACGCTGCGCGGCCCCGGCATCGAGAGCCGCGCCACGCTGGCCGTGCAGGGCCTGCCTGCCGGCTTCTGGCCCCAGTGGCATGCCAACCATGCGCGTTTCCCGCTCGGCGTGGACGTGCTGCTGACCAGTGGCGATAGCCTGTGCGCGCTGCCACGCACCACGCAAGTGGAGGATTGATATGTACGTTGCTGTCAAAGGTGGCGAACGCGCCATCCTCAATTCGTACCGCATGCTCGACGACTACCGCCGCGGCGACCGCGCCGTGCCGGAGTTGACGCTGGCGCAGGTGCGCGAGCAGATGCCGCTGGCGGTGTCGCGCGTGATGGCCGAGGGCTCGCTGTACGACCCGCACCTGGCCGCGCTGGCCATCAAGCAGGCGGCCGGCGACCTGATCGAAGCCGTGTTCCTGCTGCGTGCCTATCGCACCACGCTGCCGCGCTTTGGCTATTCTGTCGCGCTCGATACGGGTGCCATGCGGCTGCAGCGCCGGATCTCGTCCACCTTCAAGGATGTGCCGGGCGGGCAGGTGCTGGGCCCCACCTACGATTACACCCAGCGCCTGCTCGATTTCACGCTGGAGGCCGAGCGCGAGAGCGAGCCCCTGGCGCCGGCGGCGGCCACGCTGGATACACGTATGCCCCGCGTGACCGACTTGCTGCGCCAGGAGTCCCTGATCGAGCCCGAGACCGTGCCCGCGCACGATCCGGCGCCGCCCGACCTGACGCGCGAGCCGCTGGCATTGCCGGCCGGCCGGCCGGCGCGGCTGCAGAACCTGGCGCGCGCCGACGAGGGCTTCCTGCTGTCGATGGGGTATTCGACCCAGCGCGGCTATGGCAACTCGCACCCGTTCGCGGCGGAGATCCGCTATGGCGAGGTGGAAGTCGAGCTGTTCGTCGAGGAGCTGGGCTTTGCCGTGACCATCGGGGAGATCGAGGTCACCGAATGCCAGATGGTGAGCCAGTTTGCCGGCAACGCGCAGGAAGGACCGAGCTTTACGCGCGGCTACGGCCTGGTGTTCGGCTATGGCGAGCGCAAGGCCATGTCGATGGCGCTGGCCGACCGTGCCATGCGCGCCGCCGAACTGGGCGAAGCCGCCGACGCCCCGGCCAACGACGTGGAGTTCATGCTTTACCACAGCGACAATGTGGAGGCCTCCGGCTTCGTGCAACACCTGAAGCTGCCGCACTACGTGGATTTCCAGACCAATCTCGAACTGCTGCGCCGGCTGCGCGCCGAGCGCGAACCAGGCGAGCCCGCCCGGGCGCCTGCGGCGCCGGCGGACAGCATCGCCGCGCCCCAGGCGCAGGAGGCCATCGCATCATGAATGAAGGCAATGCCAACGTGCGCGACGAACACTACAACTTCGGCTATCTGGACGAGTCCACCAAGCGCATGCTGCGCCGCGCGCTGCTCAAGGCGGTGGCGATTCCCGGCTACCAGGTGCCCTTCGGCAGCCGGGAAATGCCGCTGCCCTATGGCTGGGGCACCGGGGGCATCCAGGTGACCGCCTCCATCATCGGCAGCGACGACGTGCTCAAGGTGATCGACCAGGGCTCGGACGACACCACCAATGCCATCAATATCCGGCGCTTCTTTGGCCGCGTCACGGGCGTGCGGACCACCGAGCGCACCGCCGCCGCCACCATCGTGCAGACCCGCCACCGGATCCCGGAAACGCCGCTGGCGCCAGGGCAGATCATGGTGTTCCAGGTACCCATCCCGGAGCCGCTGCGCTGGCTGGAGCCGAGCGAGACCGAGACCCGCACCATGCACGCGCTGGCGGAATACGGCGCGATGCATGTCAAGCTGTACGAGGACATCGCCCGCCATGGACGGATCGCCACCACCTACGATTACCCGGTCATGGTCAACCAGCGCTACATGATGCGGCCGTCTCCCATC
This sequence comes from Cupriavidus sp. 96C5-1, assembly GCF_057798855.1. Taxonomy (NCBI): domain Bacteria; kingdom Pseudomonadati; phylum Pseudomonadota; class Betaproteobacteria; order Burkholderiales; family Burkholderiaceae; genus Cupriavidus; species Cupriavidus sp. 96C5-1. The sequence continues at coordinate 12,106 of NZ_JBYOJU010000037.1, read as the reverse complement.
CCCAAGTTCGATAACCCCAAGCTGGACCACAGCCCGGCGCTGATGCTGTTCGGCGCGGGGCGCGAAAAGCGCGTCTACGCCGTGCCGCCCTATACCAGCGTCAAGAGCCTGGATTTCGACGATCATCCGTTTGCCGTCGAGACGTGGTCGGGCTGCTGCGAGCTGTGCGGCGCCACCGACAGCTATCTGGACGAGATCATCACCGACGACGCGGGCGGGCGCATGTTCGTCTGCTCGGACACCGAGTACTGCGCCACCCGGCAGGAGCAGGGCATGCGCGGCCCGAACGAAGCGAACCAGGGCGGCGGCAGCGCGCTCGCCAGTGCAGGGAAGGAGGCAGCATGAGCCGCAACGACGAGCCGCTGTTGTGCGTGCGCGGCCTGACCCGCACCTGGGATGGCGTACACGGCTGCCACGATGTCAGCTTCGACCTCTTTGCCGGCGAAGTGCTGTGCGTGGTGGGAGAGTCCGGATCCGGCAAGAGCACCTTGCTGCAGGCGGTGTCCTGGCAGGCCGCGCCCGAGTCCGGCAGCGTCCGCTACGACACCCGCGAGCACGGCCTGGTGGACCTTGCCTCGCTGTCCGACGCCAGGCTGCGCCTGCTGGCGCGGACCGACTGGGGCTTCGTGCGCCAGAACGCGCGCGACGGCCTGCGCATGCGCGTCAGTGCCGGCGCCAATATCGCCGAGCGCCTGATGGCGGTGGGCGGGCGCCACTATGGAGAACTGCGCGCCGTGGCCGGGGCATGGATGGAGAAAATGGAACTCGACCTGGCGCGCCTCGACGACGCGCCCACGAGCTTCTCGGGCGGCATGCAGCAGCGCCTGCAGATCGCCCGCAACCTGGTGACGCATCCACGCCTGGTGTTCATGGACGAGCCCACCGCCTCGCTCGACGTCTCGGTGCAGGCCCGCCTGCTGGACCTGTTGCGGCGGCTGGTGGCGGACCTGGGCCTGGCCGCCATCATCGTGACCCACGACCTTGCCGTGGCGCGCCTGCTGGCGCACCGCACCCTGGTGATGCAAGGCGGGCGGGTGGTGGAAAGCGGCCTGACCGACCAGATTCTTGACGACCCGCAACATCCATACACCCAGTTGCTGGTGTCTTCCATCCTGCAGAGCTGAACATGACGCAAGATCTCACCGGTATCCAAGATACCCAGGACACCCGGGACTTCCAGTCCGATCCCCGCCGGATCCAGGTGCGCGGCCTGGGCAAGACCTTCATCCTGCATAACCAGGGCGGCACGCGCCTGCCGGTGCTGCGGGCCATCGATTTCGATGCTTCCGCCGGCGAATGCCTGGTGCTTGCGGGCAGTTCCGGCGCGGGCAAGAGCACGCTGCTGCGCTGCCTCTATGGCAACTACCTGGCCACCGAAGGCAGCATCCGCATCCGCGACGACAAGGGCTGGGTGGGCCTGACCCGCGCGCCGGAGCAGCGCATCCTGCAATTGCGGCGCGAGGTGATCGGCTATGTCAGCCAGTTCCTGCACGTGATCCCGCGTGTGAGCACGCTCGATGTGGTGGCCGAGCCGTTGCAGCAGCGTGGCGCCGGCGCCGGCGAGGCGCGCGAGCGCGCCGCGGTGCTGCTGGCGCGGCTGCAGGTGCCGGGCCGGCTGTGGAACCTGCCGCCGGCGACTTTCTCGGGCGGCGAGCAGCAACGCGTCAATATTGCGCGCGGACTGATCGGTGGCCACCCGGTGCTGCTGCTCGACGAGCCTACTGCATCGCTCGATGCGGACAACCGTGCCGTGGTGGTCGGACTGATTCGCGAGGCGCTGGCCGAGGGCCGTTGCCTGGTCGGCATCTTTCATGACGAAGCGGTGCGCGAAGCCGTGGCCACCAGGCTGCTGCCCCTGCATCCACCGGCGGCGGATGCCGCTTGCGCCGCCAGGCTCGCCGCGGTCGCGGGCTGAGCTTCCTTCATTCCTGTCGCTAACCGTACCCGGAACCGACCATGCTTCCTGCCTACCTGACCCATGCGCGGATCGTCCTGCCCGACGGCGTCTTGCCTGATAGCGCCTTGCTGATCGAGGACGGCCGCATCGCGGCCATCGAGCCCGCCGCTGCCGCCGTGCCGCGCGCTGCCCAGGTGATCGACCTGCGCGGCCAGACCTTGCTGCCGGGTCTGATCGACCTGCATTGCGATGCCATCGAGAAAGAAGCCGAGCCGCGCTCGCGGGTGATGTTCCCGCTCGACTTCGCCGTGGCGCAGGTCGACCGCCGCAACGCCGCGGCCGGCATTACCACCCCTTACCATGCGGTATCGTTCGCCGGCCACGAGTTTGGCGTGCGCAACTACGACACAGCCGGCGACCTCGTGCGCACCGTTACCGCCTTCCGCGACCACAGCCTGGTGGACAACCGCATCCATTGCCGTTTCGAGGTCACCGATGCCAGTGCGCTGCCGGTGCTGGAGCGCTTGATGGCGGCCGGCCTGGTGGACCTGGTTTCCGTGATGGATCATTCGCCCGGCCAGGGCCAGTTCAAGACGCTCGATGCGTACCTGGCCTATATGATGGGAAATCACGCCATGACCCGCGACGAGGCCAAGGCCGCCGCGGATAGGAAACTGTTGGATAAGGAGGGCGCGCCGCAACGGGTGGAGCACTTGCTTGCCCTGGCCGCACGGCTTGGCATCCCGGCCGCCAGCCATGACGACGATTCGCCCCGGCGCATCGCCGCCATGCACGCGCTGGGCGTGCGCATGAGCGAGTTCCCGATCAACCTGGAAACCGCGCGGGCCGCTGCCGCGAAGGCATTGCCGACCATCCTCGGCGCGCCCAACGTGCTGCGCGGCGAGAGCCAGAGCGGCTCCATGCGCGCCATCGACGCCATCCGCGCTGGCGTGGCGGACTGCCTCTGCTCGGACTACCAGCCCGCCACGCTGATCGCCGCGGCGTTTGCCGCCGAGCGCCTGGCCGGCCTGAGCCTGCCGCGGGCGGCCGCGCTGGTCAGCGCCAACCCGGCGGCGGCCTGCGGGCTGTCGGATCGTGGCCGCATAGCGGCGGGGCTGCGCGCCGACCTGGTTGCGGTCGCCATGGTGGCTGGCCAGCCCTTGGTGACGCATACCTGGTCGGCGGGCCGGCTGGTGTTTGCCGCACGCTATCCGGTGGGCGCCGTGGGCTCGGACAGCGCGGACCTAGAGCGGATGCCGGCGCCTGGGCGGGAAGGCCGCGAAGCCGCATGAGCATGGACGCCGACCCCATATCGGGCGCGTCGCCGCCCCCGGGCCGCGTGGTCGCGGTGAGCCTGAGTGCCACGCACTCGTTCAGCAAGCCCAACGTGCCTGTCATCCGCCTGCTTGCCGGGCTCGGCGTGGCGGGCGATGCCCATCTCGGCGAGACTGTCCGCCACCGCTCGCGCGTGGCGGTGGACCCGAGCCAGCCGAACCTGCGGCAGGTTCACCTGATCGCGGTCGAACTGCTCGGCATGCTGCAGGCTGCCGCGCATGCGGTAGCGCCCGGCGCGCTGGGGGAGAACGTCACCACGCAGGGTATCGACCTGCTGGCGCTGCCGGCGGGCAGCCGCTTGCAACTGGGCGAGACCGCGGTGGTCGAGGTGACCGGGCTGCGCAATCCCTGCGCGCAGATCGAGCACTTCCAGCCGGGGCTGCTCGCGCAGGTCCTCGGGCGGGATGGCGAAGGCAGGCTGGTGCGCAAGGCCGGCATCATGGGCGTCGTTCTGGCTGGCGGCCCGGTGAGGGCGGGGGATGCGATCAGCGTGACGCTGCCACCGCTGCCGCACAGGAAACTGGAGCGGGTTTGAGCGGGCAGGCGCGGCGCGCCTGCGGCTAACGGTGGGCCGGGCGGGACTCGGTGCGAAGGGGGGCGTGCCAGTCCCCGGGAATGTCAGGGACGACCTCGCACTCGCCGCGTACGATCAGTTCCACCGTCGCGCATACGCCTCTCACGCCGCGCGGGCCGACGCAGACCAGGCTGCGGGGGTGCTCCGAATGATTGGGAATGGCGTACACACGCATCCCCTCCTGATACAGGGGATGGGCAGGCAGTCTGGCGTTCAGTATCTCGACAAAACGCAAGGGGCTCACAATCGGCTTTTCCATCGCGCTCTCCCATGGAGCGTGGGGGCGGTTACCGGCAAGGTCCGGATGGCCCGTTGGTGCTTGCTTGGCGGCCGGATAGTAAAAGAGATGCCGGCCAGATCATCAGCGCAAAACCAGGAATGTGGCCCGGGAGCCGCGGCGGGGATGGAATGCGGCTCGATAGCCGCTCAGAGCGGGGTTCGATGCCAGGGGACCACAGGATAAGGTTAGGTGATCTGGCGGCGGGTGCAAGCTGGCTCGCCATATGAAACGCGTTGCGCGACGAAGCCGGTACTTCCGCAACTTAGGCGGCCCACCGCGCTGTCCACCGCGCGCGCCGGCATGGCCACGGCTTCACTCGTTCTCTGTGGCGCAATGGGCGCAACAGGCATGATTGGCGGCGCCGGACGAGTGCGGTGGCCGATGCCGGGCGGCGCGGCTGAGGTATATTCCACGGTTTACCGTATCGGGTACCCCGCCGCAGGTGCGCCGCGCCTGCCAGGCCCGGCTCCCCGCGCCAACGCGCCCACTACCGAATTGCCGACCGCATGAACGTCACGCCAAGCCCTGCCACCGAGATTGCCGGCTCCATCGCGGCATTGCGCACGCATTACGATGCCGTCATCCTTCCGCTCTGGACCGGTCCGGGCTGGAACGCCGCGATGCGGCTGCCCTACGAGGCCTTGTCCGGCATCGATAACGGGCCATTGCCCGTGAAGCGCTATCGCGCCATGGCGTGCGCGCGCCAGCTCTATATTTTCTCGCAGTGCGAAGGCAGCGGCGCGGCGGCCCATGCCGCGCAGCTGTTCGAGTCGCTGCGCACGCGCTTCGCCGACCTTGCGCACGGCGGCTTTGTCTACAGCATCGACGCGCAGGGACAGCCGCTCGATACCGCCAAGGACCTGTACACGCATGCCTTCGTAGTGTTCGCCTGTGCGGCGTACCTAAAGCGCTCGGGCCTGCCGCAGGCGCGCGCCTTGCTGGACGGCACGACGCGGTTGATCGAGCAGCGCTTCGCTGCAGCTAGCGGCGGGCTCTACCATGCCGCGCTGGCGCAAGACTTCAGTGCAGGCGATGGTGCGCCGCTGCAGAACCCGATCATGCACCTGACCGAAGCCTACCTTGCGGCCTACGAGGTCACACGGGAACATGCCTACGCCAAACGGCTGGAGGGCATCGCGTCCGCTGTACTGGCGGGTTTCGTCGATCCGGCTACCGGCTGTATCGCCGAGTTGCCCCTGGGCTGCGACGGCAACCGCATCGAACCCGGGCATCAGTTCGAATGGTTCTCGCTGCTGTCCACGGCCCCGGCATTGTTCGACGGCTCGCCGCTGGCGCAGGCGCTGGCGCGCGCATTCGAATTCGCCTTGCGGCACGGGGTCGATACCGCCACCATGGGCGTTGCCGCGGCATTGAACCTCGATGGCTCGCCGCGCGATCCGGCGCAGCGGATCTGGGCGCAGACCGAATTCGCGCGGGCCCTTGCGGTGCGCGGCGATGGCTTTGCGCTGGCGCACCTGCAGGCCTGGCTGCGTGCGTTCCCCGCACGTTTTCTTCATGCGCGCGGCTGGCATGAATGCTTGTCGCCGGCCGGTGCCGTTGCGCGCGGCGAACTGCCGTCGACCACCCCGTACCACCTTGCAACCGCTTACCAGGCGCTGGCCGAAGCCACGGCAGATTAATCCGCCGCGGGGATGAGCAGGCGGTCGAACTCGTTGCGGACGATGCGGTAGGACTCGCCGGAAAAGCCCTCCAGCCCGGCCCGGTCGATCACGGTGATATGTCCGCGGCTGTGCCGGATGAGGTGAAGCTCTTCCAGCCTGCCCACGGCCTCGGTGACACCCTCGCGGCGCACCCCGAGCATGTCGGCAATGGTTTGCTGGGTGACATCGAGTTCATTGCAGGGCGAGCGGTCCAGCGCCAGCAGCAGCCAGCGGCACAGCTGCGTGGTCAGGGAATGATGGCGAATGCAGACCGCGGTCTGGGACACCTGCGTGAGCAGCGCCTGCATATAGAGCAGAGCCATGCGCTGCAAGGTGGGCAACTCGGGGTAGAGCGTGCGCAGATCGCCCGCGGCGATGCGAAAGCCGTACCCGCTCCGGCGCACCTCGATGCGATTCGGCATGGTTTCGCCGCCGGTCAGCGCGGGCAGGCCCACCAGCCCCTCGTTGCCGACCGAGGCCAGCTCCACGGTGGCGCCGCTTTCCTGCAGCGACATCATCGAGATCACCGCCGTGCTCGGGAAATACAGGTGCCGGATGCGCTGGCCGGAATCGCTCAGCAGCTGTCCCGCGCGCAGGTTCACGCTGTTCACATGCGGAGTCAGCAGGCGGCGCTCCCGCGCCGGCAAGGCGCCCAGCAGATGATTGCCGGACAGATCCTGTTCGATATCGATCATCCCCGTGTTTCCCCGAAGCTAGAGGTTGCGGCAACCGATCCGGCTGTTCGGCTTTTCTCTGTGCGCTGTGCCACGCAGCCGGGCTTGCCCCGTAACCGTATTTAGCGGCATGCGTGCGTTTGCCGACAGTGGCCGGAGGTTGGAGATCGTCACCGTATTGGGCGGATATGCTTTCGGCTGGACTCATACTTTTGATGGGGGAAGGCTTAGGCACTTTGTGAGCGGCCGACCGCCGGCGGCCGTCCGACGCAAACGGCACTTTCCCGGGTGGGACCAGGGTGTGTCCGGCGCCGGAAGCGGTGGTCGGATGCGCCGGGTGCAAAAAGCGTGAAAAAAACCTGTAAGTTCCCGCGGCCGCTGGCGACGAATGGGCTCATTCACCCAGTTGGAGATTGCCATGTACCCGAAGCTCGCCCAATCGCTGTTTGCCGCCGCCGCCATTGCCGCTGCCGTGTTTTCCCCGAGCGGCGCCCATGCCGCCGGCCCGACCGCCGGAGACACCGCCATACCTTACGCGCAGGCCACGCAGAATCCCGTGCGCGACGTGTTCGCCGCGGGCGCGCGTGCCGGGAAGTTCGATGCCTTCACCGATGGCGCGCGCATTGCCGGTCTGGATCGCACCGGCGTTTCCGCCGATCCGGCGCGCAGCATCGATCCGTTCGTGGACGGCGCCCGCGTGCGCCTGCCCGACCCCTATACCGATGGCGCACAGAAGCTGGCCGGCATGGATACCCGTGGCGTTTCCGCTCCGCCGGCCCACAGCTTCAACCCGTACCAGGACGGTGCCAATGCTTGAGCGGGATAGGCGGCGCGCGCGGGCCGGCTACTCGTCCAGCCAGGACCCGCGCAGATCGCTCTTTTGCAACAGTTGCAGCAACGTTTCGGCGGGCCGGCTCAGGCGGCCCGCGCGCAGCGAGATGAACTCGACTTCCGGTAGCGCCGGCAGGCTGGCGCTATTGGCCGGCGGCGCGAGGCCGCGCCCGGAAAGGTATTGCGCGCGCACGGTAATGCCCAGGCCGCCGCGCGCCGCGGCGATGCAGCCGGAATGACTGCTGCTGGTGCAGACGATCTGCCAGCGCATGCCGGCCTTGGCGAGCGTATCCAGCACGATGGCCCGCGTGACGCTGGGCTCGGGCACCAGGATCAGCGGCAGGGGCTGCCTGAGATCGGCCACCGTGCCGGGCCGCGCGAGCCACTCCAGCTTGCCCCTGAACAGGGGAGAGCCGCGCCGGTCGCCTTCGCGGCGCTTGCCGATCATCAGGTCCAGGGCACCGGCATCCATCAGCTCGTAGAGCTTGCCGGTCATGCCGATGGTGATTTCCAGTTCCACGTCCGGATGCGAGTTGCGGAACGCGGCCAGTACATTGGGTAGCGGACCCAGCGCCAGGTCGTCCGATGTGCCCAGCCGCACGCGGCCCTGCAGGCGCGGCGCATGGAACTGGGATTCCGCGCGGGCGATGGCTTCCAGGATCAGCCGCGCGTGCGCCAGCAGGGCCTCGCCGTCGGCCGTCATGGTCAGCGTATGGGTATCGCGCACAAACAGCCGGCGGCCCACGTGCTGTTCCAGGCGCCGGATATGGTCGCTGACACTGGACTGGGACAGGCCAAGCTGGCGCCCCGCGTCGGTGAAGCTGTGGGCGGCGGCAACGGTGGCGAAGGTCTTGATCCAGACGGGGTTGAGCATGCCGCATTGTCATCGGATTATCCGATCACAGTCAATATACCCAGCAGGGTTCCCGATTGGCGCGGCAGTCATTAACATCGAAAGCATTGCGGTATCGCGTCTTGCCGGATCCCGCCCCCGCGATTCGCTCCGGCTACCGCGCCGGCTACCGCCGGTCTTTGCCTCGAGATGTGCCAGATGACAAGCCAATCCTCACACAAAGCCATGCTGTGGATCGTCGCAGCGGGCTTTTTCATGCAAACGCTGGACACCACCATCGTCAACACCGCGTTGCCCGCGATGGCGCGCAGCCTCAACGAAACGCCCCTCGACATGAAACCGGTGGTGGTGGCCTACACGCTGACCATGGCCATGCTCACGCCGGCTTCAGGCTGGCTGGCGGATCGCTTCGGTACCCGTCGGGTCTACTTCGCCGCCATCCTGGTGTTCGTGCTGGGCTCGCTGTTTTGTGCTGGCGCGCAAAGCCTCGACCAACTCGTGATCGCGCGCGTGATCCAGGGCGTCGGCGGTTCGATGCTGCTGCCCATCGGGCGGCTGGCGGTGCTGCGCAGCGTCTCCGGCGAGCAATACATCGCGGCGCTTGCCTTTGTCTCTGTGGCGGGGCAGGTCGGCCCCATCTTCGGTCCGGTGCTGGGGGGCTGGATCGTGCAGACCGTGGCCTGGCACTGGATCTTCCTGATCAACGTGCCGGTGGGCGCGATCGGGCTGCTGGCCGTGTTGCGCTACCTGCCCGACAATACCGTTGGCCGCGCGCCGCCGTTCGACTTCATCGGCTGCGGTCTGCTGTCGCTCTGCATGGTGGCGTTCTCGCTGGCGCTGGACACGCCGCACGAAGCCAGCCACGCGGCATGGAGCGGCAGCCTGTTCGCGCTGAGCCTGCTGTCCGCGCTGCTCTATATCCCGCACGCGCGGCGCCGGCGGGAACCGCTGTTCAGGCTGGCGCTGTTCCGCGAGCCCAATTTCAGCATCGGCCTGGCGGGCAACCTGGTCTGTCGCATCGGTTCCGGCGCGGTGCCGTTCCTGATGCCCTTGCTGATGCAATTGCAGCTCGGCTATACGCCGCTGCATTCCGGCCTGATGCTGCTGCCGGCCGCGCTGGCCGGCGTGGTGGCCAAGCGCTGGATCGTACCGCTGGTCAAGCGCTATGGCTACGACAACTTCCTGCTGGTCAACACCGTCCTGGTAGGCGGCTCGATCGCATCGTTCGCGGCGATCTCCCCGGGCTGGCCGCTGGCTTTGTCGATCGCGCAGCTGGCCTTGTTCGGCGCCACCAACTCCATGCAGTTCGCGGCCATGAACAGCGTGACGCTGAAAGGCCTGAGCGTGGAAGATGCCGGCAGCGGCAACAGCTTGTTCTCGATGGTGCAGATGCTGGCGATCGGCCTCGGGGTGACCATCGGCGGCGGTCTGGTCAGCCTGTTCACCGCGCAGCTCGGCGTTGCCGGCACGGCTTACCGGCTGGCGTTCTTCAGCGTCGGTACGATTACGCTGCTATCGGCCGTGGTGTTCCGCCGGCTGGATGTCGAGCAGCTCGACAAGGGCCGCAGCGTGGCCGGCGTGGCCAGCCGCTGAGCCTGCGGCCGGGGGCTTTACTCCGTCACGCCGTTTTCGCGCAGCAGCCGTTCGCACTCGTCGAGCAGGTCATGCGCAAAGGCCGACTGGTAGTTGGGGTCGAGCGCTTCCATCATTTCGTGGGCGGTGTACAGGCCCGCCTCGCGCGACAGCGTGCCGGCGAGCTGGCGGGCAAACTCGTCGCTCAACCGGGACAGCAGGCGCCGCTCGGCCAGCGCAAGCTGCAGCCTGGAGCGCGACAGCCATAGCCCCGCCAGCGTGGCGCCCTGGGCATCGGTCATCCACTGGCGGTGCTCGTAGTACGCCGACAAGCGCTCTGCGGCAAGGGCGAACAGCAGCGCCTTGCGGGTATCGAAGTTGATCCTGGGGATGGGTGCGGCCGGGGCCGATGTGTCGGGAGGCGAGGTTTTCATGATGGCTTGCAACAAATGCGGAGGGCGCGAGCCTAACATGCCAAGGCTCGGCCAGGCCTGAGATGGCCGTGAATGGCCATCGCAGGCCCCCTGGCATCAGGACGGGACTGCCGCCGCGAAGCGCGCTTTCAGCCATGCGCCGATTGCCGCGATCTCTTCCATGCAGACCGAATGCGGCATGCGATAGGTATGCCAATCGACCTTGCAGCCGTGCTGCAGCAGGGTGTCGCGGGCCAGCATGCCCAACTGTACGGGTACCACGTCGTCCTCGCTTCCGTGCGCGGCGAAGATCGGCGTGGCGCGGTTGGCTTCGCTGAGCTCGGCGGCCAGCAAGGCCGGCGCGGGGATATAGGTGGAGAGGGCGACGATGCCGCCCAGGGGTTCCGGATGCGTGAGGCCAGTGGTATAGGCTATGGCGCCGCCCTGCGAGAAGCCGGCCAGCACCACGCGATGGCTGGGCACGCCGCGCTGGTTCTCGCGGGCGATCAGTGCCCGGACCGCATCGCGCGAGACGCGGATGCCGGCTTCGTCGGCGTGCCGGCGGGCGTCGTCCAGCGATTGGATGTCATACCATGCCGGCATCACGTAGCCACCGTTGCAGGTGACGGGAATGGCCGGCGCATGGGGAAACACGAAGCGCACGCCTGGCGAAGGCGCCAGGCCGAGTTCCGGCACCACGGGTACGAAATCGCTGCCATCCGCGCCCAGCCCGTGCATCCAGATGACCGACCACGTCGGCGATGGCGCGCTTTCGATTTCGATGGCGGGCAGCAGTTCTTTCATGTCGGTTTCCTGTTGGGCCCCTGGCCGGGCGGGCGGCATCGCGAGTCCGGGCGCCAGAGCGCGGCGGATGCGATGTTCCGGATGGCGGCGCGGCCGGTGCGGGACAGTGGTCGGGTATGGGTTCGAGAGATAGGGGGCGCGGCGTTGCCACGCAAGACGGCCAGTATCGCACAGCACCAGCGCGACGCCGCCACGCGCGCCCATGCGGGACGCTTGCCAAGGGCAGGGCGCGACCAGGCAAGGCAGTGCGCGAGCGCATGCCGCATGCCGCCGGGCGCGCGGCAATGCCGCGGCAGCGTCGCCGTCCGGGACGCAGGCGCACGGGCGCCTTGCCGGCGTGCCGGCAAGGTCGATACGGTTCAGGCTGCGGAAGGTACGACGGGTACTGTGATAAGTCCCGGCGACGAGCGCGGCGCCTGCGCGGGTTCCGCGCTGGCCGGGGCCCGCCGCTTGTCCACCACTTGCTCGACGCCAGTGGCGGACACGTCTTCGAGGAACGCTACCAGATCGCGGTAATAGTCGACCTGCATCTGTGCTTCAAGCAGGCGGCGCTCGGCCTGGAACAGCGTGAGCCGCATCTGCTGCAATTCCCTTTCTGCGATTTTCTCGGGGGTTGGTGGACTGAACATGTTTGCAAGCAAACGCATGGCATACCTCCCGCTGTCGACGGCTTCGAATTGAAACTCTGCCACGTCTCAATCATAGTAAAGAAATGCACATTTCTTGCTGTGTCGCATGCTGTCCACAGGGTTGATTGCCGGCACGCGGCGGGAGTAGTAGATTTGTCGTCTGGCTTGTTGGTGGCCTTTTGGTCTTGTTGCATGTTGCCCGGTGCTCCTTAAAGGTGGAGTGGTGTCGGGCTCTTGGGCTTGGGTGGGTTGAGACAAGTCTGCAGGGCCTAAAGGCGAAGTGGTGTCGGGCCCTCGGGCACATGTAGGTGTCACTTTTCTTTACTCGTAAAGAAAAGTAACCAAAAGAAAGCGATCCTTGCAGGAGGCTGGCTTATCGGGCTTGGTTGCATTGCGGATTCGTGGTGGGCGCGGCGGTTCTAATAAACTGCTGGCGCTACCGGCACGAACGGCATTGCCGCTGCGAATGACGGTGGTTTCATTGTATGACCCCTGAATGACGAACTCGCTTGCCCATTCAGGCATCTGCCGTTACCAGTTTATATGGCCACTCGATCATGAGCGGCATTGGATTCGTCGTGGG
>NZ_JBYOJU010000036.1:0-104637 GCF_057798855.1 Cupriavidus sp. 96C5-1 | reverse complement strand
CCGGCTGCAGCCCGGGCTCCCAATATTGCCTTCCACTACGGCAGCAAGCCGCCGGTGGACGCTCTCCAGGCCTTCGATATCGCGGTGGTCGAGCCGGACAGCGGCTTCGACCCGCGGCGCGTGGCCACCCCCGATACGCAGTGGTTCGCCTATGTCAGCATTGGCGAAGTCGCGCCGTCGCGCGCTTACCTGAAGGACATTCCCAAAGCGTGGCTGACTGGCAATAACGATGCCTGGGGGGCCCGTGTGGTCGACCAGGCCGCCGAGGGCTGGCCGGCTTTCTACGTGGACAAGGTCATCGCGCCGTTGTGGGAGCGCGGTTATCGCGGCTTCTTCCTCGATACGCTCGATTCCTACCAGCTCGTGGCCAGGACCGATGCCGCGCGCGCCAGCCAGGAAGCCGGCATGGTGGCGGTGATCCGCGCCATCAAGGCGCGCTATCCCGAGGCCAGGCTGATCTTCAACCGCGGCTTCGAGATCCTGCCGCAGGTCAACCAGCTGGCCTATGCGGTGGCCTTCGAGTCGCTCTACCGGGGCTGGGACCAGGCCGGCAAGCGCTTTACCGAGGTGAGCGAGGCGGATCGCAACTGGCTGCTTGGCCAGGTGCGCACGATCCGCGAGCAATACCGCCTGCCGGTGATCTCGATCGACTACTGCCCGCCCGCCGACCGCCAGTGCGCGCGCGATACCGCGGCGCGGATCCGCGCGCAGGGCATCATCCCCTATGTGGCCGACCCCGGCCTGCAGACGGTCGGCATCGGCAGCATCGAGGTGATGCCGCGCCGCGTGCTGGTCGTGCAGGACCGTCCGCCCGGCGTTTCGCTGGACAGTTCCAAGGGGGTGCGCTATGTATCCACGCCGCTGAACTACCTTGGCTATCGCGTTGACCTCGCCGATGTCGGCCAGCCGCTGCCGGAGATCGGTGCGGACCGCTATGCCGGCGTGGTTGTGTGGCTGAGCGGGCCGGACAGCAGCACCGGTGCGCGTCTATACGACTGGGCGGAGAAGCTGATCGCGCGAGGCATCCCGATTGCCTTCCTCAATGATTTCGGCGCGCCGGTCAAGGGCCGGGTCGCTCGTACGCTGCAGTTGCAGTCGGTCACCGGGGAAGCCAAGGGGCGCGTCGAGGTGCTGGAGCAGGATCCGATGATGGGTTTCGAGGCTCCGGTATCGCCGGACAGGCTGCATGCCGTGCCGGTGCGAGCGGGGGAGGGATCGAGAACGCTGCTACGCCTGCGGGCCGGTGCGCTGACCTACGATGCCGCGGCGATCACGCGGTGGGGTGGTTATGTCTTGGGGCCCTATGCGGTGATGGCGGATTTTCGCGACCGGGACAATGATCGCTGGGTGGTGCAGCCGATCTCCTTCTTCCGCGAGGCGCTGCGCCTGCCGGTCATGCCCGTGCCCGACGTGACCACCGAAAACGGTCGACGCCTGCTCACCATCCATATCGACGGCGACGGCTTTGCCTCGCGTGCCGAAATTCCCGGCGGTGGCTTTTCCGGCGAAGTGCTGTTCCGCGAGATCTTCGATCGCTACCGCCTGCCCATGACCATGTCGGTCATTGAGGGGGAGGTCGGTGCGAGCGGCATGTACCCCCATCTGACGCAACAGCTCGAGCCGATCGCGCGCAAGATTTTTGCCCAGCCATACGTTGAGGTGGCTTCCCACACGTACTCGCACCCTTTTGTCTGGTCGCGTGCGCTGGTAGGTGCTTCTGCCCATGCGGCCGAGCAGGCTGCCGCGCGTGAATACTACATGCCCATTCCTGGCTATAACGTGAGCCTTCAGCGCGAGATCCAGGGATCGATCGACTACATCAACAGGGTGCTGGCGCCGGCCGACAAGCCGGTCAAGATGGTGCTGTGGCCCGGCGATACACAGGTGCCGGCCGAGGCGATCAGGCAGGCCAATGCCGCTGGCGTGCAGAACCTCAATGGCGGCGACACCATCATCACGAAGAGCAATCCGAGCTGGACCGCAATTTCCCCGATCGGCGTGAACAAGGCCGATGATGCCTTCCAGGTGTTTGCGCCCAACCAGAACGAGAACGTCTACACCAATCTCTGGCATGGGCCTTACTACGGCTTTGAACGCGTGATCGAAACCTACGAACTGACAGATCGCCCATTGCGCTTCAAACCGGTCAATATCTACTACCACAGCTATTCCGGCACCAAGGTGGCTTCGCTCAAGGCGCTGCGCAAGGTCTATGATTACGCGTTGGCGCAGCCGCTGTTCCCGGTTCATTCCACCGACTACGTACGCAAGGTGATCGACTGGCAAGGCATGGCGGTGGCGCGCGAGCTGGGCGGCGACGGCAAGCAGCCGGCTGCATGGATCGTGCGCGGTGACGGCAACCTGCGCAATGTGCGCTGGACCGGCTCGGATGTGCCCGACGTGGCGGACTCGCAAGGCGTGACCGGCACCTCGCCGGCGCCCGGTGGGGGCGTCTACGTGCACCTCGCCGATGGCGCCTCGCGCATTGCGATGCGTGCCGCCAATGCTCCTGCACGGCCCGCCAGCCCGGAGATCGTCGAAGCCAGCGGCTTCGTGCGGGACTGGCGGCGCAGCCGCCAGGGCGACACACAGCGCCTGCGTTTTGATTTTAGCGGCTACGCCAAGCCCTTCTTCCGCCTCGCCGGCGCGGACCGCTGCCAGGTAGCCATCGACGGCAAGACGGCAGGAGGTGTGCGGGATCGCGGTGCCCAGCGATTCGATACCGCGCCCGTTCCCAATCCGCGCAGTGTCAAGCAAAGCGTCGAAATCACCTGTGCAGCTTGAGCGCCGGGCCTGCCGAGGGGGGGCAGTGTGCCCCCGCGGCATCGGCACGGTGGCGCGGGCAAGATACGCGAGGAAGTTATGCCTGCCCCGGTAGAGACATGCCTGCGCGAAACGGATTGCGGCCGCGAGCAGCCTGACATTGCGCTCTGCAGGTTATCCTCATTACGCAGGCTCTCTACCCGATACCTTGAGCCACCACGGCAAGCAGCGGCCTTTCAGCACCGATGTCGAAGCCCACGGCCTCTCGATAGGCACTTCCGCCGACGGCCTGTTGCTGCGCCCCGACTTCAGTGCAGTGGATCCCGAAACCGCCTCCATTCAGCGCTACAAGCAGCTAGTGCCACCACCTAGTGGATAGTGAGATACATACTCACCTTGGGCCACGGTGCTCCCATTTTGCAGCTGATTTCACATCCTTGCGCCGTGCTACGATTGTCCTAGGCAACTGGAGAAAGCGATGGATCTCCAAGGTTTCGCGTACTACAAAGATCACTGGTATGAGGCTTGCGCAACTTCCGCCGGAATTGGTGGGCCGTGGCAAGGCGATGTGACGATCTGTGCAAAGGCGGCGGACGGCACCTCGATCAAGATCCTCGAGCATGAACCCGTGCCAGGGCAGTACTTTTCCGAAGGTGAGGCATGGCAGCATGCGCGCGACTATGCCGAGAAGCTGATCGACGAAGGCCGGGCCAATCCTGGCGCTTGTTGATCTGTTCTTTACACCGCCGCCAACAACACCAGGCCACGCCTGCAACGTTCTACGATCCTCCGAAATCCTGAGAGGGCACTATGAGCATCGAAAGCTACAACGGCTACACGGTTCGTGGCTTCGGGAGACCACTGGTTGATGGCATGTTCGAGGCAACCGGTGCGGTCGAGAAAGATGGTCGGCTCCAGGAGGGGTCGGAGCCGCTCGGCTACTACCCGACGTTCGAACTTGCCGTAGCGCAGGGCCTTGTCTGGGCGAAGGCGTGGGTTGATGCGCACAGCTGAGTTCTCCTGAACTTCGTCGCCCACGTCCCGAACGGCATTTTTCCGCAGTCCAGGATGGCGCGCACCTTGCCATCGGTGACGAGGCTGGGATGGCCTTTGGGCACACAACGATTCCTTTGATTCCAAGGCAGGGGGTTGTCATGAATTGGTTCGTGGTCCTTTCCGGCTCGCACTGGCGCAATATCTCCAACGTGGTGTTCCAGGAACACAGCCGAACGGCGGAGTGGAGCCAACTGGTTTGCGATGGATTCGATGCAAGTGGCGCGATGGCCGAGATCCAGAAAAATGGCGCCACGATATTCGTGCCGCATAGCGCTGTCATCGTGGCGGTCAACATCAAGGACAAGATGCACCCATTGGGCTTTATTGATGCAGAGGACGGCGCGGGCTGACTTCGCGCGATGCATTGCCCTGTCCGAGTTCGCGCGGACCCACTCGATGCCTCGGGGTGCGCGCTCGGGCAACGGGCGGGCCGGCTCGCACACTCCCAATTTGTCGACGACAGTTCCCGCCCGGATGGCTAGATTTGTCATGCTAGGATCCTCCGGGGCTCCGGGAGATGGTCATGGTTCAGAAGTCGTTCCACGAACTGCCAGCGGATGAGCGCGCGGAATTCGAGGCAGCATGTACGCGGCATGGGTTCGTCCGGGAGGACTTCGACGTGAGCGCGGAAGAGGGCCTTCCTCTTGACGGCGGACCGCACTCGCACCATATCCACCGCAAGATCACTGTCGCCCGTGTGACCAGAAGCGAAATCCAGATATATCCCGCAGGACCAGGGACCTCGTGGACGGTCGCGTTCGAGCGAGACCTGGAGCAGGATGTCTTTGGCTTCCCCCTTGCCGATTAGGCGGCTGGGTGATTTCGCTGAAGACGATGCGTTCGACGGCGCTCGCTACCTGACCTGGGCGGTCGAGCGAGTGGACACACTGGAAGTGGTCCAGGCAATCGTCATTGCCCACTCTCGACCGAGCCTGGAAGCGGGCGTGGTATGCGTTGCGGACTATGTTGCCGCAACAGCCGTTCGATACTGGCCTGGATTGGCGCCGGCGACTCTCCGCATCAGGCGTCGGAGCGCAGTCGAGTCCTGGTAGCCCACGGCTTCAGCCACCTGTGCAACCGTCATCCGGCTGGTCTCCAGAAGAGCCCTGGCGCGTCGCAATCTGACACTCTGCACAAGCGCCAGGGTACTCTTTCCCGTTGCCTTTTGAATGTGGCGCGACAAGGTTCGCTCGGACATGCAGAACACTTGAGCCAATGCTGCCACCGTCGGCGGATTCGGAAGCGCGGATTCGACCTTCGCAGCCAGCCTTGCCACCAGGTCGTTCCCGCTGGCCAGCGCCTCCGGCACGATGTATGGCGCCTGCGCCTGGCGACCATCGATCAGCAGCATGCGCGACACGATGTCAGCGAGCGCGCTGCCACAACGCTGGCGCAGCAGGTACAGCATCAGGTCTGTCTGCGCGAAGGCAGCGCCGGCAGTGATCACAGGCCCGTCTGCACATACCATCCGGTCGGCATCGACCAGGCAGTCGGGCTCCATCCTTTTCAGCAGCGGAGCGAGCCACCATGAGGTTGTGGCGCGTCGCCCCCGAAGCAGTCCTGCGGCGTGCAGCAGGAACACCGCCGAGCACGCGGCCGCCACATGCCCGCCGGCCTTGACATGTTGTGCGAGGCCTTCGATGACTTTCACCGAATCGACGCATCCGAGGCGTTGCCGAATGGAAGCGGATGTATCCAGGCCAAGACCCGGCAACACCCATGTCGAACGCTCCCCCCTTGCCCTTGCCGGCAGTCTGGAAGTATCCACGGTCAATCCGCCCAGCAATCGAACCGGCCCACCCTCGACTGAGCACAGTCTCCACCGCGGCGCGGCCACTTTTGCCCTGGCCGCCAGTGCGCCTGCCGCGGCAAGGATGTCGCGTGTGGCCGCAACGCTGGAGGGATACGCCCCCTCAAGGACTAGAACCGTAAAATCGTACATGTCGGATTTAGCTTGAAAACGGTCATATCAGACACTGTCATTCTGACGACGAAAACATTCCAATACAAGCTCTGCATAAGCTGGAAGCTGGAAGCCGGATGCGAAGTGCCTGCTTGCGACCTTGGTCGTCCTGCACGACGTGACTGAAGGTCCCTGGGGCGCAAGTGGGTCCCTGCGCAGACTCGGGGGCTGCGCCGGGGCCTCGGGCCATGCGTGTCCATGGCATCCCATGTAGCCAACCTCAAGTGGTCCCGATGATCAATCGAACGCAAAGGAGCAGCGATGGCAGCCAGCCAGAATATGAATGAGGACGACTCGCTAGACGATTTTGACCAGCGCCGCATTACGCTAGACGGGGCGACAAAGGTGGTGCACGTCACCGGCGTCGGCCCGGCGGTGATCGTGATGGCGGAAATGCCGGGCATCAGCCCGCACGTCGCGCGCTTCAGCCGCTGGATACGCGAGGCGGGTTTCACGGTGTACATGCCGTCGTTATTCGGCCGTGATGGTGCCGTGCCCCAGGTCGACGAAGGCATCGCTACCTTCCGCCGAGCCTGTGTCAGTGCAGAGTTTCGCGCCTTCGCTGCCAACGAGTCGAGCCCGGTCACCCAATGGCTGCGATCGCTTGCGCGGCTGGCGCATGGGGAGTGCGGCGGTCCAGGCGTCGGTGCGATCGGCATGTGTTTCACCGGCAACTTCGCGCTCGCGATGATGCTTGAGCCGTCGATGCTCGCGCCGGTGGTATGCCAGCCGTCATTGCCTATCGACAACCCCGCCGGCATGAATATGGCTCCCGACGAACTCGCTGCCGTGCGGGAGCGTCTGGAGCGGGAGGACCTGATCGTCATGGCCTACCGTTTCGAGGGCGACAGGCATTGCAGGGCGCAGCGGTTCGCAGCGTTCACCGAGGCGCTGGGCGAACGTTTTGTCGCGCGCGTAATACCTGACAGCGCAGCCAATCCGGACACCCCGCCGTTTTTCGAAAAGGTGGTGGCAAGCCCCCACAGCGTGGTGACTGCGCATCTGGTCGATGAAGCGGGCCAGCCGACGATTGCGGCGCGTGACGAGATTCTGTCGTTTCTTGCGTGTCGACTCGGCGGATGAAGCCAGCAGGGGCGGTCAGTTTGCTTGCCATGCAGATCAGAAGACGGTGGCGGTCAGGCTTGAACAAGGAGATGGAGGTACGATCACCAAGGTAGAAAGAGCGGACCCACCAGACAGTATCCTGAGTCTGAAATTCGTTGAAGAAATAGGTCTGTCGGGAAGACGTGGAAGCCTAGGAGCGAAGCGCAGCAATGCTGAGTCCTTGCGAGCATTCGCGACAACAGATCGCGCCTCCTATCGGCTGACCTATTCAACGAATTTGTGAGTCAGGACCCCAGTGCTAGGGCTTGGGAGGCCGAACATGATAGGCAAGGATCCAGGTGCAGATCAGCGGGCCTAGTATGGGGAGCAAAGCAAGATAGGCGTAGTGGCCGCGAATGCCGGCAGCCTTGAAGGCCAAGCTATAGGGAACGAACCACAGCGCCTCGAAAATCAGAAAAGCTATTAATTCTGTTACTACTGTCATGCTTCCTGCTCTATTCGCCTCTGCTGGACAGAGAAAAAATGGATGCAGAGATGGCCCGTCATCTTGATAAAACCGATTCGGCTCTCTGCGTTGCCGAAGGTGGGGCTGTAAAGAAACCAGCACGTCCCGGGGCTCGGAATGTATCTGACGAGTCGTAGCTCGCGTAGGACGATTCTGGCATGGGCCGGAAGCAAGGATGGTGAACAAATGTTAAAGATGTCAGGATGTCGCGTGCCTGGATCGACCCTGATTCGGATGATCAAGTACGCCACGCAATATGGACCATATCGCCATCGTCACTGGCAAGATTGTGGGACCATGCGTATTTTGATTTTTCTGTCTTTATGGTAGGCAAGCCGAGTAAGGAGCATTGGAACCAATACGGCGAAACGCTCGTTGAGTACCAGAATCGGGCTTGGCCAGTAAGACTTGTGCTCGGCCATCACCATCGAGCGGGAGACTGCCGGGTGGTCGAGGTGAAGGAGAGCCACTTGATTGTTGCCCCGCTCGGTGAGCGCCACTGGCCGAAGCGGCGTTGGCACCGGTCGCGGTCGGCAGCTTAAACGGATCCTGTCCGTCTCGATCCTCGAGGTCTCTTGCGTGGGCTCACATCTGGTCGGACGGGCTATTGCGCATCCTTTCTCCTGGCAGTGGCGCGCGCGGCAATACCCGCCGGTGCTTGTCCCGCGCATCTTGCCACGTCGTCAAGGTGAATATCTTGTCAAACCTGGCGGCGATCAGGTGGGTCAGAAGCACAGGCCTATCCCATGGGCGGAAGCATATCCACACGCGGATGTGTCAACGATTATGGTCACGCCCGGCACGCCGTCTCCTGGCGCGTGGCGTAGTCGCGTTCGCCACGGGTGCGCAGGCGGATGGAGCGTGGGCCCACGAACTGAATCCAGTCAGCAAGCGAGAAGTTGAGCCGGACGCCGCAGTGATCGAAAGCGAGGCGGTCGATCCGCCAGGGAAGCGCCATGACCGCTGTCGTGTTTACCCCGGTCAGGAGCAGGGTGGCGCCGGCGGCCTGGGCGGCGGCCTCGGCCTCGGGATTCCTGGTATCTGCCGTGAGCAACGGATCGTCCACGATCAGGGACAGGCAGCGAATGTCAAGGCACTCCTCTGAGGGGGATTTGCGGTAGAGGTGGACGGTGCCCGGGGCGCAGGTGAACATGTCTCTCTCACTGATACTGTATGGATATCCAGTATAGGGGTGGTGCGAGCGAGGCTGGCGATAGTTGAGTTAACTGTATGGATATACAGTATCGAGGCGTGGAATGTGGTGGCCCAAAGCAAAAAGCCCGCCGAAATGGCTGCCGTTGGGAGGATGTGGCGGACGCACCGGGCTCGCCGAGGTGGCCGCGGGGTCAGCGGCGGTGCCCGAAGCGGAAGATGCGCTGATGATCTACAACGGGCTGTTCGCTCTCGCCCCGGGCCCGTTCGACACGGACATGCTGAAGGTTCCGATCGAACGGGCATTGCCGCTCGATCGCCTTGTCGATATGCTCCACAATCGGGAATCGGGCCGAGCGCGGGAGGATCATTCTTTCCAAGAGGCAGGCGGAAATGCGCCGGCCCGCCGGCGCTATGCCACGGTGGATCGAGTGTTCGCGGCGCGGCTGGCGATAGACAATACCGGCATTCGTCCCACTGCGGCGAACCACGGCAATTCGAATGTTCAGGTGTGCCATTGACTTCAGATAGCGAGTATTTCCGAGCTTGCCGGTAATGCCATGGGTTTGGGTTCGGCCATGCGCGTCCCGGCATTCCTGGCAGCGGGTAGACTGGAAGAATTCCATTCTTGATAAGGAATTAACATGAGGTACGACATATTTGGGATTTACCAGATCGAAGTGCGGCGGGTTGAAAGCAAGTGGAGGGTATTTCGAATGGGGAATGGTTCGGCGGTCGAAATCTACGATCTGGTGATCCCTTCTGACGTGCTGGCGGATGAAGTCGAGGGATACCTCAACGACCTGCTTCATGAAGATGCAATTTGCGGCCGCGTGATCCGCCAGCTCTGACGGCGGCACCGCCGGGACTGCCTGTATTTGGCCGAACGGTGCAGTTCCTTGCCTGGCAAGGGATAGCGAACAACTCCGCTACGCATAGAGAGCCGCTGCAGGGTGGGGCTGCAACCCTCAGGGACCTGCCATTCGCCACCATGAATTCATCACCATGAACCCTAACATTTGACATGCAACTCCACCCACATCACCAGGATTCCTTGGACGCGCAGTACGAAACCTTGCGCCAAGGCGCGCTCGATGCCTATCGCGCGAAACAAGAGGCCTTTGCGAGAGTTCTAGCGCAGTTTTCGCAATGGAGCATCGACGATCAGTCGCAGAGCTTGCATTTCATAAGAACAGACGCCCAGACTCAGGTCTTTCAAATCATACCCATCGGGACATATCTGCCGATGGAAGAAGAATGGGCTTGGGCGTGGGCAAATGATGCATTCCCGGACGCCTGTCGAAATGGAGCTTCCCGCATTAAGGATATCTGCGCAAAGACCGGGTACAAGATCTTTGAAACCTCGCACTTCCGCACCAACACCAACGATGTTGATGAGCTATGCGCTCTCTCACTCCAAGAGCTGGGCGGAGTCGCGGTCTTTAAAGTCAAGCATCAAACGCCATGGGTTTACTATGTTGTGAAATGAGTCCGAGCCGTCATGTCGAATTGAGGCTTTCCCGTTTGCGGTTTCCACGGCATAAGCCGATCACATAGGCTTGGGTATGCTGCACGCGCCGACGATCGAGGAGACCGTGTCGGGGTGTCTGGGGACGGCATCCCCCGTGTTAGCTCGCCACTACTTGTCGCGCTTGACGGATTTTCTAAAATATTTCTGTGCGACGTCGCGCGGCGCCTGCCCTGTCGAGGGTGGGGTTCGCCAGCATCGATAGTTATGTTGGAGGACATGACAAGATCGGGAGGCAGCTATGTACAGGCATGCAAGCTCACTGGCGGTGATCTACCCGCTGGAGACCGGGGAGTGGTTGTTCGCAGCAATCACCGGACCCCGCATTATTCACTTTGGACCGTTTGAGTCCAGAGATGACGCCGATGAGATTCTCTCGGAGATGTATCCGGATATGCCGACGGTGGACCTGCCGGCACAGAGCAGGAAGCTGGATGGGGACGGCGTGAAAATCATGGGATATGCCGCAGCACAACAAGTCGTGGCTCAAACCGGCGAGTAGCCGGAGCAGCACTGTTCAGGAGCCGCCTTCGGGCGGCTTTTTCATGCCGCCGCAGCAAGAGTTCGGGCAAAAAGAAGACCGGCCGGGACGGGAAATCCATGCCGGTCTTGCGCAGAAGCAGAAGCGCGAAAGGGGCGCAGCAGATGCCGCGCGGCGCGAATTAAAACAGATGCATATCTGGTATGCAATAAATTTAATTTGTAAGAATAGTGTGACAAAATGACGCTAAGTTCAGTCAGGGCCTGCCAAGTGCTGGCTTCTTCATTTTTTCGATGTCGACGGACAGAGCGATCCCAGCAGGCCACCCCAAGCAGTCTCTTAAGTACAAGGCGAAGCTGAGGGCCTGGATCGAGGGTGACAGGAGGTGCAAGGGATCGAACGCCGCCCTGGGCGTCGAGGCATCGCCCGGGCGGCAACCGACGGCCGCCTGAAGGCCGCGAGGATGGTCACGGCCGAGGCGTGGGTCTTTTATTCGCAGGCGCATGTGCGCGCGAAACTGGACGGATTGACTGGAGTCGGACGAGACACTACCCTCCGATTTCTTGCGTGGGGAATGGCATGCCTGGAAATCAGCTTGCGCCAGCACTTCTGATCATCGCTGTCCTGATAGGGATGACTTCACCAGTTGAGGCAACACCGGAAGCCCGGGATGTTGTGGTGAAGAATGGCGTTGCGATACGGTGCATGGCCAGCGGCTCTAGAGAGGCGATCGTCTTCGTCGCGACGAATAGTGAACCGAGGTCTCGGCATTGCGAGGCCAGGTGCAGCTACACAGGGGACCACGGGCACACGGGTACCTTGGAGGTGTCCGGCAGCGTAGCCGCAAATGCGAGCCATGAGAACATGGCGATGGTCCACGCCCACGGCACAAGGATCAAGTCGATACAGAAGGTGACCTTCTCATGCCAGTGACAGGGGCGTCCAGGTTCAAGTCCCGGTGCGATCGTCATCCGTGCGGGTGCAGGGCATCAACGCGACTTGGTAAGGCGAGCTGTCAAACGCTGCCTGCGTGCGGTTTGACTTCGCCACCCCAACCGTGTCTCCTCCAACGCCCCTCGGTGGATTTGTCCGGCTAACCGCCGCAAGCCGACCCCCGTCAAAACGGCAGACACCCACCGGGCGCGCAAGCGCCTCTTGAAAATGCCGACTGGCAGTGACGTGCATCGCGCCGTATGCGCTGGCGGTGGCCGACGACAATACCAGGCAGGAATGCGTCATGCGGGATGTCTTCGCAGTGCCGTGGGAGCGCGCGTCAGCCTTTGTGGTTCCGCAGGTCTTGGCCGTAGCTGCTGCGTGTGCGAATCTGGCCATCCTGCCCGTGTACCAGCAGTTCCACCTTGTCGCGCTGTGCAATCACTGTGGCGGCATCGACAGCTTCCTCCTGGGTGGGGAAGTGTGCTCTTTCACCCTTCGCCCCCTCATGAACGACGTCCCACCCGTCGCCGTGGGGGATGACGTGTACGTTGCGTTGCGGCATTGAATCCATTGCAGTCTCCCTGAGCGGTGATCTACTGCTGTTTTAGGAGACGTTCGGTCCGATTGATAGTGGGCATTGTCCGACTTGCGCGTCTATACGAGCGCGTGGCGCTTGCCCCATCCGGGAAAAGCCGCCCCGGCAGACAGATCCGACGAGGGCAACGTCTCGTGAGCGCGTGAGCCTTGTCGCCGCCGCTTTGCTACGGCGTGCTCGACTGCGCAATCTTGCCTGGCTGCGCAGGAAACTTCCGCAGGCCAATACCTCCGGCGATTACGAGGTGCTCCTGCTTTTGAACATGCCTGTAGAACTCCGGTAACGTCGCTGCGCATTTAGGATTTCTTCAACTGACAGACCGTCCAAATCCGCGGATCTCCCCGCAGTAGGTCCTCGCCATAGAATGGCACGCGTTCCTGTCCTTCCAACAAAAGCGGCATTGCTCGCCTTCCGAGCAACAATCGCTCGACCGCATCGCCAAAACTGAATCCACACAGGTAAACACCATCGACAATACAGTTGATGGCGAAGATGCGACCCATCTCGTCGGCATAGAATTCTTCGTAGCCCAGCCCGCCTTCGGCAAATCCGACCATCGTGGTTTGCAGTGCCCGCTCCCACGCCATGATCTGCTCGTCCAGCGTTTCAATCGGCTGAAACTTCAGAGCGATTCGGGCACATTCCACGCCGGCACCATCAGAACCTACAGTCAAACCATCGAATTCCCGAAGCATATCTGTGGCTGGATGATGATTGCCGTCTACGACGGCGGATGCGACTCCTGGATGCCATCCGGCCCGAATAAACAGCGGTTCAACTGATGCAGGGAGAGCAATCATCGAGTCATCCTCAATCGGCTTTCTTTCTCAGGGCCCGTACTATTGCACGCCGTCCCGCAAATCGCACAACACTGAGGGCGATCGCTTAAAGATCGCAGACGGTGTTCTGGTAGCCGATATCGGCGCTACTCAGCGTCCTATGGACATAGACCATCGAGGTCGCGCGCGGTTACCCCACCTTGGTGTCGATGGCAAGGCTGGTAAATGACCGTTGCAAAATCGAACAGAATGTCAGGTGCCTCGGCGCTACAGTGGCTATTCCCATGCCTGTTGGCGTTTTAGGAGGTACACGAATGAAGCAACATCTGGCGAAATCCTTGTTGATGGCTGGCGCGATGATCGCGTCCTACCCGTTGTTCGCGCAGCAGGCCCAGCCGATTCAGCCGAACCAGCCGATGCAATCCACTCAACCGATGCAATCCCCCCAGCCAATGCAAGCGATGCCGGCGGCAGCGCCGCCCAGCCAGGGGGCGATGCCCGCCGCGCGCGACCCCTATGCGCAAGACGCCGGCCAACCGATGCCGCAGGGTATGGCGCCTGCACCGGCCAACCCCTCGCTGGCCCGTAGCCCCGATCCGGCGCTAGACCCTGCCAGCATGAGCCTGGCTCCCGATGCGCTGGGGACGCGCATCGGTCAACGCAATCCTTTCCTCGACGGCGCCTGAACGCCGCCAGCGCTGCCATCGGCGCCGACGGACAGCGCTCGGCGACGAACAGCAGCGCGGCACGCCGGTCCGCTTCGAGCGGGCCACGGATCTATCTTGCGCTCGATCCAGTCCACTTTGCCCTTCCTGCCGATATTCCTGTCGCAAGGGATGGGCGAAGTCCCTTCTTGAGGCTTTGCAAAGTGATCCCTATCGACATCGCGTTGACCTCGTAGTCGGCGGTCGGCGGATTGAGCATGATGGAGCACAGCGTAAGCCGGCCGGCGTCCCACTCGCGCCAAAGCCGGTATCGGTATTGACCGCAGGTGGAGACGATGGCGCGGGACTCGCCGTCGATGGTCTGCGTGGTCAGGTGCTTCATGCTAGGATTTCCTCCATATGGCTCTCCGACATCCATGCAGGGAGGCGGAAATGGCGATAGTCGAGGAAGACAACCAGGAAACCGAGTTTTGGGAGGCCGTGCGCATAGCGGCGGACGCTCGTTATCAGGCCGAGCAGGCGGCGAAGATGCGGCGGACTATCGGCTGGGCCTTGGGTCTCTCGATTGCGGGCCTGTGCCTGGCGCTCGTAGCTCTCCGACGACATCAGAACACTGTGCGGCTGTTTGGCTTGGGTGACAAGAAGGCTGGTGGCTAGCGACTTTCTGCTCACTCCATGATCCATCCGATACGATGAGAGGTTGCCATGTCGAGCCATGTCTTCGTCGAAGAAGGGGATTACCACTGCCACTGCACGGTCTGGGAGTCGCAAGCCGGGATCTGGCAAGCATCGGTATTGTTCGAGCGGAAGATCGATCATACGAACGAGTTCATCCCTGGACTACGGCACAAGATCAAAACTCAATTCGGTAGCAGGGAAGAGGCGATGCGCGAAGCGATTGCCTACGCAAAGGCTTGCGTCCAGAACACGCAGACAGGGCTGTAGCCTCATCTCGCGCGTCACGGTGCAGCAGTCAACCTGGTAGCAGTGGTTTGGTGTCATGTCCGGAGCGAGCGAGTGTCTGGGAGATGCTATGGAAAAGGCCTTCGAAGAACTACCGGCGGACGAGCAGCAGGCCTTCATCTCGGCATGCAGGAAGCATGGCCGGGTCAGCGAAGAATTCACGGTTGTCCTTGACGATGGCGGCCCGCCTGAAGCAGGTGTAAGCCACATTCCCCGTCAGGTGACCGTTGCGGCAAATCTCACGGGTGCCCGCCAGCACTACGCGGCTGAAAGCGGAACGTCCTGGACCGTCGAGTTCGAGCGAGATCTCGAGCGTGGTTTTTTCTGGGAAACCTACGACTAGGTTCACGCCGCAGCCTGTGGCTCCTGCATACGGCCTTGGTTGTTGCTGCGCGCGCATGAGACGTACCTCGCGAGCAGTTCGTCGAGCTTCTCCGCCTGGTCTTCGACGTGTCTTATTACATCACCTACAAGTGCGGGCACAGCCAACGTGTGCACGAAATCCTGCTCCCATACTGCCAGACCTGTGGTGTCCAGTAGTCCCTCCACGCGGCGGATGCTTGCTATCTCCAAACACGGCCGGCGCCGGCATCCAAACCGAGGTTGACCATTGTCTCTTCGGTCTCGTCGATCTCTTCGGCGGCCAAAATAGTCACTGACTGCGCCGCTGTTTGCGCTGCGTCGGCATACGCTGTCGCAGTCCACGCCTAGCTCGGCCGTGTCACCAGGCAGGAACTGCGCTGCGAGGCAGATGCTGTTCGCCGGGGAGGTCACGCGTGCATGTCGCTTCCTGACGAGTGGCATAGCGGCGCTTACCGCGGGTGCGCAGGCGGACGGAGCGCGGGCCCAAGAACTGGATCGAGTCAGCCAGCGAGAAGCTTAGCCACGCGCCGCGGTGATTGAGCTCAAGGCGATCGATCCGCCAGGGCAACGCCATGATCGCCGCTGCATCGATGCCGGCCAGCACCAGCATGGCGCCAGCGGCTTGCGCGGCTGCCTCTGCCTCGGGGTTCCATGTGTCCACCGTCAGCAGCGGGTCGTCCACGGTGATCCTTTGGCAAGGGAAGGGCACGGCGACCGCGTCGGCAGCGCGGCGGTACAGGAAGACGGTGTCGGGATCGCAGGTGAACATGGTGGTTCTTCGCAGGATACTGTATGGATATCCAGTATAGAGCTCGCCCTAAGCGGAACGTTGATAGTTGAGTTAACTGTATGGATATACAGTGTTCCGAACAATTTGAGCGGCAATCGACACGCGCGAGGTTGCCGCTGCTGTTGGATTGAGGGCGTGGGTGGAGATGGGGGACGACGACGAGTATTCCCGCCGTGGGAACATGACGCCACTTTGTGGGCCACAAACAAAAACAGCGCCTTTGCTAAGGCGCTGTTTCGTAAAGCAAATTCTTGGGGTGGCTGATGGGACTCGAACCCACGACGACAGGAATCACAATCCTGGACTCTACCAACTGAGCTACAGCCACCGTACTGGCTGTTCAACTGAGTGCTGAACAGCGAAGAACAAGATCATACAATACCAAATGGCAGATGGCTAGTACTCTGCACAAAAAATTTCCTTGAGCGGTCCTGCTCGAGTCCAAAGGGCTCTAGATCAATCAAGACGCTACCCAGATCAGATGCAAACACTTCACGGCGAGTCCCTATATGGAGAGCTTCGTCGATTCCTCCAGTTCGAGCATGCGGCAGATGGCGGCCATGCTGCCGACCATGGTGCGCCGCTGCGCGCCCTGGTAGATGCGTACGCCTTTGGACTGGCGGAACGGCACGGGCTTGACGGGGCGGCGGGCGGAGAGGCGGTTGGCTGGCAGCATGGCTACACCTGGTGGCTTGCAACAACAATTAGCGGTGCCCGCGGAGCGGGCGGCGTTGGCACAATCGGGTGTCGGCGTGACACGGGCTAGCCCGCCTCAGCCGCACGGGTTAGAAGGCGCTGGGGCGGATCAGGCCGACGGCGATGCCTTCCAGGGAAAACTCTTCGCGGCCCGGTTGCACGATGATGCTCGGGAAGTCCGGATTCTCGGCAATCAGCTCGATCGAGTCGCCGCGCCGGTTCAGGCGCTTGACGGTGACATCGTCACCCAGCCGCGCTACGACGATCTTGCCGTTCGCGGCTTCGCTGGCCCGCTTGACCGCCAGCAGGTCGCCATCCAGGATGCCGGCGTCGCGCATGCTGAGGCCCCGTACCCGGAGCAGGTAGTCGGGTTGCACTTCGAACACCGAGGCGTCGACCTGATATTGGCGGTCGATGTGCTCGGCAGCGAGGATCGGGCTGCCTGCCGCGACTCGCCCGACCAGAGGCAGAGTCAGCTGCATGACGCCGGCCAATGGCAGTGAAAACTGGTCGGATGCTTCGGAGTCGCTGCGCGAAACCTTGAGCCGGATGCCGCGCGAGGCGCCGGGGGTCAGTTCGATCACCCCTTTGCGGGCCAGGGCCCGCAAATGCTCCTCGGCAGCATTCGGCGAGGAAAAGCCGAACTTGGCGGCGATTTCAGCGCGTGTGGGGGGAAAGCCGGTGTGCTGCAGGGTGCTGCGAATCAGGTCGAAAATCTGCTGCTGTCGCGGTGTCAGGGTCGCCATGGTCGCCGATGATTGAAAGCACTGTATGTTTAAACAGTATGCTGTGATTTTATACAGTATCGAGTGAAGTGCAAGGGGAATTTTGGGAGTTCGCTCATCGACAGGCGTGCGGCCTGTGGGTCGTGGCCGGCGTGCGTGGATGGCGGGGAGTTACAATCCGCGACATCCGAAGTCGCTTTTGCCGCCCTCCATCAACGCTTCAGGCTCTTGAGCCTTTCCATCCATGTCTCTTCTGCCTCGCGTCGTCGTGCTCGCTACCGGCGGTACCATTGCCGGTTCTTCGTCGAATCCCGCCAGCAGTGCGAAGTACCAGGCTGCCACTGTGCCGGTTACGGCGTTGCTCGATGCCGTGCCGGCGTTGGCCGCCGTGGCCCGGATCGAGGCCGAGCAGGTGGCGCAGATTGATAGCAAGGATATGTCGTTCGCGCTGTGGTCCAGGCTGGTCGAGCGCGTTGCGTTCTGGTCCGTGCAGCCCGATGTGGCCGGTATTGTGATTACGCATGGCACCGACACGCTGGAGGAGACCGCGATGCTGCTGCACCTGGCGTGCGTGGGTACGGTCCCCGTGGTGCTGACAGCCGCCATGCGGCCCTCGACTTCATTGTCGGCCGATGGCCCCCTGAACCTGCTGGATGCGGTACGGGTGGCCGGTCATGCGGATGCGGCGGGCAAGGGGGTGTTGCTGGTGATCAACCAGGAGATCCATGCCGGACGCGACGCAGTGAAGGGGCATACGGCAGCGGTGAATGCCTTTGCGTCGCCGCTGGCGGGGCCGGTCGGGTATGTGCAGGATGACCTGGTGCGGTTTGCACGGATCCCGCAAGGATTGCCGGCCCAGGCGCTGCCGCTGCCGTCTGTGTGGCCTCAGGTTGAAATCGTCACCAGCTACGCCGAGCCCGGACGGGTGGTGGTGGATGCTCTGGCGCGGGCTGGCGTGTCAGGCTTGGTGGTGGCGGCCGCCGGCAACGGGTCGATCCATCAGTCGCTGACTGAAGCGCTTGCCGACGCGGCTGCGGCAGGGGTGGCCGTGGTGCGTAGTTCGCGGACCGGGGCGGGGCACGTGGCGATTCCTGCTCTTCCTCGCCCATCATCGGGCATCTTCGTATCCGCGGGGGATCTCAATCCCTACAAGGCCCGTGTGCTCCTGATGCTGGCGCTGGCCGCAACACCGGCGCTGGCAAGGGATCCGGCCGCGCTGCAGGCGGTATTCGCCGGGAATTAGGGCCGCTTGCCAGCTTCGTCAAAAGCACGCTATACTTTAAGGCTATCCAACCTTGCTGCACCGGACTTGGCGCCCGGGCGGCTTATCCAAAAGGAGCGTCAATGCGTCATTACGAAATCGTATTTATCGTCCATCCGGACCAGAGCGAACAAGTTCCGGCCATGATCGAGCGTTACAAGACGCTGGTCACGTCCCAGAGCGGCCAGATCCACCGCGTGGAAGACTGGGGTCGCCGTCAGATGGCCTACATGATCCAGAAGCTGGCCAAGGCTCACTACGTTTGCCTGAACATCGAATGCGGCAAGGAAACCCTGGCTGAACTCGAACACGCGTTCAAGTTCAACGACGCGGTGCTGCGCCACCTCATCGTTCAGACCAAGAAGGCCGAAACCGCACCGTCCCCGATGATGAAGGAAGTGCAGCGCGAAGAAGCCCGCAAGGCCGCGCAACAGACCAGCGAAGTCCAGGCCGCCTAAGTGCGGACTGTTGTGGTTGCCGTGGGCATTGATCGCCGCGGCGGCAAGTGCGGGCATCGGTGCGGGAGAGTGCGTTGAACCAGTTAAGGCTCTGCGCAACGCTCGCGGAACGCGATGCCTTGCGTTACACCCCGGCCGGGGTCCCCGTCGTCAACTGCATCCTGCAGTACGCGGGCGAGACGGTCGAGGCGCAAACGCCCAGGCAGGTGGAGTTCGCCATCGCCGCCATGGGAATCGGTCAGATCGGCCAGCGGCTTGAGCGTACTCCGCTCGGCGCGATGCTCGACTGCGAAGGATTCCTGGCCCGCAAGCACCGCAACAGCAAGGCTCTCGTCTTTCACATCACTGGATGTAAAGCATTCGAAAAGGATTGAATCATGGCATTCGTCAAACGTGACAACAAGAACAAGAAGCGCTTCCAACAGCAAAACCCGCTGTTCAAGCGCAAGCGCTTCTGCCGCTTCACCGTGGCCGGCGTGGAACAGATCGACTACAAGGATCTGGACACCCTGAAGGATTTCATCGGCGACAACGGCAAGATCACGCCGGCCCGCCTGACCGGCACCAAGGCGCACTATCAGCGTCAGCTCGATACGGCTATCAAGCGCGCGCGTTTCCTCGCGCTGATGCCTTACACCGACCTGCACAAGAACTGATCGGCCCTAGGTCCGCTAAGGAGAAAACACGATGCAAATTATCCTGCTTGAGAAAGTCATCAACCTGGGCAACCTGGGTGACATCGTTCGCGTGAAGGACGGCTACGCCCGTAACTTCCTGATCCCGAACAAGAAGGCCCGCCGCGCTACCCAGACCGCCATCAGCGAGTTCGAAGTCAAGCGCGCTGAACTGGAAAAGGCAGCTGCCGAGAAGCTGGCCGCGGCACAAGCCGAAGGCGAGAAGCTGAGCGGCCTGACCGTGCAAATCACCCAGAAGTCGGGTGTGGACGGCCGCCTGTTCGGTTCGGTGACCAACGCCGACATCGCCGAAGCCCTGGCTGGCCAAGGCTTCAAGGTTGAGAAGGCGCAAGTGCGCCTGCCGGTTGGCCCGCTGAAGATCGTCGGTGACCATCCGGTCAGCGTTTCGCTGCACACCGACGTGGTAGTCGATGTGACGGTTTCCGTCCTGGGCGAGCACGTCTAAGCATCGACCTTGCCGCGGTTCCCGCTTACCCTCCGGGTAGGCAGGAACCGGTTGCAAACGTCAGCTTGGCCAAACAAAAAGGCAGGAGCGATACGCTCCTGCCTTTTTGTTTGGCCGTGACCCTGGTTTCGCCTGGCTTGCCGGCGCCCGGCTTTTCCTGCTTTCCGGCGTCATGCCGATGCCACGCGCGCTACCTGTGCCGCCTCCGCCCGCAAACCGGCTCGCGCCATTGCGACAGGCCGGTTGTCCCGCCGTCACATCGCAGGATGCCCTGACGTGCGGCAGCGAATTCTCCGCCGGCTCGCTGGCGGCGACCGTTATAATCCCTCCCCATGAACGCGCCCGTGGCCGACCCCCAACTAGACAATCTCAAGGTACCGCCGCATTCCATCGAGGCCGAGCAATCGGTGCTGGGTGGCTTGCTGCTGGACAATGCCGCCTGGGATCGTATCGCCGATTTCCTGTCCGAAGCGGATTTCTACCGCTTCGATCACCGGATGATCTTCCAGAGCATCTCCCGGCTGATCGCCGCCACCAAGCCCGCCGACGTCATCACTGTCTACGAGACGCTGCAGGTCGCGGGCAAGGCGGAGGAAGTGGGCGGGCTGGCTTATCTGAACTCGCTGGCGCAAAACACGCCCAGCGCGGCCAATATCCGCCGCTATGCCGAGATCGTGCGCGAGCGCTCGGTGTTGCGCAAGCTGGTCACCGCGGCCGACGATATCGCCAGTGCGGCTTTCGCCCCCAAGGGGCGCGAGGTGCGGGAACTGCTCGACGAAGCGGAATCGAAGGTATTCGCCATTGCCGAGGAGGGCTCGCGTGGGCAGAAGGGTTTCCAGGAAATCCAGCCGCTGCTGACGCAGGTGGTGGAGCGTATCGACGAGCTGTACCACCGGGACGCAAGCACCGATGTGACCGGCGTGCCCACTGGCTTCATCGACCTCGACCGCATGACCAGCGGCATGCAGGCGGGCGACCTGGTCATCGTTGCAGGGCGCCCCTCGATGGGTAAGACCGCGTTCTCGCTGAATATCGGCGAGCACGTGGCGGTGGAGCAGGGCCTGCCCGTGGCCGTGTTCTCGATGGAAATGGCCGGCACGCAGCTGGCCATGCGTATGCTGGGCTCGGTGGGCCGCCTGGACCAGCACCGCCTGCGTACCGGCCGTCTGCTCGATGAGGACTGGCCACGGCTCACGCATGCCATCCAGCGCATGAACGATGCCCAGCTGTTTATCGATGAAACCCCGGCGCTGAGCTCGATGGAGCTTCGGGCGCGTTCGCGGCGCCTGGCTCGCCAGTGCGGCCAGCTTGGCCTGATCATCATCGACTACCTGCAGCTGATGTCGGGTTCGGGCGGCGGGGAGAACCGGGCTACCGAAATTTCGGAAATCTCGCGTTCGCTCAAGGGCCTGGCCAAGGAGCTCAACTGTCCGGTGATTGCGCTGTCCCAGCTGAACCGAAGCCTGGAACAGCGGCCGAACAAGCGCCCGGTGATGTCCGACCTGCGCGAATCCGGCGCTATCGAACAGGATGCCGACGTGATCCTGTTTATTTACCGCGATGAAGTCTATAACCCGGATTCCCAGGACAAAGGCTCGGCGGAAATCATTATCGGCAAGCAGCGTAACGGCCCGATCGGGACCGTGCGCCTGACCTTCCTGGGCCAATTCACCAAGTTCGACAACTACAGCGGCGGCCCGGCGTTCTTCGACAACGACACCTGAAGCCAGCTCCGGCGCGGCTTGCCGGGTAGCCGGGCAGGGCGGCGGGAACAGTTCGTTCACGCCGCGATTCAATCTGCCACGATTTCCCTCCGCATACCTGTAAAATATTGCGTTTTGATGACAGCCGCCTCCGGGCGGCTGTCATGCAATGCGTATCAGCCTGATTCAGCAACAACCAGCGCCGCCCCCGCGCTTCGACAAGGAACATTCCATGTTCGGCCGATTCATGCCCACCGAGGGCAAGTTCTTCGAATACTTCAATCAGCACGCAGATTGCGCGGTGACCGCCGCCCGCGAACTGGAGGTGCTGGTCAACGACCTGCCCAATGCCGAGGCGCATGCGCGCCGCGTACAGGCAACCGAAAAGAAAGCCGACCGCATCACGCACGACACCATCGACCTTCTGCACAAGACGTTCATCACGCCGCTGGACCGCGATGAGATCCACAAGCTCATCACCACCATGGACGACATCCTCGACCTGATGGAAGACGTGGCCGAGACCATTTCGCTGTACGACGTGACCAGCTTGACCGACGAAGCGCGCAAGCTGGCTTCCATCTGCGTGCAGTGCTGCGACCAGGTCAAGATCGCGGTAGGCCTGCTCGAGGACATGAGCAATGCCAGCACCATCCTCAAGACGGCGCAGCAGATCGACCAGCTCGAGTCCGAGGCGGATCGCGTGATGCGCGCGGCCATGTCCAAGCTGTTCCGCGACGAGACCGACGTCAAGCGCCTGATCAAGCTGAAGGCCATCTACGAGCAACTGGAAACCATCACCGACAAGTGCGAGGACGTCGCCAACATCATCGAAGGCATCGTCCTGGAAAACGCCTGAGGCACACATCGGCATGCATACAATACAAATGAGCCTGTGGGTCATAGGCCTGCTGGTGGCGCTAGCCTTGCTGTTCGATTTCATGAACGGCTTTCACGACGCCGCCAATTCGATTGCCACGGTGGTGTCGACAGGCGTGCTCAAGCCGCATCACGCGGTGGCCATGGCCGCCATGTGCAATGTGGTGGCCATCTTTATCTTCCACCTGAAGGTGGCCGCCACGGTGGGCACCGGCACGATCGACGTCAATATCGTCGATCACCACGTCATCTTCGGCGCGCTGGTCGGCGCCATCGCCTGGAACCTGATCACCTGGTACTACGGCATTCCGTCGTCGTCGTCGCATGCGCTGATCGGCGGCCTGGTCGGCGCCGCGGTGGCCAAGGGCGGTACCAGCGCACTGGTGGGTGGCGGCTTGGCCAAGACCGTGGCCTTCATCGTGATTTCGCCGTTGCTGGGCTTCCTGCTCGGATCGTTGATGATGGTGATCGTGGGCTGGACCTTCTTTCGCACGCCGCCGTCGCGGGTGGACCGCTGGTTCCGCCGGCTGCAGCTGATCTCGGCCTCGCTCTACAGCCTGGGCCACGGCGGCAACGATGCGCAGAAGACCATCGGCATCATCTGGATGTTGCTGATTGCCAGCGGGCATGTGGCGCAGGGCGGCGCGGAGCCACCGGTCTGGGTCATCGTATGCTGCTATGTGGCGATCGGCATGGGCACCATGTTCGGCGGCTGGCGCATCGTGCGGACCATGGGCCAGAAGATCACCAAGCTCAAGCCGGTAGGTGGCTTCTGCGCGGAGACCGGCGGCGCCATCACGCTGTTTATCGCGTCGGCGCTCGGCGTGCCGGTGTCGACCACCCACACCATCACCGGCGCCATCGTCGGCGTGGGGTCGGTGCAGAGGGCCTCGGCGGTGCGCTGGGGCGTGGCCGGCAATATCGTCTGGGCGTGGGTGCTGACCATTCCTGCGTCCGCCTTCATGGCGGCCGTCGCATGGTGGATCGGTCTGCACGTGCTTTGATGCCGCTTATCCGGGCCTGCCTGTCATCAGGCCCGGCAATGAAATAGAAAGGCCAGCCGCACGGCTGGCCTTTCTATTTGCGCCCCCGATACCGCTCGGGGGCGCGCCTGCGCGGCTAACGGTTGGCGAATGCGGCAATCGGATCGTCGTCCACCGGTGCCTGCGGGGCGACAGGGGCGGGCGCCGGCGACGAGGGGAAGACCGGCGGCTGGCTGACGCCCGTTGCCACGCGGCGTGCGCCGTTATAGCGCGAGGCCCAGTAGGATTTGCTCATGTCTTCCAGCCGCACCGTGCCACCGGTGGAGGGCGCGTGCACAAAGCGATTCTGTCCGACATAGATGCCGACATGCGAATTGGCGCGGCCGGTGGTGTTGAAGAAGACCAGGTCGCCCGAAGCCACCTGGCTGCGCTCCAGGGAAACGCCGCGCTCTCCCATGGCTTCGGTGGTGCGCGGCAGGTTGACGTTGGCCGCGCGCAGTACGACGTAGCGTACCAGGCCGCTGCAGTCGAAGCCGGAGTCGGGCGTGTTGCCGCCATAACGATAGGGCGTGCCGACCAGCGACATGGCCTGGATGGAGACCTCTTCCAGGCCGTTGCTGGGATCGGCCATCGGCGTACCCGCTGGCCGCGATTGGGCTCCATAGCGCGGCGCGGGCGGGGTAGAGGCGCAGGCGGCGAGCAGCAGCGCAGCCGTGCAGAGCATGGGCAGGCGGGCACGGTGGAAGGCATTGGCCGGGGTCGGCGCGGGGCTTCCGGAATGGGCTATCTGTCTCTGTGGCATCCTTCTCGATCCATTCCCGGTCAGGTGCCGCGGCAGCAGAAGGGCGGCTGGTGGAACCGCCGCCCCTGGGGGACTTACCAACGCAATTGCGCGTTGTATGTGCCCGTACTCACCGTGATCGACTTGACCTGACCCTTATAAGTCGCTTCTATATTGTAGCTGCCTTGCGGGGCCTTGATCAGGCACTTGGGGCCGCCGGCCTTGAAACTGGCGACTTCGTGGCCTTCGCGCGTCATTCGTACCGAGACATCGGCCAGGTATTCGCCGCGTTCGCCCTGGATGAACAGCACGCCCATGTTGAAGTTCTTTTGCTGTGCTGCCAGTTGCTGCTGTTCATCGGCGGCGATGCCGCCGCAGACATAGCTGATCGGGCCCATGGTGCGGATCACCATCTCGTCGGCGGCAAGCGCCGGGCCCGAGAGCGTGGAGAGCGCGGCAATGGCGATGCTGCCGGCCAGTGCCATGCGCAGTGGTCTGCAAGTCCTGGCGCGAGCCAGGCAGTGGTGCAGGTAGGTGTCCATCAATGCCTCCATCGATCCAACGAGCCGGACAAGCAAAAAAACGCCCGCCAGGCGCCGGCGAGGTGCCGACCTGACGGGCGCTCCGGATACCTTGATGCTAGGTCACGCCGGCAGGCAAGTCTGCCGGTCGTGGTCCTACATCGGCTTTGGCGGGTGCCAGAGGCACCGGCGGTTCCGGTTGGTGCAGCGTCTAAAGGACATCGGCAGCATGGTCGGCCAGGCGCGAACGTTCGCCGCGCGCCAGCGTGACATGGCCGCTGTGGCTCCAGCCCTTGAACCGGTCGACCACGTAAGTGAGGCCGGACGATCCTTCGGTCAGGTAAGGCGTGTCGATCTGCGCGATATTGCCCAGGCAAATGATCTTGGTGCCGGGGCCGGCGCGCGTCACCAGCGTCTTCATCTGTTTCGGCGTCAGGTTCTGCGCCTCGTCGATGATGACGAACTTGTTGACGAAGGTGCGTCCGCGCATGAAGTTCATGCTCTTGACCTTGATGCGCGAGCGGATCAGTTCCTGGGTGGCGGCGCGGCCCCATTCGCCGGCGCTGTCGTCGCTCTTCTGCAGGACCTCCAGGTTGTCGTCGAAGGCGCCCATCCAGGGCTGCATCTTTTCTTCCTCGGTACCTGGGAGGAAGCCGATATCCTCGCCGACCGGCACCGTGGCGCGGGTGACGATGATCTCGTTGTACAGCTTCTGGTCGAGTACCTGCTCCAGGCCGGCGGCCAGTGCCAGCAGGGTCTTGCCGGTACCGGCCTGGCCCAGCAGCGTGACGAAGTCGACCTCCGGATGCATCAGCAGGTTGAGCGCGAAGTTCTGCTCGCGGTTGCGGGCGGTCACGCTCCACACATTGTTCTTGTGGTGCGTGTAGTCCTTCAGCGTTTGCAGCAACGCGGTCTTGCCGTTGATTTCCTTGACCTGGGCATACAGCGGCAGGCTGCCGTCGCTGGGCTCCAGGTAGACGAACTGGTTGACCAGGAAGGATGGCACCAGCGGACCGGTCAGACGATAGAACATCGCGCCGGACTTGGGGTCCTGCCAGCTCTCCACCCCCTTGCCGTGCTTGGACCAGAAGTCATTGGGCAGGATCATCACGCCCGAGTAGAGCAGGTCCTTGTCCTCGAGGACCTGGTCATTGAAGTAGTCCTCGGCGGGCAGGCCCAGGGCGCGCGCCTTGATGCGCATATTGATGTCTTTCGACACCAGCACGACCTGGCGCTCCGGGAACTGTTGCTGCAAGGCGCTGACCACACCCAGGATCTGGTTGTCGGCCTTGCCCTGGGGCAGGCCGTCGGGCAGCTTGATCTCGTTGAGCTTGGTCTGCAGGAACAGCTTGCCCTGCGCATCGCGGTTGCCCAGCTTGGCCAGCGGCATGCCTTCGTCGAGCACGCCGTCGGTCCCGCCCACCAGCGCATCCAGGGTGCGGCTGACGGTGCGCGCGTTGCGGGCGACTTCGCTCATGCCCTTCTTGTGGTTGTCCAGCTCCTCGAGCGTCATCATCGGCAGATAGACGTCGTGCTCTTCGAAGCGGAACAGCGAGGTCGGGTCATGCATCAGCACATTGGTGTCCAGCACGAACAGCTTGGCAGGACCGGTGTGTTTCTGCATGCGGCGATTGGTGGTGCCAGCGGCCGGCTTGGCGGCGGCCGGCGGTACGGACTTCAGCGGCGGTACGGACTTCAGTGCGGACGGGGGCGCATCCTTGGTGCGCGCTCGCGTCGAACCGCCGGCGCGGGCCACCACGGCCGGCGCGTCTTCCATTGTGCTAGTTCCGGTTTCCAGCAGGGCCACACGCTCCAGCGCCGGCACGGGTTTTTTACCCTGCGACGCTGATTTGGCCTTGGTCAGCTTGGTCGCCGGGGCGAATTCGCTCGGGTCAAGCAATTGGGCAGGCTTGGCGGGCATGGTCGGCAGCGGCATGCTTGGCTTTCCTTTCAGGGGGGGAAGACGGCAGGAAAACGGCGCAGGACACGGGCGCGGCCGCACTGCGCCGCTACATTGCCGATCGTGTCCTGTGCGTACAAACAAAAAAGCCGCCAGACCTGTGGAGCAGGTTTGACGGCTTTCTTGCGGACCGGAGACACGGCAGGTCCGCTACCGGCCCGTGGCAGGAGGCGCCTGGGCCGGGACGATGAAGCAGCGTGGCATCCGGAATCTGAACTCATTAAAGGCCAATGTATCCGAACGATTTCCGTTTGGCAATCGCTGGCCGGGCAGGTCCGCAAAGTTGTTGTTGCGGCGCATTAACACCGCTGCCCGAATCCTCCGGATCAGAGGGCGCGCACGATCTGCAACACCTCGTCGACGTGGTTGGGTACCTTGATGCCACGCATGGCGTGGCGCAGGATGCCCTTGCCGTCGACGATGAAGGTGCTGCGCTCGATGCCGCGCACTTCCTTACCATACATTTTTTTCATCTTGATGACATCGAACAGGCCGCAGACGGCTTCGTCGCCATCGGAGATCAGCTCGAACGGCAATTCCAGCTTGGCCTTGAAGTTCTCGTGCGATTTCAGGCTGTCGCGGGAGATGCCGAAGACCACCGCGCCGGCCTTGACGAAATCGTCGTGCTGGTCACGGAAGTTCATCGCCTCGGTGGTGCAGCCCGGGGTGTTGTCCTTGGGATAGAAGTACAGGACCACGGTCTTGCCACGCTGGTCGGCAACGCTGAAGGTGCCGCCGGTGGCGGGCGCGCTGAAGTCGGGTATGGCCTTGCTGAGACTGACAGTCATTCTTATGGCTCCTGGGAGGGGCAGGAAGGGAGGCGGCGGCGTGAGTGCTGCCACCATGGTGGCGGCAGATGGGGGCGGCCCGCCAAACTTCAAGCGTGGCGCAGGCTTAACTTGCGGCGGCGGCCCCGCACGCGGGGAGGGGCCTCAGGTCTGGTCTTCGAGCAGGAGGATGGCCGCCACCTTGCGGCCTTCCGCCATCAGGATATTGTAGGTGCGGCAGGCAGCCTGCAGGTCCATGGCGTCCACGCCCACATGCCGCCGCGACAGGGCGGCGGTCAGGCGCGGATGGGGGAAGCGCAGGCGGCTGCCGGTGCCAAGCAGCACGACTTCCGGGGCGTGCTCCAGCAGACCCTCGAAATGGGCCGGCTCCAGGTCTTCGAAGCGCCGCACCGGCCAGGGCCGGACGTCGCCCTCGGGCATGACCAGCACGGAATCCGTGTAGCGCACCATATTGATTTCGATATAACCCGGGCCGTAGGAGGTCACCGTATTGAGGGCATTGGGCTGGTCAGCGTGGAGTTTCAAGGGCGAACCTTATCTGGCGCTGCCCGTGGGCGGGCGCGCGGCGACGCGGCCGGGCCGCACAGGGCGGGTTGATAGCATTTCGGGGCAGGCCGGCGGGTGGCCTTGCCGCAGCCCCGGTGTACAGGTGCTGTACGCTGCAATGCAAGAATCCCTGCCGAAGTCTGTCATAATCCGATAAATTATAGCTTTTGCCTCCCTGCCTGCCACGTTTTGCGTTGCATCGCAGCGGATGCGCACACCGGGCCGCTCCTTTCCACCCAGATTCCCTAGATAGCTGCCGCCAGACGGCGGCGCTTGCCTCCTGCCGACATCGCCGTGAAACCGATCCAGAAATCCAACAAGCTCAACAATGTTTGCTATGACATCCGCGGCCCGGTGCTGGAAAAGGCCAAGCAGATGGAAGAGGAAGGCCACAAGATCATCAAGCTGAACATCGGCAACCTGGCGGTGTTCGGCTTCGACGCGCCGGAAGAGATCCAGCAGGACATGATGCGCAACCTGCCCAACTCGGCGGGCTACTCGGACTCCAAGGGCATCTTCGCCGCGCGCAAGGCGATCATGCACTATACGCAGCAGAAGAACATCGAGGGCGTGGGCCTGGACGACATCTACGTCGGCAACGGCGCCTCCGAGCTGATCGTGATGTCGATGAACGCGCTGCTCAACAGTGGCGACGAAGTGCTGGTGCCGGCGCCGGACTACCCGCTGTGGACCGCCGCGGTGAGCCTGTCGGGCGGGACTCCGGTGCACTATGTGTGCGACGAGGCCAACGAGTGGATGCCCGACCTGGACGATATCCGCGCCAAGATCACGCCGAATACCAAGGCCATCGTCGTCATCAACCCGAACAATCCCACCGGGGCGCTGTATTCCGACGAACTGCTCAAGTCCATCGTGGCGATCGCCCGCGAGCATGGCCTGATCATCTTCGCCGACGAGATCTACGACAAGGTGCTGTACGACGGCCATACCCACACCTCGATCGCTTCGCTGTCGACCGATGTGCTGACCGTGACCTTCAACGGCCTGTCCAAGAACTACCGCTCGTGCGGCTACCGCGCCGGCTGGATGGTGGTGTCGGGCGACAAGCGGCCCGCGCTGGACTATATCGAGGGGCTGAACATGCTGTCCTCGATGCGCCTGTGCGCCAACGTGCCCGCCCAGTGGGCCATCCAGACCGCGCTGGGCGGCTACCAGAGCATCAACGACCTGGTCAACGAAGGCGGGCGCCTGCGCCGCCAGCGCGATCTAGCCCATGAACTGATCACGCAGATCCCGGGTGTCACCTGCGTGAAGCCCAAGGCCGCGCTTTACCTGTTTCCCAAGCTCGACCTGTCGATGTACCCGATCCAGGACGACCAGGAGTTCATCTATGAACTGCTGCAGGAGTCCAAGGTGCTGCTGGTGCAGGGCACCGGCTTCAACTGGGGCAAGCCCGACCACTTCCGTATCGTATTCCTGCCGCACGAGGAAGACCTGCGCGAGGCCATTGGCCGCGTCGGCCGTTTCCTCGAGGCATACCGCAAACGCCACGGCCTCGCGGCCTGAGCGGGTACGCTTGCGGCGCAATCCATTTTTCAGCA
Source organism: Cupriavidus sp. 96C5-1 (assembly GCF_057798855.1). Lineage (NCBI taxonomy): Bacteria > Pseudomonadati > Pseudomonadota > Betaproteobacteria > Burkholderiales > Burkholderiaceae > Cupriavidus > Cupriavidus sp. 96C5-1. The sequence continues at coordinate 75,030 of NZ_JBYOJU010000036.1, read as the reverse complement.
ACTCAGAGTCAGATCGTCCATGAATCCCATCAAAGTAGGCCTGCTTGGCATCGGTACCGTCGGTAGCGGCACGTTCAACGTGCTGCAACGCAACCAGGAAGAAATCCGCCGCCGCGCCGGGCGCGGCATCGAGATTGCCATGGTGGCCGACCTCAACACCGAGCGCGCCCGCGAGCTGACCGGTGGGCAGGTCGAGGTGGTGGCGGATGCCAACGAAGTGGTCACCCGTCCCGAGATCGATATCGTGATCGAGCTGATCGGCGGCTACGGCATTGCCCGCGAACTGGTGCTCAAGGCGATCGAGAACGGCAAGCATGTGGTCACCGCCAACAAGGCGCTGCTGGCCGTGCATGGCAACGAGATCTTCGAGGCCGCGCGCAAGAAGGGCGTGATCGTCGCCTTCGAGGCTGCCGTGGCCGGCGGCATCCCCATCATCAAGGCGCTGCGCGAAGGCCTGACCGCCAACCGCATCGAATGGATCGCCGGCATCATCAATGGCACCACCAACTTCATCCTGTCGGAGATGCGCGACAAGGGCCTGGACTTCGGCACCGTGCTGAAGGAAGCGCAGGCACTGGGCTATGCCGAGGCCGACCCGACCTTCGACATCGAAGGCATCGACGCTGCCCACAAGGTCACGCTGATGAGCTCGATCGCCTTCGGCATGCCGGTGCAGTTCGACAAGGCCTATGTGGAAGGCATCACCAAGCTGTCGGCCGAGGATATCCGCTATGCCGAAGAGCTGGGCTACCGCATCAAGCTGCTGGGCCTGACGCGCCGCCGCGCGGACGGCATCGAACTGCGCGTGCACCCGACGCTGGTGCCGGCCAAACGCCTGATCGCCAATGTGGAAGGCGCCATGAACGCCGTGCTGGTACAGGGCGACGCCGTTGGCGCCACGCTGTACTACGGCAAGGGCGCGGGCGCCGAGCCGACCGCTTCGGCCGTCATCGCCGACCTGGTCGATGTGACCCGCCTGCACACTGCCGACCCCGAGCATCGCGTACCGCACCTGGCCTTCCAGCCGGACGAACTGTCCAGCGTGCCGGTGCTGCCGATCGAGGAAGTCACCAGCTCGTACTACCTGCGCATGCGCGTGGCGGACGAGGCCGGCGTGCTGGCCGACATCACCCGTATCCTGGCCGATGCCGGCATCTCCATCGACGCCATGCTGCAGAAGGAATCGCGCGAAGGCGAGCCGCAGACCGACATCATCATGCTCTCGCATATCACGCGCGAGAAGCAGATCAATGCCGCCATCGCCAAGATCGAGGCGCTGCCGACCGTGCTGTCGGCGGTTACCCGCCTGCGCATGGAAGAACTGAACTGAGCGCCGGCCCGGCGAGAGACACACGCACCGATGAAATACCTGTCGACGCGCGGCCATGAAGTGCCGCAAACCTTCTCCGAGATCCTGCTGGGCGGCCTGGCGCCGGACGGCGGCCTGTACCTGCCGCAGGCGTATCCGCAGGTCACGGCCGACGAGCTGGAAGCCTGGCGCAAGCTGTCGTACGCCGATCTCGCCTTCGAAGTCCTGTCGAAGTTCTGCGACGATATCCCGGCAGAGGACCTGCGCGCGCTGACGCGCAAGACCTACACGCCCGAGGTGTACTGCAACGCCCGCCCCGGCGACAACACGGCGGATATCACGCCGCTGCGCACGCTGGGCGAGGAGGGCGGCGCGCCGCTGCAGCTGCTGGGCCTGTCCAATGGACCCACGCTGGCCTTCAAGGACATGGCCATGCAACTGCTCGGCAACCTGTTCGAGTACGCGCTGGCGCGTGCCGGGCAGGAGCTGAACATCCTGGGCGCCACCTCCGGCGACACCGGCAGCGCTGCCGAGTACGCCATGCGCGGCAAGCGCGGCATCCGCGTGTTCATGCTGAGCCCGCACCGCAAGATGAGCGCGTTCCAGACCGCGCAGATGTTCAGCCTGCAGGACCCGAACATCTTCAACCTGGCGGTGGAAGGCGTGTTCGACGACTGCCAGGATATCGTCAAGGCGGTCTCCAACGATCTCGGCTACAAGGCCCGCCAGAAGATCGGCACGGTCAACTCGATCAACTGGGCACGCGTGGTGGCCCAGGTGGTGTACTACTTCAAGGGCTGGCTGCTGGCGACCGATGGCCCGGGCCAGAAGGTGTCGTTCTGCGTGCCGTCGGGCAATTTCGGCAACGTCTGCGCCGGCCATATCGCGCGCATGATGGGCCTGCCGATCGACAAGCTGGTGGTTGCCACCAACGAGAACGACGTGCTCGACGAGTTCTTCCGCACCGGCACCTACCGCGTGCGCAGGTCGGCCGAGACGTACCACACCTCCAGCCCGAGCATGGATATCTCGAAGGCGTCGAACTTCGAGCGCTTCGTGTTCGACCTGCTGGGCCGCGATGGCGACAAGCTGGCGAAGATGTTCCGCGAGGATGTGGACACCAAGGGCGGCTTCGACCTGTCGGGCACCCCGGAATTCGAGCGCATCCGCGCCTTCGGCTTTGTCTCGGGCCGCAGCACGCACGCAGACCGCCTGGCCACCATCCGCGACCTCTCCGGGCGCTACGGCATCACCATCGATACCCATACCGCCGATGGCATCAAGGTCGCGCGCGAGCATCTCACGCCCGGCGTGCCGATGGTGGTGCTGGAGACCGCGCTGCCGGCCAAGTTCGCCGACACCATCCGCGAGGCGCTCGGCCACGAGCCGGAGCGCCCGGCCAGCTTCGAGGGCATCGAAAGCCTGCCGCAGCGCTTCGAGGTGATGCCGGCCGACGCGGACCGCATCAAGGCTTATATCGCCGGCCACACCGGCCTCTAAGCCTGGCCGCGCCGGCGGCGCTCCTGCCGGCGCGGTGGCAACTCGCTACAATCGGACTTGCCGAGCCGAAGCGCACGGCCCCCGCATTGCCCCGGATGTACCGGCGGCAGTACGTGGGCCGTTTTCCATGGGCGACCGATCGCCGGACCCCGGGGCGGTAGGCCGGTGACCATGGCTCTGGCTTCTGCCCTCTCACGCTGTCTCACTTACCCGTTTTCGTCATGACCCAAGCTGCCGCGCCCGCCCGCCCTCCCATGCTGACCATGGCCCAGGCCCTCGAAGCCCTGTTGGCCGGCGCCAGCCCGCTCGCCGAGGCCGAGCGCATCGCCACGCTGGATGCCAACGGACGGGTGCTGGCCTTGCCGGTGACGAGCACGCTGGACGTGCCGCCGGCCGACAACACCTCGATGGACGGCTACGCCGTACGCAGCGCCGACCTGGCGGCGCCGGGCGCGCGCCTGCGGGTAGCCCAGCGTATTCCGGCCGGCCATGTCGGCACGGCGCTGGCGGCCGGCACGGCGGCGCGTATTTTTACCGGCGGGCTGATCCCGCCGGGGGCCGACGCGGTGGTGATGCAGGAGCAGTGCGTGGCGGAAGGCGATGATGTCGTCGTCAATCACGCGCCGCAGCCGGGCGAGTGGATCCGACGTGCCGGGGAGGATATCCGCGCCGGTAGCACGATCCTGCCGGCCGGCACGCGGCTGACGCCGCAGGCGCTTGGGCTGGCGGCCTCGGTGGGGCAGGCGGCGCTGGACGTTGTGCGGCGCGTCAAGGTGGCGGTGTTCTTCACCGGCGACGAACTGGCCATGCCGGGCGAACCGCTCAAGCCGGGCGCGATCTACAACTCCAACCGCTTCACGCTGCGCGGCCTGCTGGAAAACCTGGGCTGCGAGGTCAGCGATTTCGGCATCGTGCCGGATACCCTGGCCGCCACGCGCGATACCCTGCGCCGGGCCGCTGCCGGACATGACCTGATCATCACCTCCGGCGGCGTCTCGGTTGGCGAGGAAGACCATATCAAGCCGGCCGTCGAGGCCGAGGGACGGCTCAACCTGTGGCAGATCGCCATCAAGCCGGGCAAGCCGCTGGCCTTCGGCGAGGTGGCGCGCGGCGGGCAGGCCCCGGCCTGGTTCCTGGGCCTGCCGGGCAATCCCGTCTCCAGCTTCGTGACCTTCCTGCTGTTCGTGCGGCCTTTCATCCTGCGGCTGCAAGGCGTGCAGGATGTCATGCCGCGCCGCCTGCCCCTGCGGGCCGACTTCGACCTGCCCAAGGGCGATCGCCGCAATGAATTCCTGCGCGTGCGCATCAACCCGTCCGGCGGGCTTGACCTGTTCCCCAACCAGAGTTCCGGGGTGCTGACCTCTACCGTGTGGGGCGATGGCCTGGTCGACAATCCGCCGAACCAGCCGATCGCGCGCGGCGACACGGTGCAGTTCATCGCCTTCGACGGCCTGCTGGCATGAGGAGAGAGACCACCATGCATATCGAATTGCGTTTTTTTGCCAGCGTGCGCGAGCAGCTGGGCCTTGGGCAGGAGCGTGTCGAGGTGCCTGCGGCGGTAGCCACCGTTGGCGATCTGCGGCAGTGGCTGGGCGCGCGCGGTGGCGCCTGGGCCGAGGTACTGGCCGAGGGCCGGGCCCTGCGCATGGCCGTGGACCATGAGGTGGCGAGCGCGGACAGCATGCTGGCCGAAGGATGCGAAGTGGCGTTTTTCCCGCCCGTGACGGGAGGCTGACATGAGCGTCAGGGTGCAGCAGGAGGATTTCGACCTTGGCGCCGAGGTGGCGGCATTGCGCCGGGGCCAGCCGGGGGTGGGCGCGGTAGCCAGCTTTGTCGGCACCGTGCGCGACGTGAACGATGGCAGCGCGGTCAGCGCCATGGAGCTGGAGCACTATCCCGGCATGACCGAGAAGGCGCTGGCGCGGATCGAGGCCGTGGCGCGGGAGCGCTGGGAACTGCTTGGCGTCACCATCGTGCATCGGGTCGGGCCGCTGCTGCCGCTGGACCAGATCGTGCTGGTGGCCGTGGCCTCGGCCCATCGTGGCACTGCGTTCGCCGCTTGCGAATTCATCATGGATTACCTCAAGTCCGAGGCCCCGTTCTGGAAGAAGGAGCAGACGCCGGAGGGCGCACGCTGGGTCGATGCCCGGGTAACCGACGAGTCGGCACTGGCGCGCTGGGGCGTGCGTTCGCTCAATGCCAGCGGCGCAGAGCTCGAAGCCCCGGCGGCATCGGAAGAACCGGAAGTACCGGGAGAACCGGGAGCGCAACGCTGATGGGTCCGCTCGGGTTTGTCGCGGTCGGGGTCGGGGCCGCGCTGGGAGCCTGGCTGCGCTGGTTGCTTTCGGTCATGTGGAATGCCGTCAACCCGGCGTTGCCCTATGGCACGCTGGCCGCCAACCTGGCCGGCGGCTACATGATCGGCGTGGCGATGGGGTTCTTCGGCGCGCGGGTGGATTTGCCGCCCGAATGGCGCCTGCTGGCGGTGACCGGTTTTCTTGGCGGCCTGACCACCTTTTCCACGTTTTCCAGCGAGGTCGTGGCCAACCTGATGGCGGGAGACTATGGCTGGGCGGCGGCACACCTGTTGCTGCACCTGGGCGGTTCGCTGCTGCTGACCGTGCTGGGCCTGTGGACCTATCGGCTGCTGTCCTGAGCGCCCGGGTTCAAGCCGCCGGCGCGCCGGGCGAATGCAGCGAATCGATCCAGTCCAGCATCGCCAGCAGCGCCGCATTGAAGGCCGCCGGCCGCTCCATATGCGGCGCGTGGCCCGTGCCGGCAATGGTGGCGAGGCGCGCGGCCGGCTGCAGGGCCAGCGTGGCCTGGCCCACGGCCGGCGCGTACAGGCGGCTGCGTTCCCCATACAAGTGAAATAAGGGCAGCCGTGCCTGGCGCAATGCCGGGCGGTAGTCCTGGCGTGCCATGTCTTCCCACAGCGAAGCGAGCGCAGCGGGAGCGCATTCCCGCATGATGGCGGCGACGCGGCTGGCTTGCGCCGCATCGGCTTCGTTGCCCGCGGACCACAAGCCAGCGCGCACCGGTTCGATCAGCTTGGGCCAGTGCTGGCGCACGCGCGCGGCCATTTGCGCCGCCTGGCCTGCGTCGTAGTGCGCATGCAGTCCGTGGGGCCAATCCGCATCGCTCGCCAGCCGGGGCGTCATGTCGATGGCACCTACGGCAGCCAGCGGCAGGGTGCAGTGACTGCGCATCAGCTCCCAGGCCACCATCGCTCCCATCGACCAGCCGACCGCCACCACATCCGGCAAGTGCAGGTGCCCGATCAGTGCCGCGGCATCGGCCGCCAGCCGTGCCACGGTGGCCTGGCCAGCATGCGGCAGCGCAGCAGACAGGCCATGCCCGGCGTGATCCGGTGCGATCACGCGGTAGCCGCTGCGCGCCAGCACACCCTGCGCATCGAAGGCGGCGCCGGATAGCGACCATCCATGCAGCAGCAGCAAAGGCCGTCCGCAGCCCGCCTCCCGCCAGCCCGGCAGGCCGCCGCTGGCGGGGTGGACGGTGAATTCCGGGGCGGGGGCGGCAGGCACGCCGCTAGGGCTGCGGGGCGCGGTATGCGAAGCATCCAATGGCGGTGTTCCAGTCGGAGGGTTGGCTTGCCCCGGAGCGGGGCTGTGCTCCGGGTAAGCGATGTATTGACATTGGGATTGCTAACTTTATATCATGAAACATGAATCAGTTATCATGTTTTGGGGCGGGCCGGACAGCGCGGCTGCCGCGCTGCAAAAGCGCGGCGTGATGCCGAAGTACCGGCCTGACCCGTCCTTGCGGAGCCCAGATGTCCCAGACCGAATCCGGCGTCAGCCAGCCCAAGACCGCGCGCGGCCAGAAGACCCGCGAAGCGCTGCTGCGCGCCGCCGAAAAAGTATTCGGCGAGAAGGGCTACTACGTGGCTTCGATCTCCGAGATCACGCAGGAAGCGGAGGTGGCAATGGGTACCTTCTACCTTTACTTCAAGGACAAGGAAGACATCTTCCGCGCGCTGGTGCAGCACATGCTGGAACTGGTGCGCGCCCACCTGCGCAAGCATGTGGGACAGGTGCAGACGCAGATCGAGGCCGAGCGGCTGGGGCTCAAGGCCTTTCTGTCCTTTGTCTCGCGCCACAAGAACCTGTACCGCATCGTGCTCGATTCCTACTCGGTGGACCAGACCATCTACAGCAGCTATTTCCAGGTCTTTGCCGATGTCTACAGCCGGCGCCTCGGCAAGGCCGAGGAACAGGGCGAGATCTCGCCGGGCGATGCCGAAGTGCGAGCCTGGTGCCTGATCGGCATCAGCAATTTCCTCGGCATGCGCTACGCGCTGTGGAAGCGGCCGGCGTCGATGGACAAGGTGGTCGACACCGCCTTCGACATGATTTCCCACGGGCTGGAGGCACGATGAGCGCGCTGGTCGTGGTCGAACGCAGCGGCAGCACGGCAGTGCTGCGGCTCAACCGCGCCGAGCGCCACAACAGCCTTGTGCCCGAATTGCTGGAAGCCCTGCTGGCCGCGCTTGAACGCGTGGAAGCAGATCCGGAAGTGCGCGCCGTGGTGCTGGGCCATGCCGGCCGCTCGTTTTCCACCGGCGGCGACGTAGGCGCCTTCGCTGCCTTCCCGCCGCAAAGTGCCGAGTTGGCACAGTATGCGCAGCGGCTGCTGGGTTTGCTGAACGAAGCCATCCTGCGGCTGGCGGTCTTGCGCTGCCCGGTGATCGCGGCGGTGGAGGGCTGGCTGACCGGCGGCGCGCTGGGTCTGGCGCTGGCCTGCGACATGACGGTGCTCGGAGAGGGGGCGCGCATCGCGCCGTACTACACCGTGGTGGGCTTCAGCCCGGACGGTGGCTGGACCGCGATGCTGCCCCAGTTGATCGGCGCCGCGCGCTCGCGCGCGATCCAGCTCGAGAACACGACGCTGACCGCGGGGCAGGCTGCCGCGCTGGGCATGATCACGCATCTGGCGCCTTCCGGCGAGGCCGAAGCCATGGCCCTGTCGCTGGCGGCCGGGCTGAAGGACAAGGTGCCTGGCAGCGTGGCGAGTACGCGCGCGCTGCTGCGCTGGGATGCCGGGGCGCTGGCGCAAGGCCTCGAGCGCGAGCGCGTGGCGTTCGTGGCGCAGGTGACGAGCGCCGAGGCCGCCGCCGGCATGCGCCGTTTCCTGGGCGGCGCCGGGGCGGATTGAAGGACCGGCAGGGCGGCCACGGTCCATGATCGGCGGCCGCAATCAGCAGTCATGGAGCAGCATCTCTACTTGCAACAATAAGAGAAACCCAAAGAGGAGACTGGAATGCAACTCAAGCACCAAGCCGCTGGCATGCTCGCACTGGCCGGCCTGCTGGCCGCAGGCAGCGCCGTGGCCAAGGATATCCGCATTGCCCACGTCTACGACAAGACCGGGGCGCTGGAAGCCTACGCCAAGCAGACCCAGACGGGGCTGATGATGGGCCTGGAATACGCCACCAACGGCACCATGGCGGTCAATGGCAACAAGCTGGTGGTGCTCGAGAAGGACACCCAGGGCAAGCCCGACGTCGCCAAGGCGCAGCTCGCCGCGGCCTACAGCGACGATCGCGCCGACATTGCCGTTGGACCGACGTCGTCCGGTACCGCGCTGGCGATGCTGCCGGTGGCCGAGGAGTACAAGAAGATCCTGCTGGTCGAGCCCGCCGTGGCGGATTCGATCACCGGCGAGAAGTGGAACCGCTACATCTTCCGTACCGGCCGCAATTCGTCGCAGGATGCCATTTCCAATGCGGTGGCCCTCGACAAGCCCGGCGTGCAGATCGCCACGCTGGCCCAGGACTACGCGTTCGGCCGCGACGGCGTGAAGGCCTTCAAGGGCGCCCTCAAGAACGCCAGGATCGTGCACGAGGAGTACCTGCCCACCAGTACCACGGACTTCACCGCGGGGGCGCAGCGCCTGTTCGATTCGCTCAAGGACAAGCCGGGCCGCAAGATCATCTTCATCATCTGGGCCGGCGCCGGCAACCCCTTCAAGATTGCCGATCTCGATCCCAAGCGCTATGGCATCGAGATCGCCACCGGCGGCAATATCCTGCCCGCCATGACCAGCTACAAGAATTTCCCCGGCATGGAAGGCGCGACGTACTACTACTTCGGCATTCCCAAGAACAAGGCCAACGAGTGGCTGGTGTCCAACCACTACAGCAAGTTCAAGTCGCCGCCCGATTTCTTCACCGCGGGCGGCATGTCGGCCGGCATCGCGCTGGTCGAGGCGCTCAAGAAGACCAATGGCGACACCAATACCGAGAAGCTGATCGGCGCGATGGAGGGCATGTCGTTCGAGACGCCCAAGGGCAAGATGACGTTCCGCAAGGAAGACCACCAGGCCATGCAGTCGATGTACCACTTCAAGATCAAGGTCGATCCTGCATTCGCCTGGGGCGTACCCGAGCTGGTCCGCGAGATCAAGCCGGAAGAAATGAGCGTGCCGATCCGTAACAGGCGGTGACGACCGTGGGCGCTTCTTCCATCGATACGACGGCAGCGCTGCGGCAGGCGGTGGCGGAGCCGCCCGCGCTCGAGACGCGCGGCCTGACCATCCGCTTTGGCGGCCACGTGGCGGTCAATGCCGTGTCATGCGCGTTCCGCCCGGGCGAGCTGACCTGCATCGTCGGCCCCAACGGGGCCGGCAAGACCACCTACTTCAACCTGATCTCGGGCCAGTTGCCGCCCACTGCCGGGCAGATCCTGCTGGGCGGCGAGGACGTGACGCGGCTGCCGGTGCCGCACAAGGCGCTGCGCGGCATTGGCCGGGCCTTCCAGCTGACCAGCCTGTTCCCCAATCTCTCGGTGTTCGAGAACGTGCGGCTGGCGGTGCAGGCGCGCCGGCGCATCGGCCTGGATCTCTGGTCCGTGTGGAGCGGCAACCGTGCGGTCCGCGCGCAGGCCGAGAGCTGCCTCGAGCGCGTGGCCATGGCCGACAAGCGCCACCTGCCCGTGGCCTCGCTGCCGCATGGCGACCAGCGCAAGCTGGAGGTGGGCATCCTGCTGGCGCTGCAGCCGCGCATCTTCATGTTCGACGAGCCTACCGCCGGCATGAGCGTGGACGAGGTGCCGGTGATCCTGGACCTGATCCAGGAGATCAAGCAAGACAGGAGCAAGACGGTGCTGCTGGTGGAACACAAGATGGATGTGGTGCGTTCGCTGGCCGACCGCATCATCGTGCTGCATAACGGCAACCTGATGGCCGACGGCGACCCGGCCGAGGTGATTGCCTCGCCGATCGTGCAGCAGGCTTATCTCGGCATTGGCATCGACGACGACGGTGCGCAGGGGAACGGACATGGCTGATGCAGCGGCAGCGCCCATCCTGCGCCTGGAAGGCGTGCAGACGCATATCGGGCCGTATCACATCCTGCATGGCGTGAGCTTTGCGGTGCCGCGCGGCGGCGTGACCATGCTGCTGGGACGCAATGGCGCCGGCAAGACCACCACGCTGCGCACCATCATGAATCTCTGGCAGGCGGGCGAAGGGCGGATCCAGTTCGACGGCGCCGACATCACGCGCCGCGGTACGCCCGCCATCGCGCAGTCCGGCATTGCCTATGTGCCGGAAAACATGAGCGTGTTCGCCGAGCTGACCGTGGCCGAGAACATGCGCCTGGCCGCACGCAGCGGGGCCATCGACGGGCAGCGGCTGGACTGGGTGTTCCGCATGTTTCCCGCGCTGAAGATCTTCTGGCACCAGCGCGCCGGCGTGCTCTCCGGCGGGCAGAAGCAGATGCTGTCGGTGGCGCGGGCCATCATCGAGCCGCGCAAGCTGCTGATCGTCGACGAGCCGACCAAGGGGCTGGCGCCGGCCATCATCCAGAACATGATCACCGTCTTTCGCGAGCTCAAGCAGACCGAGGTGTCGATCCTGCTGGTGGAGCAGAACTTCCATATGGCCCGCTCGGTGGGGGACACGGTCGCCGTGATGGACGACGGGCGCGTGGTGCATACGGGAAGCATGGCGGAGCTGGCGGACGACGAGGCGCTGCAGCAGAAGCTGCTGGGTTTGTCGCTGGCGGCGCATCAGTAGGGAAGCGATCCTGCCGGTGTGCTCCCTTCTCTCGCGAGCGGGAGGCGGAGCACACCATCGAAGCATGAAGCGCGGTGGCAAATGCTGCCGATGTGGCGGGCCGTTACGGCCTTCACGCAATCAAACAAGACATCGTCAGGACCGAGACAATGGCGAGTACAAGCTCCTTACCCACCACCCCGGCGGCGCCCGCCGACCTGCCCAAGGTCCGGCTCGACTGGACGCCGCTGGCGCTGGCACCGTTGCTGATGCTGCTGGCCTTCCCGCTGATCGGCAGCGGCTCGACCTGGCTGACCCTGACCATCGCCGGCCTTGCCATGGGCATGATCGTCTTCGTGGTGTCCTCCGGCCTGACGCTGGTGTTCGGCCTGATGGACGTGCTCAACTTCGGCCACGGCGCCTTTATCGCGCTGGGCGCCTATGTGGCGGCGTCGGTGCTGCTGCCGCTGGTCGCCTGGGTGGAGGCCGACAGCCTGGCACTCAACCTGGCGGTGTTCGGCCTCGCCATCCTGGCGGCGATGGTGGCGGCCGGCGCGATCGGCTTCCTGTTCGAGCGCATCGTGGTGCGCCCGGTCTATGGCCAGCACCTGAAGCAGATCCTGATCACCATGGGCGGCATGATCGTGGCCGAACAGCTGATCAAGGCGATCTGGGGCGCGGAGACCATTGCGCTGCAGGTACCCACCACGTTCCGCGGCGCGGTGCTGCTGGGCGATGCCGCCATCGAGAAATACCGGCTGATCGCCGTGGTGCTGGGGCTGGCGATCTTTATCTCCATGGTGCTGGTGCTCAACCGCACGCGCATCGGCCTCTTGATCCGCGCTGGCGTGGAGAACCGCGAGATGGTGGAATCGCTGGGCTACCGCATCCGGCGGCTGTTTATCGGCGTGTTCGTGGTGGGGGCGGGGCTGGCCGGGATGGGCGGCGTGCTGTGGGGCCTGTACCAGCAGAACATCACGGCGGCAATTGGCGCCCAGGTCAATGTGCTGATCTTCATCGTCATCATCATCGGCGGCCTCGGCTCCACCACCGGCTGCTTTGTCGGCGCCTTGCTGGTGGGCCTGATGGCAAATTACACCGGCTTCCTGTTTCCGAAGCTGGCGCTGTTCTCGAACATCCTGCTGATGGTCATGATCCTGCTGTGGCGTCCGCAGGGCCTGTACCCGGTAGCCAAGCGCTGAGCGCAGGGGAAAACCATGATCCGACTGCTTTCCGGCGACCTGCCACGAAGCCGCGTGCTGGCCGTCATCCTGCTGGCGATGCTGCTGGCGCTGGCCTGCGCGCCGTTCCTGTTTCCCGGCGCGCGCGCGCTCAATATGGCGGCCAAGATCTGCATCTTCGTGGTGCTGGTGGCAAGCTACGACCTGCTGCTCGGCTATACCGGCATCGTCTCCTTCGCGCACACCATGTTCTTCGGCATCGGCGGCTACGGCGTGGCGATCGCCATGTCGCGGCTCGATCCGGGATGGGGCGCGCTCGCGCTTGGCACCGTCGGCGCGCTGCTGGTCTCGATGGCGCTGGCCTTCCTGATCGGACTGTTCTCGCTGCGGGTCAGGGCCATTTTCTTCGCCATGATCACGCTGGCGGTGGCAACGGCCTTCGCCACGCTGGTGTCGCAGCTGTCGGAATGGACCGGCGGCGAGGACGGCATCACCTTCAAGGTGCCGGAGGTCTTCACCCCGGGCTTCACGCTGGGCGACGCCGAGTGGTTCGGCGTGCCGCTCAACGGCAAGCTGTTCTCCTACTACTTCGTATTCGCCAGCGCGCTGGTGTTGTTCCTGCTTCTTCTGCGCGTGGTCAATTCGCCCTTCGGCCGCGTGCTGCAGGCGATCCGCGAAAACGATTTCCGGGCCGAAGCCATCGGTTACCGCACCGTCGTCTACCGCACCGTTTCCACCGTGCTGTCGGCCGCCTTCGCCACGCTGGCCGGTGTGCTGATGGCACTCTGGCTGCGCTACAACGGGCCCGACACCTCACTGTCGTTCGAGATCATGGTCGATATCCTGCTGATCGTGGTGATCGGCGGGATGGGCACGCTCTATGGCGCGATCATCGGCACCACGCTGTTCCTGGTGGCGCAGACCTATCTGCAGGACGTGATGAAGCTGGCCAGCGACGCCACCGCGGCAGTCCCGCTGCTGTCCGGCCTGCTGCATCCGGACCGCTGGCTGCTGTGGCTCGGGCTGTTGTTCATCCTGAGCGTGTATTACTTCCCGCAGGGCATCGTCGGCCGCCTGCGCGGGGATCGCTCGGAACACGAAGTGGCGTCGTGAGCGGCCGCGCCGGATGGCGGCGCACGGCTGGCAGGCACGCAGCGGCAAGACCCGATACAAAGACAAAGGCGATAACAAGGACGCACCTATGAGCGGAGGCTCCGGATCATGTACGTAGTCGACTGGCTGCACAAGAACGCCCGCCACACCCCGGACAAGATTGCGCTGGTCGACGTGGAAAGCGGCCGCACGGTGACCTACCGGCAGTTCGACGAGCGGGCCAGCCGCTTTGCCGAGTATCTTGCCGAACACCTGGGGCTGGCGCCGGGCGCGCGCGTGGCCGTGCTGGCCCACAATAGCTCGGACTACTTCGAGATGCTGTACGGCTGCGCCAAGGCCGGCATGGTGATGGTCTGCCTGAACTGGCGCCTGCCGGCTGCCGAACTGCTGCCGATCCTGCGCGACTGCGCTCCCGAAGTCCTGGTGGCCGGCGACGGCTTCCTGGCCACCGCCGCGGCGCTGAGCGACGCCTTGCCGCTGCGCGCCGTGCTGCACCTGGCCGACGACGAGAGCGCCGACGTGCCGGGTGGCTGGACCGAATACGAGGCGGTACTCGCCAGCGCTTCCGGCCGCACGATCGAGATGCCGTGCCGCGACGAGCACGAGGTCTGGCACCTGCTCTATACCTCCGGCACCACCGGCCGTCCCAAGGGCGTGATCCAGACCTATGGCATGGTCTTTTTCAATGCCGTCAACGCCATGTTGGCCAACAAGATCACGCGCGACGACGTGTTCCTCAACGTGCTGCCGTTCTTCCATACCGGCGGGCTCAATCTCTACGCCAACCCCGTGCTCCATGCCGGCGGCGCCGTGCATATCATGCGCGAATTCGACGCCGGGGTAACGCTGGCCAGGCTCGATGCCCGCTCCGCGGAGGGCATCACGATGTTCTTCGCGGTGCCGGCGGTCTATCTCTTCCTCAGCCAGCATGCCGGCTTCGCGGCGGCGGATTTTTCCCGCATGCGCAATATGTCCGCGGGCGGCTCGCCAGTGCCGCAGCCGCTGCTGGAGGCGTATCTGGCCAAGGGCGTGACGATCTGCTTCGGCTTCGGCATGACCGAGACGGGCCCCACCGTTTTTGTCTGCGACGAAGCCACCGCTCGCCGCAAGATCGGCACCATCGGCAAGCCGGTGGGCTCGATGCTGACACGGGTGGTGGATGCGCAGGGGAGCGACGTGGCGCCCGGCGAGCGCGGCGAGTTGCTGATCAAGGGACCGGGTGTCACGCCCGGCTACTGGAACCTGCCGGAGGCCACGGCGTCGGCCATTCGCGATGGCTGGCTGCATTCCGGAGACATTGCCTACATGGACGAGGACGGCGATTACTACATCGTCGACCGCGCCAAGGACATGTTTATCTCCGGCGGGGAGAACGTCTATCCCGCGGAAGTGGAAAACGTGCTGTTCCAACTCGCCGCGGTGTCCGAGGCCGCCGTGATCGGCGTGCCCGACGCGCGCTGGGGCGAGGTCGGCATGGCCCTGGTGGTGGCGAAGCCCGGCATGGCGCTCGATGCCGAAGCCGTGCTGGCGCATTGCCGCGCGGCCCTGGCGGGCTACAAGGTGCCGCGCCATGTCCGGATGCTCGAGGCGCTGCCGCGCACGCCGTCCGGCAAGGTGGAGAAGCACAAGCTGCGCACGCGCTTCCAGGCGCAGTGAGGAAGGCGCCTTCCCGCGGGCAGGGCAAGCGCCGGGCCGAGATGCTGCCACGCTGGCGCGTCGTGCGCTGCCCTATGCCTGCCGCCTTGTGAGTGCCTGTTTTGAGTTCTTGTTTTGAATTCTAGTTTTGCTTTATGCGGTATGCGGTTTCCGATGAATCAAGCATGCAAGAAAAGGGAGCACGACATGATGCGCAGAATTGCAGGGCAGATGGGCAGGACCGGGCGTGGCGGGCGCTTCGCGCTGGCGGGTGCGGCGGGTGCCGTGGGTGCGGCGAGCCTGGTGCTGGCCGCATGCGGCACGGGTGACAACAATGCGACCGCCGGCAGCCCGGGCACCAACCCGGCCACCAACCCGGGCCCTGCGTCCAACACCAAGCCGGCCAACATCGGCGCCGTCACGGTCAAGACCTACGATGGCGGCAGCGACGACCTGCTGACCGCCGGTCTCGGCAAGGATGGCCTGGCTGCGGCGCTTGCGCCCTTGCCGCAGAATCCCACCGCGGCCGAGCTGCGCCGCTATGCCATCTACACCAACTACCGCGCGCTGGTGGATACCACGCCGGGCGGCGGCTATGGCACGCTGTACGGCCCCAACGTGGACGCGCAAGGCAATATCACGGGCGGGCAGGGCAAGGTCGCCGGGCGCGAGTACCTGGCGTTTTCGGACGACGGCAGCGGCCAGCAGAACGTGACCATGCTGGTGCAGATCCCCGACAGTTTCAACGTGGCCAAACCGTGCCTGATCACGGCCACGTCGTCCGGGTCGCGCGGCGTCTACGGCGCCATTTCCACCGGCGAATGGGCGCTCAAGCGCGGCTGCGCCGTGGCCTATACCGACAAGGGCACCGGTGCAGCGCCGCACGACCTGGATACCGATACCGTACCGCTGATCGATGGCACGCGCGCCATCCGCGCCACGGCCGGCGGCAGTGCGCAGTTTGCCGCCCCGCTCCCGGGTACCAGCCTGGCCGCCTTCAATGCGCTGGCGCCGCACCGGCTGGCCTTCAAGCATGCCCATTCGCAGCGCAATCCCGAGAAGGACTGGGGTGCCTTTACGCTGCAGGCGGCGCAGTTTGCGATCTGGGCCGTCAACGACCGCTTCGGGACGGTGGCGCCGGATGGCTCCCGCCAGCGCAGCCTGGGCCCGGACCAGATCGTGGTGATTGCCTCCAGCGTGTCCAATGGCGGCGGCGCGGCGATCGCCGCGGCGGAGCAGGATACCCTGGGCCTGATCGACGGCGTGGCGGTGGGCGAGCCCAATCTCAACCTGCCGGACAATACGGGTGTCACCGTTACGCGTGGCGGCACGCCAGTCAGCAAGTCCGGGCGTCCGCTGTACGACTACACCACCACGGCCAACCTGCTGCAGCTCTGCACTTCGCAGGCCACCGCGCTGGCGGGCGCGCCGGGTGTGGGCCTGTACCCTGTCGTCCAGCTTGCCCAGCCGGCGATCAACCGCTGCCAGTCGCTGGCCAGCGCCGGCCTCGTCGCTGGGACCGATCCCGCCAGCCGGGCTGCCAGCGCGCTGCAGAAGCTGCACGATTCCGGCTGGGAAGCGGAGTCCGACGCGCTGCATCCCTCGCTCGCGCTGTTCGAGGTGGCCAACGCGGTCTCGGTCACGTTCGCCAACGCGCTGGCCCGCGCCAGCGTGGCCGACCGCCTGTGCGGCTTCAGCTTTGCGGCCACCGGTGCCACGGTGCCGGTGCCGGCGGCGATCGCGCCGGCCACGCTCAATGCGCTGTTCGCCACCGGCAACGGCGTACCGCCGGCGGCGGGGGTGCAACTGATCAACGACAACAATCCGGGCGGCCCGCTGCGCGACATCTACTCGCAATCGCCCGGCAGCAATCTGGCGGACGCCAACCTCGATGGCGCGCGCTGCCTGCGCGGGCTGCTGACCGGCACCGATGCCCAGTCCCTGGCGCTGCAGGCTGGCCTGGCGCAGACGCTGCGCTCGGGCGACCTGCGCGGCAAGCCGGCCATCATCGTGCATGGCCGCAGCGACGCACTGCTGCCGGTCAACCACACGTCGCGGCCCTATCTCGGCTACAACCGGCTCAAGGAGGGCAGCGCCAGCAAGCTGTCCTATATCGAAGTCACGAATGGCCAGCACTTCGATAGCTTCATTGGCGCGGTAGCGGGCTACGACAACCGCTTTATCCCGCTCCATGTCTACCTGAACCGGGCACTCGATGCGGTCTACGAGAACCTCACCGCCGGCCGCGCGCTGCCACCCTCGCAGGTGGTGCGCACGGTCGCGCGCGGCGGCACCACGTCGCCCGCGCCAACGCTCCTGTCCACCAATCTGCCGCCGCTTGCCACCGTCCCCGCCGATGCGGACCGGATCACGGTCAGCGGCGGCACCGTAGAGGTACCCAACTGATGAAGGCATCCCGCCCGCGCGTCCTGACGCAAGAAGACTTCGACCGTTTCGCCTCGCTCTCGCGCGACGATAATCCGATCCACTGCGACCCCGCATTCGCCAGCACCACGCATTTCGGCGCCACCGTGGCGCATGGCATGTTCCTGTTCTCGCTGCTGTGCGCGCAGATGCAGCGCAGCAATCCGCGGCCGGTGCTGCCGATCGCGCAGACGCTGATGTTCCCGCGCCCGACCTTCGTCGGCGATGGCGTGGCGGCGGTGCTGGTGCTGAACGAGACGCCTGGCCGGGACCGGCTTGCCCTGGACACCGAGATTCGCTGCGTGCAGCGCGGCCGCACGCGCACGGCCGCCGCGGATGAGCAGATTACGGCACAAGGCGACGCGGTCCTGCTGGTCGACGCCAGTGCCGACACGCTTGCCGAGGCGGCGCGCAACGACGCCGAGGATGCCGCACGGCCGGGTGCCCCGGTGGACGGAGACCGCACGCTCTACCATCTCAGCGTGGGCCAGGAGGCGTCCGCGATACGTTCCTTCAGCGCCGGCGATATCGACGAGTATGTGTCGCTTACCGACGATGGCAACGCCTTCTATACCGACCCGGTGTTCGCGCGCGGCCGGGGTTTCGGGGGTGCCATCGTGCCCTTGCCGCTGCTGGCCGGCATGTTCTCGGACCTGCTGGGCACGCGCTTGCCCGGCCGGGGCACCGGCTGGATGAAGCAATCGCTGCGCTTGCGTTCGCCGGCGCGGCTGGGTGAATTGCTGACGGCTTCGGTGCGCATCGTGCGCCTGCGTGGCGACAAGGACCTGGTCAACCTGGCCACCGTGGTCACTGGCGACGACGGCCGCGTGGTGCTGGCTGGCGAGGCCCTGGTCCTGGTGCGCAACCTGGAGGACAAGCGCGCGCTCGCGGCAGCCTGAGGGAGCCTCGCGGGCAGGGCGCAAGGTGTTTCCTGCGCCACATCAAGGGTCGTGCACTCAGGCCTTGAAATGCAGGCGCAAAGCCTTATCTTTCGGAAAGACATCCAGTGTCCGGCCCGCGCAACGGGATCGGCAGACGGGGGCGCAAACGCCCCCGCCTTCCGCATCGGGACACTCATCCGAAACAGAGGGCTCCTAAATGCGACTTGACAAACTGACTACCCGATTCCAGGAAGCGCTGGCCGATGCCCAGAGCCTGGCGCTCGGCAACGACAACCAATATATCGATCCGCTGCACGTGCTGCGCGCCCTGCTGGCGCAGAACGACGGCGCCGCCCGCGGCCTGCTGTCGCGCGCCGGCGTCAACGCCGGTGGCCTGACCGCCGCGCTGGATGCCGCCATCAAGCGCCTGCCCCAGGTGCAGGGCACCAGCGAGGTCCAGGTCGGGCGCGAACTGAGCGCGCTGTTCAATGCCACCGAGAAAGAAGCCATCAAGCGCGGCGACCAGTTCATCGCCAGCGAGCTGTTCCTGCTCGCGGTGGCCGACGACAAGGGCGAAGCCGGCCGCATCGCGCGCGAGCATGGCCTCTCGCGCAAATCGCTCGAGAGCGCCATCCAAGCCGTGCGCGGCGGCGATTCGGTCAACAGCGCCGACGCCGAGACCCAGCGCGAAGCGCTCAAGAAATACACCGTGGACCTCACCGAGCGCGCCCGCATCGGCAAGCTCGATCCCGTGATCGGCCGCGACGACGAAATCCGCCGCACCATCCAGATCCTGCAGCGCCGCACCAAGAACAACCCGGTGCTGATCGGCGAGCCGGGCGTGGGCAAGACCGCCATCGTGGAAGGCCTGGCCCAGCGCATCGTCAACGGCGAAGTGCCGGAAAGCCTGAAGAACAAGCGCGTGCTGGTGCTCGACATGGCCGGTCTGCTGGCTGGCGCCAAATACCGCGGCGAATTCGAGGAGCGCCTCAAGGCCGTGCTGTCGGACATCGCCAAGGACGAGGGCCAGACCATCGTCTTTATCGACGAACTGCATACCATGGTCGGTGCCGGCAAGGCCGAGGGTGCGATCGACGCAGGCAATATGCTCAAGCCCGCGCTGGCGCGGGGCGAGCTGCACTGCATCGGCGCCACCACGCTGGACGAGTACCGCAAGTACATCGAGAAGGATGCCGCGCTGGAGCGCCGCTTCCAGAAGGTGCTGGTCGACGAGCCCAGCGTGGAGGCCACCATCGCCATCCTGCGCGGCCTGCAGGAAAAGTACGAACTGCACCATGGCGTGGAGATCACCGACCCGGCCATCGTCGCCGCGGCGGAACTGTCGCATCGCTATATCACCGACCGTTTCCTGCCCGACAAGGCGATCGACCTGATCGACGAAGCCGGCGCGCGCATCAAGATGGAAATCGACTCCAAGCCGGAGGTGATGGACAAGCTCGAGCGCCGCACCATCCAGCTCAAGATCGAGCGCGAGGCGGTCAAGCGGGAAACCGATGAAGCGTCGAAGAAGCGGCTCGAACTGATCGAGCAGGAAATCGAACGCCTGGAGAAGGAGTACGCCGACCTCGAGGAGATCTGGAAGGCCGAGAAGGGTGCCGCCCAGGGCGCCGCCGCGCTCAAGGAGGAGATCGACAAGATCCGCCTGGAAATCACGCGCCTGCAGCGCGAGGGCAAGCTCGACAAGGTGGCCGAGCTGCAGTACGGCAAGCTGCCCGAACTGGAAGGCAAGCTCAAGGCTGCCGCCGCGGCCGAGGCCAGCGAGCAGAAGGCGCCCAACAAGCTGCTGCGCACGCAGGTGGGCGCCGAGGAAATCGCCGAAGTGGTGAGCCGCGCGACGGGTATCCCGGTCTCACGCATGATGCAGGGCGAGCGCGAGAAGCTGATCAAGATGGAGGACTACCTGCACCGCCGCGTGGTGGGCCAGGACGAGGCCGTGCGCCTGGTGTCGGACGCCATCCGCCGCTCGCGCGCCGGGCTGGCGGACGAGAACAAGCCTTACGGCTCGTTCCTGTTCCTCGGCCCCACCGGCGTTGGCAAGACCGAGCTGTGCAAGGCGCTGGCCGAGTTCCTGTTCGATTCGCAGGACCACCTGATCCGCATCGACATGAGCGAGTTCATGGAGAAGCACAGCGTGAGCCGGCTGATTGGCGCGCCGCCCGGATACGTGGGCTATGAAGAGGGCGGCTACCTGACCGAGGCCGTGCGCCGCAAGCCGTACAGCGTGGTGTTGCTGGATGAAGTCGAGAAGGCTCACCCGGACGTTTTCAACGTGCTGCTGCAGGTGCTGGACGACGGCCGCCTGACCGACGGCCAGGGCCGCACGGTGGACTTCAAGAACACGGTGATCGTGATGACTTCCAACCTGGGTTCGCACATCATCCAGGCGATGTCCGGCGAGCCGCACGAGGCGGTCAAGGGCGCGGTATGGCAGGAAGTGAAGACGCATTTCCGGCCCGAGTTCCTGAACCGCATCGATGAGGTGGTGGTGTTCCACTCGCTCGACCAGCAGCATATCGAGTCGATCGCCCGTATCCAGCTGGGGCGGCTGCAGGCGCGTCTGGCGCGCATGGACATGACGCTCGAGGTGAGCGAAGCCGCGCTCGCCAAGATCGCCAGCGCTGGCTACGATCCGGTGTTCGGAGCGCGTCCGCTCAAGCGTGCCATCCAGCAGCAGATCGAGAACCCGGTGGCCCGTGCCATCCTCGAAGGCAAGTTTGCCGCCAAGGATGTGGTGTCGGTGGATTATCGCGACGGGGAGTACACCTTCGGCCCCACCGTCCACTAAGCCTGGGCGCATGCGGCAGCGGTGCCGCATGCGCAACGCCGGAAAAAGAAAAACCGCCCTTTGCCGGGGCGGTTTTTCTTTTTCCTTGTAATGGAAATTAACGAGCTACCCGGCGGGCCGCGTCAGGCACGTCACATCCGCGCGGCAAGCGCGGCGGATTCACGCCGGGAGGCTAGCGGCGATGATGGTAGGCGTACCAGTCCCGGCGCCCCCACCAGCGACGTCCGTCCCAGTAGCGGTCCCCGTGCCAGCCGATCACCACGGCGGGGCCGACCACGACCGGCGGCGGCCCATAGGCCCCTGGCGGCGGTGTCGGATACGCCATGGCCGGCGGCGGTGCGGGATCAGCCGGTGTGGGGTAGACCGGCGCCGGGTAAGCCGGCGCAACCACCACCGGTGCGGGTGCGCCTATGTTCAGGTCAACATCGACGCGCGCCATGGCGGGCCGGGACGCGGCCAGCGCCAGCGCTCCGATGCCCAGCGCGTAGAAGACGCCATGCCTCATTTCAATCCTCGTCATGCGGTAGCAATGACACCACTTTAGTAGTGCCGCTGCCGCGCCGGGAAATGGAACTGTAACGATATTTCACAGCGCCGGCGTTACCTTGCTAGCGGGATTGTGGCCGGCTCTCTCTGTGCGCAGCGGGCAGTTCGCGCAGGATTTCCTCGTTGTGTTCGCCCAGCGATGGCGCGGCGGCGAGCGGTGCCGATGCGCCCGCCCACCGCACAGCGGGCGACACCCCCAGATAGCGCTCTCCCGAGTGGCCCTGGTATTCCTCGATGACGCCCGCCGGCGACTGCCGGAGATCGTCCACCAGCGCCTTGAGATCCGCAATCGGGGCGACCGGGATATCGGCGCGTGCCAGGGCTTCCAGCCAGTCAGCGGAGTCGCGCTGCAGCATCTGTTCCTCGATGAATGCGTAGACAATGTCCACGCATTCCGTTCGGGCCGCTACCGAGCCGAAGCGGCGGTCCCGCTCCCAGATGTCGGGCCGGCCGACCAGGGCCAGGAATGCCGCCCAGTGGCCGTCCGTATAGATCATCGTGCTGAGCCAGCCGTCCCGGGTCCGGTAAGGTCTGCGATAGCGGGAGACGAGCCGGGGGTTTCCAGGCTCGCCGACGGGCGGAACCAGTGTGTTGCCGGCGAGATGGTCCAGCAACACGAAGCCCGCCATGGTCTCGTACATCGGCAGCTCGATGTACTGTCCGCTGCCGCTCCGGGCGCGCTGCAGCAATGCGGCCAGCACGGTCTGTGCGGCGAACAGGCCCATGGTCTTGTCCGCGATATTCAGCGGCACGTACCTCGGATCGCCGCCGGCCGCCGCCGTACTCAGGTGCGGCAGCCCGACCATGGCCTGGATCAGGTCGTCGTACGCCGGCCGGCCCGCATGCCTGCCCGCTTCAGAGAACCCGGACAGGAACAGGTAGATAAGACGCGGATTGTGCTGGTGCAGCGCATCCCGGTCGAGCCCCAGCTTCTTCAGCGCTTTCAGCCGGACATTGGTGATGAAGACATCGGCGCTTGCCACCGCCCGGTACATGGCGTCCCGGCCGGCCGCCGATTTCAGGTCCAGGCACAGGCTGCGCTTGCCGCGGTTGAGGTTGAGGAACACCGGGCCCATGCCGGCTTTGCCGCAAGGTCCCATTTTTCTCATGATGTCGCCCTCCGGGGGCTCGACCTTGATCACATCGGCGCCGTACTCAGCCAGCATCTGGGTGGCATAGGGGCCCATGATCACGCTGGTCAGATCCAGTATCCGGATCCCGGCAAGGGGTGATGGCATGCCGGCTCCTTTTCTACTGTGGCTGGATGTGAGCGGTTTGCACGACAATGCGCCACTTGGCGATCTCGCTGGCGACATAGGCCTGGAACTCGGCCAGGCCCATGGTTCCCGCCGTCGTGCCCTGTTGCTGCAGGGTGGCCCGGAAGGCAGGTTCGGTCATCGATGCCACGGCCAGCTGGTTCAAGCGCCCCAGGACCTCCGGCGGCGTACCGCCGGGGGCGTAGAAACCGATCCAGATCTCCGTGTCGTAGCCAGGCACGCCTTGCTCGGCAAGGGTCGGCACGTTGGGAAGCGCGGCGCTCCTGGATGCTGTGGTGACCCCGATCGCGCGCAGCTTGCCGCTCTCGACGAACTTCGTTGCCGTCAGCGCATCGACAAACGATGCATTGATCTGTCCGCCGAGCAGGTCGTTGACGGCGAGTGCCGTGCCCTTGTAAGGGACATGCACGAACGGGGCGCCGGTCCTCGCGGCAAGGAGTTCGCCGGAGAGATGGGTGATGCCGCCTGGCCCGGACGAGCCGTAGGTCACGCCACCGGACTGCCGTGCGAAGGCCAGCAGTTCCTTGAGGTTATTCGCCGGTACGGAGGGATTGACCGCCAGCACGGTTGGCGTGCTGGCCAGCTTGGCGATGGGCGCGAAGTCTTTCTCGGTGTTATAGGGTAGGCTTTTCGCCACCGCCGGGTTGACTACGTGGGCCGTCGTGGTGACCAGCAGCGTATAGCCGTCCGCCCTGGCTTTGGCGACGATCTCGGCGCCGATGATGCCGCCGGCGCCAGGCTTGTTGTCGACCACCACCGGCTGCTTCAACGCGCCTTGCAGGGTCTTCGACAACTGCCGCGCGAGCACGTCGGTGAGTCCGCCCGCCGCGAACGGCACCACCAGGCGGATCGGCTGGGATGGGTAGGGGGCGGCCTGGCTTGCACCGGCCACCGCCGCGAAGGCGATGCCGGTTGCCAATCTGCGGAACTGCCGTGTCTTCATGATCTTATTGTCTCCTCCAGTTCTTCGGCCGGCTCAGGCCCGCTTCCTCGCACTGAGGAAGTGCTCCATGTATTCCCTGGGCTCGCTGGTGCCGTACGCGGAAACCAGGCCATCGATGCCGATGGCGATGGCTTCCTGTGTCGGCATCCGTTCCCAGCGGCGGATCAGGTCCTTCTGGATGCGCATCGCGACCGGAGCGCCGGTGAGCATTTCCCGCTTCCACTCGTCCACGCGCGGCTCGAGGCCGCCCTCCGGCGCGACGTCGGTCACCAGCCCCCAGTCGCATGCCTGCCGCGCGCCGATCATGCGCCCGCTCAGCAGCAGGTCACGGGTCCGGCCCCAGCCGATCATGCCGGGCAGCATGGCCGCGTGTATCACGGAGGGCACGCCCAGCTTGACCTCGGGCATGCCGAGTTGCGCGTCATGGCTCGCGATCTTGATATCGCACATGGCGGCCACTTCCATGCCGGCGCCGAGGCAGTACCCGCACATCACCGACATGGTCGGGAAGGGCAGGTCTCGGATCTGCTCGCACAGGCCGAATACGCCGCGGATATAGGTGTCGATATCGCGCTTGCCGGCATCCTTGAGGAACTTGATATCCGCGCCGCCCAGGAACGCCGCGGGGCCGCCGCGCAGCACCAGCAGGCGGATACCGGTGTCGTACGCGAGCTCGCGCAGGGTTTGCGTGTAGATCGCGGCCGCCTCGCCGGTCAGCAGGTTGAGGCGGCCGTTGTCGAGCGTCACGGTCACCACGCCATCGGCGTCGGTTTCGGTGATGCAACGGGGCGTGGAATCTGGCGCGGTGCTCATCGGTGCGTCTCCTTGGCTTGGGTTTGCCACGATGTTAGGGGCGGTGCATCTATGGAACAATGGAATTATTCGCATAGTTCAAGTCCATACTGGAATGAATATCACCCTACGCCAGCTTCAGGTTTTCCTGGCACTGTTTGAGTCGCGCAGCTTCACCGCGACCGCGGCGCGGATGCACGTGACGCAATCCGCGGTCAGCAAGATGGTGGCGGAGCTGGAGTTGCAGCTCGGCTTTGCGCTATTCGACCGCACCAGCCGGCGGGTGGAGCCCAACGATGCTGCGCGCGAGTTCCGCGGCTTCGCCGAGGACATCATGGCCAGCATGCAGGCCGCGACGCGCAGCGTGGTGGAGTTGTCCGACCTGACGCGCGGGCAGATCAGCATCGCCGCCTCGCCGCTGATGATTTATGGGCTGCTTGCCGAGCCCATTGCGCGATACCGGGAGCGGTATCCGGGTATCCGGTTCGATCTGCATGAGCTGTCGACCGACGACACGGTGGAGAGCGTGCGGTCCGGCCAGGTGGACTTCGGGTTTGGTTCGCTGGATAGCGAGGTGCCTGGCGTGGAGGAGGAGCTTGTGTTCCGCGACCGCCTGGTTGCGGTCGCGCCGCAAGGGCACGCTATCGCGGGCAGGAAGTCCGTCAAGTGGGCGGATCTCGCCCAGTGGCAGCATGTGAGCCTGCGGCGGGTCTACAGTGTGCGGCGCACGCTCGATCACGTGCTGAAAAAGGAAGGCATCGCGCTGCCGAGCCAGATCGAGGCGGGGACGTTGACGGTGGCGCTTGGGCTGGCGCGTGCCGGCGCCGGCATTGTCGTGCTGCCAGGTTACGCGGCCGATATCGCCAGCGAGTGGGGCATGGCGGCGGTGGAGATCGACAGCCGGGCGCAGCAGATCCACCGCATCTCGCTGATCCGCCGGAAGTCGGCCAGGCTATCGGTTGCCGCGCGCAGTTTTCTTGCGGAGTTGCTGCCTGTGCTGCGGGCGCGCGAGCCGGCGATGCGCAAGACGAGACGATCCGCTAAGCCGTAGGTCCGGGCATGCGTGCGAAAGCGAGCGGATCCGCCGGGCGAGGTTGAAGGCGCCCCCGGTATTCCGGCAGCGGCGCATTCGAGGTATTTTCCTGGCGGGTCCGCGTAGCCGGCAATGCGCTGCTCCGATCCGATGCGCGCGGATTCGTTGACTATCGCGGGCTTTCAGGACCTCGACGTGCAGGGCGTTGCAGTTCAGGCGGCGCCGGCTTCGTGGATGTCCTGCGCAGTTTTGCCGCTACCTCGCCACCGATGATCTGCGTGGCATCGAGTGGAAAGTGGCGCTCGCCGTCAATGCCATGCCGCTCCATCCCTATTTCCCGGCGGCCGCCTGCAACCATCCGGTCGTCTCCCATGCCGTGCCCAGCACGTCTCCCTGCCCGTGGTCGCAGCCTTCCCACTTGAAGAACTGCAGTTCGTCGGAACTGGCCAGTCCGTTGGCCAGCACCTGCATGCCGAGCGTATGCGCCAGTGCGATCACGGCGCGTGCGATGGCCGCGCGTTTGGCATCGGTGGCCACGTTGCGCACATAGCCCTGTGGAATCTGCAGCCGGTCGGGCAGCAGGCACTGCAGGTTGGCCAGGGAGATGGGCGTGTCGCCCACGTCGGCCAGCGTTACCGACGCGCCTTGCTCCTGGACCCGGGCGCAGGCGAGGCGGGCCGATTCCGTGGCCGTGCCCAGTATGCTGACGGGCAGTTGCAGGTCGAGCACGTTGCCGGACTGGCCGGTCTCGCACAGGCATTGCCTGAGCAATTCCGGTAAGGCCAGCAGCGCGGATTCCTCCGCGCCGGCTACCTGCGGCAGCAGGATGGGCACGCTGACGCGAACCGGGCCGGACACGGCGGCCTGCGGGTCCACGTGCCAGGCTTGCGCCAGCGCGCAGGCGCGGCGCAGCAGCACCGCGTTGATCTCGCTCACCAGGCCGGGCCGGCGGAGACGGCCGGCGATTTCAGTATGCGGCAGCCAGCCGTCCGGGACCCGCCACTCCGGCAGCAGCGCGATCGCGGCAATGGCGGCGGAACCCAGGTCGAACTGGGATACCGCCAGCAGGCGGTACTGCCCGCCGCGCAGGCTCGCTTCGACGGCATCTTCCACAGCGGGGTCGCTGGCTGCCGCGGCGCTGGGGAGGTCGGGTGACGGGCGGGCGGCGAGCAGTCCCGCCCCGGGTTGCAGCGTACTGGCCTGCTGCAGCGCCTTGACATACTGGTACGTGCGCAGGCCGCCGATGACCACGGACGTGAGTTTCTGCGCCGTCAGTTCCGTCTTGAGAAAGTAGCCGTTGATCTCGTAACCTGTGATGACCTCGCGCTCGGGCGCCAGACCGGGATGCCCGGTGCGCAGCACGATCTGCAGGTCGGCGTTGCGCAGTTGCTCGCGGATGTAGCGCACCGTCGCCAGGCCTGCGTCATCGGTTTCCATCACCACGTCGAGCAGCACCAGAGCCGTGTCGGGATGCGCGCTCAGGTACGCATTGCATTGCGCGCCGGAGTAGACGCTATGGAGCTGGACCTTGCGGCCGGAGAACGTCAGGTCCAGCAGCACCAGTTGCGTGATCTCGTGCACATCAGGATCGTCGTCGACCAGGAGGACCTTCCACGCGGGCATAGACAAGGATGTATTCATGACGGGCTCGATGACGGGCTCTGGCTCTTGACGGATGCGATCGGAATGGTGGCCTTTGCGGAGGGCGTGACACGCGGTATCCGAACGGTGAAGACGGCGCCTGCGCCATCTTTGCCGGTGCCATTGCTTACCGCGATGGTGCCACCCAGGCGCTGCGTGACCAGGTTGTAGACCAGGTGCAGGCCAAGCCCGCTGCCGCCCTTGCCGCGGCGCGAGGTGAAAAAGGGTTCGAAGATTTTCTCGTGCAGGGTGTCCGGAATGCCGCAGCCGTTGTCGGCGTGGGAGATCACCACTTCGTCGCCGGCCGCGAGCCGCGCGGCGATGCGGATGGTGCCGGCCTCGTCGCCGCGGAATGCGTGGAGCAGCGAGTTCATGATCAGGTTGGTCAGGATCTGCGCGATCGTGCCAGGATAGCCGTTCATGGCGATGCCGGACGGGCAGTCGATCTGCAATTGCACGCGCGTATCGCGCAGCCGCGGGTCGAGGCTGATCACGGTTTCGCGGACATAGTCGCCGAGATCGAAGCTGCGCCGCTTCTCGCTGGTCTGGTCCACCGCCATTTGCTTGAAGCTCTGCACCAGTTCCGCCGCGCGGTTTGCGTTGGACAGCAGCAGCCGGGCGGATTGCGCGGCGTCCGACAGGTAGCGCTGCAGTTCCGCCTGCGTCAGTCCGCCGCCGGCGACCAGCGCCTGCGTGGCGCCGGTGCGGTCCTGCAGGTAGGACGCGGCGCTGACGGCGATGCCTACCGGCGTATTGATCTCGTGCGCGACCCCCGCCACCAGTGCGCCCAGCGACGCCATCTTCTCCGCTTCCACCAGGTCCTTGCGCGCCGATTCCAGATGGCGCAGCGATTCCATCAGTTCGATTTGCGCCAGCTCGCGGCTTTCGTGCGACAGCACGATCCACCACGCGCCGAATGCCAGCAGGGGCAGGGTGGCCGAGTACACGCGCAGCAGCAGGTCGCCGAGTCCGCCGGCGGACGGCGGAGCGCCCTCGCCGAGCAGCCGGCAGGCGAGCAGGAACACCGCGCCCATGGCAGCCGATGCGATCACGAACAGGCCCAGGAAGCGCGCCAGGCGCCGCAGGAAATGCGGTGGCAGGATGCGCAGGAAGATGTTTGCCTGCGGCCATGCCCGCGTCTGCGCGGCGCTGCCGGGTTCCTTGCAGGTATCGCTGCAATGGTTGTCCAGGCCGCAGCACAGCGAGCAGATCGGCCCCGCGTAGAAGGGGCAGTGCGCCATGTCGGGGGCTTCGTAGTCGCGCTCGCAGATGCAGCAGCGGATCGGCTCGTCGGCACTGGCGTCGCGATATTGCGTTTCTTCCCGCGCGATATAGTAGCGGCCGCCAGTCGCATAGGCGATCAGGATGGCGCTGGCGAACGACGCGCCCAGCGCGATGAAGGCCGAATAGGCCTGCGCCAGGGGCCCCAGCAGGCCCGAGTAGGCGCCGATGCCGGCCGTCGAGGCGATCAGCATGGCGCCGCAGCCCACCGGGTTGAAGGCATACAGGCAGGCGCGGCGGAATTCGATATGGCGCGGGCTGATGCCCAGGGGCTTGAGCACGACGAGGTCGGCCGCCAGGGCGCCGAGCCAGGCGCTCACCAGGTTGGAATAGACGCTGAGCACGGCCTCCAGCGTGCTGAAGATGCCGAGCAGGGTCAGCAGCAGCGCGATCAGGACGTTGAACACCAGCCAGACCACGCGGCCCGGATGGTAGTGCGCCAGCCGCACGAACACATTCGACCAGGCCAGCGATCCCGCGTAGGCGTTGGTGACGTTGATCTTGATCTGCGAGACCAGCACGAACAGCAGCGCCACCGCCAGCACGACCTCGGGCCGGTCGAAGACCTGCCCATACGCCCACACGTACAAGTGCATGGGTTCCATGGCCTGGCCGGCGGCCATGCCGGCCTGCACCGCGAGCACCGCCAGCAGGCTGCCCGCCAGCACCTTGAGGCCGCCGATCAGGATCCAGCCCGGTCCCGCCAGCAGCAGCGCGCTCCACCAGCTCCACCGGTTCTTGGCGGTGCGCTCGGGCAGGAAGCGCAGGTAGTCCACCTGCTCGCCGATCTGTCCCATCAGCGAGAACAGCACGCCGGCGGCGGCGCCGAAGGCCAGCACGCTGAACGCCGGCGATGCGCCGTCGCGCCCGGTGAACGTGGCCCATTGCGCCAGCACGCCGGGATCGCGGCGCAGGATGTAGACGAAGGGCAGCACCAGGAGCAGCAGCCACAGCGGCTGCGTCCACATCTGCAGTTTGTTGATCAGGGTAACCCCGAAGAACACCAGCGGCACGATCACCAGCGAGCAGACCAGGTAGCCGACCGTCAGGTTCAGGCCGGTGGCAATGGCCAGCGCCTGGGCCAGGATGGCGGACTCCAATGCGAAGAAGATAAAGGTGAAGAACGCGTAGATCAGCGACGTGATGGTGGACCCGGCATAGCCGAAGCCGGCGCCGCGCGTGAGCAGGTCGATGTCCACGTTGGCAACGCTGGCGTGATAGGCCACCGGCAGGCCGATCAGGAAGATCAGCAAGCAGACCAGCACGATGGCCGGGAACGCGTTCTGGAAGCCGAAGCTGAGCGTGACGCTGGCGCCTATCGCCTCCAGCGCCAGGAAAGACACGCCGCCGATGGCCGTATTGGCCAGCGTGAACGGCGACCACCGCCGGTAGGAGCGTGCCGCGTAGCGTAGCGCGTAATCCTCCAGGGTTTCGTTCGCGACCCAGGATTGATATTCACGTTTGATGCGCATGGCGTGGGGGCTTCGGGTGCTATGCGGGTCCGGGGCGCCGATCCGGGGTGGATCGAGGCGGCGGGTTGGCGGCGAGCGCTTCGATTATTGACTGATTCCGGCCCCTGCGCAATGACATGCCTGCGGCGCGCGGCAGGAGCGGGATCCGGCGTCCGCGCGCGGACGCAATGCTGCGCGGCAGCAGGAACGCGCATCTTGACTTTTGAGGTTCCAGCGCAAACACTGGCCGGCAAATCTCGTATTCAAGAGGCCGTGGCAGCCGGCATTTCCCTGGAAGCCGCTGAATCCACTATGCCCGATGCCATGGAGGACGCGCGGTTGACCGCGAAGCATGCCGATAGCGCCGAGCTCCACGCCGGCGAGCTGGTCTACCGTATCCACGCCGCGCGCGACGACGACGGGTGGCGTGGCGTCATCGCGCAGGTGCGCGCCCGGTTTGCCGCGGGCACGGCCGTGCTGGCGCGGCGGCATCTGGCCGGCGGGCAAGGCGCGGTACTGTACGGCGCGCCCGAGGATGCGGCGTTCTTCCGCACCTTTGCCGAGTATTCGCCACGCAATCCCTGGTTCCTTTCCAGCCATGCCTATCAGCCCCTGCAGGTGATCGGCGGCGACGACATGCTCAGCAACGGCGACCTGGTCAGGACGGATTTCTACCACGCGCTGCTGCGGCCCCATCGATACCTGCACCGCCTGTGCGGCGTGGTGGCCCGCGAAGCCGACGTGGTCTACTTCCTCGAGTTGTACCGGCACGAAGAGCAGCGGCGCTTTGGTACGAAGGAAAAGGTGGAATTCCGCGGGCTGCTGGCGCATATGGCGCTGTCGCTGGAGAACCGCTGGCAACGGCACAGTGCCGCCGACCTGAGCCAGGCGCTGATGCGCATCATCGACGGCCATCCGCACGCCACCTTCCTGGTGGAGCAGGACGGGCGCATCGTCTACTGCAACCGCAGCGCGCTCGCGCTCTGCGGCCAGGGCAGCGGGCTGTACCGGGACGGCGACTATCTCGCCGCCGTGATGCCAACCGACCACCGCGCCCTGCGCGAGATGCTGGCGGCACTGGCCCGCAGGGCCGGGGACACGGGCGACGCGCACGCCGCCCATCCCGCGCTGGTGCCCACGCAGGTGCTGTCGGTCTCGGCGCCTGGCTACGCATTGCCTACCACGCTGACCCTGCAGCCTGCCGGCGCGTCCTTGCGCAGCGGCCTGGGCGAGGAACGCGCGGTGGTGGTGGTGAGTGCGCGCCGGCAGGGGGTGGAGCACGCGCACCACGACTGCCTGTTCGCGCGCCAGTTCAAGCTGAGCGAGGCCCAGGCGCGGGTCAACGCGCTGGTCTTCGCCGGCCACTCGATCGCCAGCCTGGCCGAGGCGCTGCACGTATCCGAGAATACGGTGCGCAGCCACCTCAAGCAGATTTTCCAGAAAACCAATACGCATGGCCAGATGGAGCTGGTGCGCCTGCACGCCCAGCACTGCCCGCCAGGCTGAGCGCCCACAAGCCCTGGCCGTGTGCCCGGAGGCCTCAGGAGGCCGGCATTTCCGCGGCGTTCCCTGCTTCCCCAATGCCGTTTGCCACCTTGCCTTCGTGCCCCCAGGCGCCATCGGCTCATGCGCCCGGGTGAGGTCGCATCACCCAGCCGGATGAGACGGAAATCCTCGCCGTGAAGGATTCGCGTCTGTCCGTCCCCACATATAGTTGATCCATCGCCCCTTGGCACCGTGCGGCGCCACGGCGTCGGGACCCGGCCGGCATCGGCATCCGCGCTGGCATCCGAAGCGCGTCTGCCCGGAGCCGGGACCACGAGCACCTGCCAAAAACAAGACCACCTCACGGAGGAGACAAGCCATGCTAGGCCTGACCTTGCTGTACGTCGGCGCAGTGCTGTGCCTGAACGGCCTTTGGCTGCTCGGAAAAATAGGCGACCGCGAGATCTGGGTCGTGAATATCTTCGCCGGCGGAGTGACCATGCTGGTATCGCTGCGGCTCATCTTCGGCGGCGCGGCGGATAGCGCGTCGATCAAGGCCGGCGCGCTGACGCTGCTGTTCACCTTCACCTACCTGTGGGTGGCGCTCAACCGCTTCAATGGCGCCGACGGGCGCGGCCTGGGCTGGTTCAGCCTGTTCGTTTCGGTCACGGTGATTCCCGTCGCCATCGACGCGCTGCGCCACGCCGGTTCCGTCTGGGATATCTGGTTCGCATGGTGCTGGGTCGGCTGGGGCGTGCTGTGGTTCCTGTATTTCCTGTTGCTCGCGATGCAGCGCCCGATCCTCAAGCTCACCGGTGTCGCCACGGTCCTGGCGGGCATCGCGACGGGCTGGCTGCCCGGCTATCTGCTGCTGAGCGAATCGTTCAAATAGACAGACCCGGCAACGTGGCGGGCAGCCGCGCGCAACGTTGACGGTTCAGGCGGCAGCCATGACGGCTGCACGGTTTCACGGCCGCAATCCGGCGCTTGACCGGATCCACACCAAGGAGACAGGCAGATGGCAGATACCCTTATCAAGGTCGATCTCGCGCAGTCGGCGTACGAGAACGAGAAGGTGCACAACCGCTGGCACCCGGATATCCCGATGGCCTGCTGGGTCAATCCCGGCGACGAATTCATCCTCGAGACCTACGA
The DNA here is from genome assembly GCF_057798855.1 of Cupriavidus sp. 96C5-1. NCBI lineage: Bacteria > Pseudomonadati > Pseudomonadota > Betaproteobacteria > Burkholderiales > Burkholderiaceae > Cupriavidus > Cupriavidus sp. 96C5-1. Next base: position 42,561 of record NZ_JBYOJU010000036.1, on the reverse strand, counting down.
CTGGACCGGCGGCTTCATCAAGAACAACGAGTCCGCGGACGATGTGCGGGACATCGACCTGTCCATCGTTCACTTCCTGTCCGGCCCGGTGGGCGTTCATGGCGTCGAGCCGGGCGATCTGCTGGTGGTCGACCTGCTCGACGTGGGCGCCAGGCAGGAAAGCCAGTGGGGCTTCAACGGCTTCTTCTCGAAGCAGAACGGCGGCGGTTTCCTGACGGACCATTTCCCGCAGGCGCAGAAATCCATCTGGGACTTCCACGGGGTCTACACCACGTCGCGCCACGTGCCCGGCGTGCAGTTCGCGGGGCTGATCCACCCCGGGCTGATCGGCTGCCTGCCCGACCCCAAGCTGCTGCAGACCTGGAACGAACGCGAAGTGGGCCTGATCAAGACCGACCCCGACCGCGTGCCGCCGCTGGCCAACCCGCCCTTCGCGGCGACCGCGCACATGGGCCAGCTCCATGGCGATGCCGCCAGGCGGGCGGCGGCAGAGGGCGCGCGCACCGTGCCGCCGCGCGAGCACGGCGGCAATTGCGACATCAAGGATCTGTCGCGCGGCTCGCGGGTGTACTTCCCGGTGTATGTGGATGGCGCCGGACTGTCGGTCGGCGATCTTCACTTCAGCCAGGGCGATGGCGAAATCACCTTCTGCGGCGCCATCGAGATGGCGGGCTGGGTGCATATGCGGGTGAACGTGATCAAGGGCGGGATGGCGAAGTACGGCATCAGGAATCCCATCTTCAAGCCCAGCCCGATCACGCCGACCTACAACGACTACCTGATCTTCGAGGGCATCTCGGTCGATGAAGACGGCAAGCAGCACTACCTGGACGTCAATGTCGCCTACCGGCAGGCCTGCCTGAACGCGATCGAATACCTGACCAAGTTCGGCTACTCGCGCGCGCAGGCCTACGCCATCCTGGGCACGGCGCCGGTGCAGGGGCATATCAGCGGTGTCGTGGACATTCCCAACTCCTGCGCCACGCTATGGATACCGACGCAGATCTTCGACTTCGATATCCGGCCGCAGGCCAACGGTCCCACCGCTCACATCAAGGGAGGTGCCGACGTCCTGCTCTCGCCCGACGTATCCTGAAGTGCCCCGGCTTCTGCTGAAGCGATGTGAAGCAAAGGCGGCCGGCGCGGGTTCCTGTCTTTCCACGCGCCGGCGGCCTCCAAACGAGCGGAGATCCGAATGCCCATTTATGAATACGCGTGCGTGGACTGCGGCAGTTTTACCGCGGTGCGGCGCATCGACGAGCGCGATGCGCCGCAATCCTGCCCGGGCTGCGGCCGGGAAGCCCGGCGGCAGGTCACGGCAACCATGCTGGCGCTGATGCCGCACGCCCGCCGGGCGGCGCATGCCGGCAACGAGCGCAGTGCCCATGCGCCGGCCAGCTCCCAGGGGCATCGTCACGGGCCAGGGTGCGGTTGCTCGGCGGGGAAGGCCGCCCCGGCCCGGCAGCCTGGTGCGGCCAAGTCCTTTCCCGGCACGCGGCCCTGGATGATCAGCCACTAGCGACCCGTGTCCCGGGGCCGTGATGCGGGAATTCAGATCGTGCCGCCACGTCCCTGATGATCTACGGCCTGCGGGCCGGCCGTGTGGACTTCGGTTTCGGCACGCCCGACATCGAGGTGCCGGGCGGGCAAGGACGGATTCGCCAGGCGGTGGTCAGGGCCACGCCCCTGCCCGCGCCGCCACGGCGCGCGCAAATGTGGAAAACCCGCAACGCACGATTTACGCATCCGCGCTGACTGTGTAATATCCGTCGCCTGCACGTTTGTGCAAGTCTGTTCACCCCTTCTTTCCTGGAGAGTAAAGTGCCTTGCATGTCCGCCATCGCCCCCTGATGCCGACGACACCTGCACACGCAGAGTGCCGATGGCGCGTTCGCGCAATCGTCTGCTGTGCCTGCTACCAGCGCTTTACACAATGCCAGACCTGAGTTGCCCTGAGTTGCCCCGAGGCAACTGACAATCCGCCGCGCGCCATCCCATTGTCGGCTCCAAATTTTCCTGGAGTTCGAAATGACGATGAACATGCCCGAAGCCATTCGGGACGATAAACCTGCCCACCAGACGTTCCGGGATGCCGCCCGCGGGCCGGGTGGCGAACCCGCGCCCGCACCGGTATCGGCACCCGTTTCCGGCCGCGTGAAGTATCCGCGTACCCCACACCTGCCATGGTCGCCCGGACTGGGCGACGATGACCGGAGGATTGAATCCCTGGAGGCATTCCACGGACGGCGCGTGATTGTCACGTCCAAGATGGACGGAGAGAACAGCTCGCTCTACCGCACCGGCATGCATGCCAGAAGCCTGGATAGCCGCCATCACCCAAGCCGGGACTGGCTCAAAGGTTTCTGGGGCGCGATCCGGGCGGATATTCCCGAGCGCTGGCGGGTGTGCGGCGAGAACCTGTTCGCCACGCACACGATTCCCTACCGCGACCTGGCTTCGTTTTTCCTGGGTTTTTCGATCTGGAACGGAGAGAACCTTTGCCTCGGCTGGGACGAGACCCTGGAGTGGTTCGCCTTGCTCGGTATCGAGCCGGTCCCGCTGCTTTACGACGGCGTGTTCGACGCCGCTGCGATTCGGTCGCTCTGGCGGGATAGCCAGCGCGAGCAGGCCGAGGGCTATGTGGTCCGGCTGGCGGGCGAGATCCCCTATGCCGAGTTCAGGCGCTGCGTGGCGAAGTTCGTGCGCAGCGGGCACGTCCAGACGGGCGAGCACTGGATGCACAACCATGCGTTCGCGCAGAACCACATGCGCCAGCGACAAGGAGATTCAAGATGGAGATGACCGATCTTTTGAGCGCAGCCAACCTGCAGTCGCTGCGGGCCTCGCCGGTCCTGCGCGCGCCCGCCTATGCACGCCTGGCGGCGCTGGTGCCGTGCGCAGGCGCCGATCCGGACTGGAGCGCCGTGACCGAAGCGATCCCGTGCCTGGCGCCATTGCGCCGTACCCCGCAGGACCCGCGCTACCACGCAGAGGGCGATGTGTGGACACACACGAAAATGGTGGTCCGTTCACTGGCAGGTCTCGAAGACTATGCGGCCGCCAGTGCGGAGCGCCGTTTTGTCCTGTTCTATGCAGCGCTGTTGCACGATATCGCAAAGCCGGCCACCACGCGCGTCGATAGCGAAACGGGGGCGATCGGCCAGCCCGGCCACTCTGCTCGCGGCGCCGTCGATGCGCGCATTCTGCTGTGGCGCAGCGGCGTACCGTTCGATATCCGCGAAGCGGTCTGCCGCCTGATCCAGGTGCATCAGCTGCCGTTCTATGCCATCCGGGGAAGCCGGTCCGGCGAATCCGCCGAGAGGGTGGTGCGGCGCCTGTCGCTCGAGCTCAGCCTGCGTGAGCTGGCGGCATTGGCCGAGGCGGACATGCGTGGGCGCATCTGCGCCGATCGCGACGAGGTGCTGGTCGATATCGCGCTTTTCCGCGAACTGGCGAGAGAGGAGGCGTGCTATGACAGGCCGCGCGAATTTGCGGATCGCTGGACCCGCATGCGCTACGTACGCGGGGAGGACGTTCACCCGGACTATGCGTACCACCGCGAGGCCGGCTCCGTCGTCACGGTCTTGAGCGGCTTGCCGGCAACGGGCAAGAGTACCTGGATCGGACAGCACTGCCGGGGGCTGCCGGTGGTGGGCTTCGACGATGCGCGCGAGGCCCTGGGTCTCAAGCACGGGAAGAACGAAGGCGCGGTAATGCACTTCGCCGTCGATCAGGCCAAGGCGCTGCTGCGCGATGGCCGCGCCTTTGTCTGGAATGCCACGCACCTGAGCCGGCAGATGCGGGCGAAGACGCTCGACCTCCTGTTCGCCTATGGCGCCGAAGTCAACGTTGTGTATCTTGAGGCGGCGGAACCTGCCATCATGGCGCGCAATCGCAAGCGGGATACCTCGCTGACGAACGCCGCGCTCGAGAGAATGCTCCATCGCTGGGAAGTGGTGTCGCCGGCGGAGGCGCATTCGGTGACTTACCATGTCGATGGGGATGTGTTCCGAACGACGGCTGACCCCACCGCCTCGGCGGGAGGCAGCGGCCCTACGACGCGTGCTTCGCCAGAAGTTCCGCGAACAGCCGGGCCTCCAGCGGGTGGCCGAGGAAGTAGCCCTGAACCTGATCGCAATCGAGCACGCTCAGTATCCTGAGTTGGCGGGCCGTTTCCACGCCTTCGGCCACGACCTCGATGCCGAGCGAATGCGCCAGCCTGATGATGACGGCGACGATCCGATGCGCGCGGGTGTCTTCCCCGTCCAGGGGCGAGACAAAGCTGCGGTCGATCTTCAGTTGGCTCACCTTGAGTTCGAGCAGGTGCGACAGGTTCGAATGCCGCGTACCGAAATCATCGATGGCAACGCCGAGTCCAATGGCGTGCAGATGGGCGAGCATCCCTGTCAAATGCGGGGATGCGCCGATCGCCGAGGATTCCGTGAACTCGAAGATCAGCCGGTCTGGCGCGATGCCGTAGCGGGAGAGATTGTCATGGAGGCAGGCGACGAGGTCGGCCTCGCGCAGATCCCGCAGTGAGATATTGACCGCGATGCGAGGCGCTCCCAGGCCCTGGCGTCGCCACGCATGGATCTGCCGGCTGGCTGCGCCGATCGCCCATTCGCTGAGCCGCATGATCGCGCCGCTCTCTTCGGCGAGCGGAATGAATTCGTCAGGCGGGATCGCGCCGAGCGTGCCGTGCCGCCATCGCAACAGCGCTTCCGCGCCGGCGAGCCGGTTGCCCCGTGCGGTGAACTTCGGCTGGTAGGCCAGCCAGAGTTCGCCGCGCAGCCCCGCGTGCGGCAGATCCTGCCGGAGCTGGCGCTGTCGATCGGTCAACTGGCTGGCGGCATCGTCGCGCGGCATGGCACCGGATCCGGCGGGGTTGCCGGTGGCGGGCCGGCGGGGATCGCCTTTGTCCAAAACGCCAGGCGCCAGCACTACGCCAGCCAGCGTTGGGCAAATTCGGGCCCGGACAGCGGTAGCGACAACAGGGTGCCCTGCACCTGGGCGCACCCCAGGGCGCACAGCGCATCCAGTTGCTCCCGTGTCTCCACGCCTTTGGCGACCACCTCCATGTCGAGCGTGCGCCCGATCTCGATGATGGCGGCGACGATGGCGCGCGCCCTGGACTCCGGCTTGTCCAGTCCCTGTACCAGCTGGCGGTCTATCTTGATCTGGTCGATGGCCAGGTTGCGCAGATGGGCCAGGCTGGAGCAACCCGAGCCGAAGTCGTCCAGCGCAACCGCGATGCCCATGGCCCGGAGCTGTTCAAGCATGGGTCCGGTCTGCGCCGGGTCGCGCATCGCCGCGGCTTCGGTGCATTCGAGCATCAGCCGGCCGGCGCCGAGCCCGTAGCGGCGCTGGCTATCGCCGAGGCGGACCAGCAGCGCGTTCCCCCGCAGCACGCCGGGCGCGACTCCGATGGCGATCCGCGGCGGACGCAGGCCGGCGCTGTCCCATTGGCTGACTTGCCAGCAGACCTCATCGAGCAGCCGGTGCGCAGTCGCGTCCACGGCGCCGTTGCGCTCGGCCGGGCGCCCGGGCGCATTCGGCAGCGGCAAGCCAGATATCGGACGCCGACAGCCCAGCAGGGCCTGAGCCCCGGTGAGGCGGCATCCGTTGGCGGTGAACGTGGGCGTGAAATGCACGCCAGGTTGTCGGCGGCGCGCTTCTCTGCCGTGCCGCCCCTTGTCGTTTCTGCAGCCCGGTTCTGCATGGCTTCGCAACTGCTGTCTCCCATCGGCCTATGCGGGAAGGACTCGACCCCGCAGGGCAGGGCGAGGTATCCGCGCGCTCGTCGGCCGGCGCTACGCGTGTGCGTGCAATGCCGGCCGCGGGCAGTCACCGCAAGTGTCATGCCAGCGGCTCGTGAGGGACACGTGGGGGGATTCGCGGATCGGGAGAGCGCTTCAGGTCTTCCCAGGGGGAGGGGGAAATCATCCGGTAGATCAAGGGGTTGCGGTGGCAGGCCAGCGGTCCCCCCGGGCGCGGCTCCGGCGCCGCGCGCAGGTGCCGAAGCAGCCAGGCCATGACGCCACGTAACGTTACGCCGGGATGGTTGCCGTTACGCGCGGAACATGGCGTCCTTGCGGTGCGGTTCAGAAGCTCGACCACTCGGCCGTCGCCGGCACGGCAGCGGTCGTCGCGATGGCCCTGGCAGATGGCGTGACCGGCCGTGACGAGGCTGCGGCAGTCTTGCGCACGGACGGGGCAGGGCGGGGCGCAGGCGCGCTGGCGGTGCCTTGATGGCCCAGCCTGAAGACGGCCACCGTATCCTTCAGCCTGGCGGCCTGTTCCTCCAGCGACTGCGCTGCCGCTGCCGCTTCCTCCACCAGCGAGGCGTTCTGTTGCGTCACTTCATCCATCTGGCTCACCGCCAGCGCGACCTGCTCGATGCCGCTGGTTTGTTCGACCGAGGCGGCGGAGATTTCGCCCATGATGTCGGATACCCGCTGGATGTCCCGGATGATTTCGTCCATGGTGGACCCCGCCTTGCCGACCAGCGCGGTGCCGGTGGTCACGCGTGCCGACGATTTGTCGATCAGATCCTTGATCTCCTTGGCGGCGCTGGAAGAGCGCTGGGCCAGCGACCGCACTTCGCCGGCGACGACGGCAAAGCCGCGCCCCTGTTCACCGGCGCGTGCGGCCTCGACGGCGGCATTCAATGCCAGGATATTGGTCTGGAAGGCAATGCCCTCGATGAGGCTGATGATGTCGGAGATCCGCGTCGAGCTTTCATTGATCTCGCTCATGGTCGCCACGACATTGCGGATCACCTCGCCGCCCTGGTTGGCGGTGTTCGATGCGGTCGCCGACAGTGCTGCTGCCTGGCGCGCGTTCTCGGCGTTCTGTTTCACCGTGCCGGTGAGTTCTTCCATGCTGGCTGCGGTCTGTTCCAGCGAGGCGGCCTGCTCCTCGGTGCGCGAGGAGAGATCGACGTTGCCCGCGGCAATCTGCTTGGTTGCTGCCGCGATGGTATCGCTGCCCGTGCGAACCGCCAGGACGGTTTGCGCCAGGCCGTCCTGCATCTTCGCGATGCCCGACAGCAGTTGCCCCATCTCGTCGCGCGAATGGATTTCAACGGGCCGGCTCAGGTCGCCCGCGGTGATGTGGTCGAAGTGCTGCAGGGCCGCGTCGAGCGGGCGCGCGATGGCGCGGCGCAGTGCGATCCAGCTGTACAGGGCGAGCGCGAGCCCGGCAAGCAGCGCGCCGATGGTGATCAGCCTGAAGCTTTCAAAGGACGATAGGGCCGACTCGTAATTGGCCTTGGCAAGCGACGTCTGGAATTTGCTCAGGGTTTCGCCACTGGCCTGCAAGGCAGCGTAGAACGGGGTTTGCCCGACGCCCGCCTCGATGATTTTCTGGTGATCTCCCGACCTGACCGCCGCGGCAAAGGCATTGAGTGCGTCGTACAGCGCCTTGCGCTTGGCGCTGACATCCTGGGCCAGCCGCTCTTCCTCGGCATCGCGCGGCAGCGACAGGTAGCGCTGCCATGCCGAGTCGGACTGGGCCATGAATTTTTCGATCCGCGTCAGCAACTCCGCCGCGTGGGGGGACTGCGGATCCAGGCCTGCGCTGAACAGGGACGTTCTGACGCGCCCTAGCCAGATATCGGCCTCGGCGATGGCGATGGCGCTTGGCAGCTGGTTGGCGTATGTGGCCTGGTTTGCTGCATTGCTGCGGGTCATGCCGAGCAGGCCCAGTATTCCTACGACAAGCAGCAGGACGGAGAGCACGCACATGGCGATGGCGAGCCGTGTCTTGATGGTCAGGTTGGAAAGCATCTTCGATCCATAAATTGAGGGGAATCTCAATACCCGTTTACGGCAAAATGGCATGAAGATGAAGCGGGAGTATGAATTCGAGGCAATCGCCGCGTTGCGCAACGATAGGGCGATAGAGGCCGGCATGCGCCCCGCGCGCGCTTGAGCCTGCCCCCCCCAGACGATCATGCCGAGATCATGGCTTTACGCTTGCCATGGTCTTCGCTGGCACCATCTCGCGTACCAGCGTGCGCAAGCGCACGACGGCCGCTGGCAGGTGCGCCTGGCGCATCGCCAGGTGCAGGGGCGCGGTCAGGGATGGGGTGTCCGCCAGCGCGCGATAGGCGATGTCGTCGCCACCCAGCCGGCGCATGGACGCAGGCACCACGGAGACGCCGAGTCCGGCCGCCACCAGGCTGAGCGTGGCGGGCAGGCGTGGCGCTTCCTGCGCCACCAGCGGACTGAATCCCGCTGCGCGGCAGGCGGTCAGGATGGCGTCATACAGCCCCGGGCTCGCCGGACGGCGGTACAGGATGAACGGTTCGCGCGCCAGTGCGGACAGCGGCAATGGGGCGTCGGCATCGGCCGCCAGCGCATGGCCGGCCGGCAGCGCGGCCAGCATCGGTTCCTCCAGCACGGCATCGAGCAGCAGGCCGGCGGTGCTGCCGACCGGCGAGCGCACGAAGGCCGCGTCGAGCCGCTCATGCAGGATCGCATCCACCAGTTCGCTGGTGCCGGCTTCCTCCAGGGTCACGGCAACGCCCGGCACGCTTTCGCGAAACCTGCGCAGCACCGCGGGGACGAAGGGATGCAGGGCGGCGGATCTGGTGAATCCGACCATCAGCCGCCCTTGCTCCCCGGCCGCGGCGCGGCGCACCACCTCGGCCACGCCATCGGCGCGCGCCAGTACCGCGCGCGCCTCTTCCAGCAAGGCCAGGCCGGCTTCGGTGGGCCGCACGCCGCGCGGCAGGCGCCGCATCAGCAATACCCCCAGCTCGGCCTCCAGGCCGCGCAACAGGCGCGTGAGCGGCGGCTGCTGCATGCCGAGCCGTTCGGCGGCACGGGTGACGTGGCCTTCCTCGGCCAGCGCGACGAACGCGCGCAACCGGCGTAGCTCGATCATTGCCATACTCTCTGGGTATTGAAATCGTTCCAAATATGCATTGGAAATCATAGCAGCCCGGGCCTATCCTGACGGCGTGAATCTCCGGGGACGGCAGCGCGAACGGCCCCGGCACCAGAACCGAACCCGCAAAGGAGCAGCAATGACTTGGTCAGCCAGGCAATACGTGAAATTCGAGAACGAACGTACCAGGCCGGTGCGTGACCTGCTTGCCGCCGTGCCGGGGCGCGAGCCGCGTATCGCGGTGGACATCGGCTGCGGTCCGGGCAATTCGACCGAGGTGCTGGCGCAGACCTTTCCCGGCGCCAGCGTGAGCGGCCTGGACAGCTCGCCCGACATGATCGAGGCCGCGCGCAAGCGGCTGCCGGGTTTGAAGTTCGAAGTCACCGGCATTGAAAGCTGGTACGAGCCGGGCCCATACGATCTGATCCTGGCCAATGCCGTGCTGCAATGGCTGCCGGACCATGGCCGCCTGCTGCCCGCGCTGGCCGCCAAGCTGGCTCCGGGCGGCAGCCTTGCCATCCAGGTGCCGGACACGCTCGACACGCCCGCCCATCGCCTGATGCGCGAAGTCGCCGCCGACGGGCCGTGGGCCGGCAAGCTGGCCGACGCCGCGCAGGCGCGTACCGCGCTGCCCGGCGCGGCCTGGTATTACGAGCTGCTGCGCGCCCACTGCGCCACGGTCGACGTGTGGCACACCACCTACCACCACGCGCTGGCCGGCGGTCCTGCAGCGATCGTGGAGTGGTTCAAGGGCACCGGCCTGCGGCCCTTCCTGGATCCGCTGGACGAGGCCGGGCGGGTGGCCTACCTGGAGCGCTATACGGCGGCTGTGGCGCGCGCCTATCCGCCGATGGCGGACGGAACGGTGTTGCTGCCGTTCCCGCGGTTTTTCATCGTGGCCACACGCTGAGGTCGCATGGCGGCGGGGCCGGGCACGCGCGGCCGGTCAGGCCTTGCGCAGGTAGCAGGCCTTGAGCATGAAGCTGCCGGCGTCCATCTTGCAATCGACCTCATGGTCGCCGCCCACCAGGCGGATGCTCTTGACCTTGGTGCCCATCTTCAAGGTGATGGACGAGCCCTTGACCTTCAGGTCCTTGACCAGCACCACGGCGTCGCCATCGTTCAGCACATTGCCGTTGGCATCCTTCACGACCGCGTCCGCATTGTCGTCCGCCGGCGCGGCGGCCGCCATCGCCCATTCGTGGCCGCAGTCGGCGCAGACGAAGTTGTCGCCATCGGGGTAGGTGTTCTCCATGGCGCATTGGGGGCAGGCTGGGACGGTGGACATGGCGGTTTCCAGGTGAATGAGGCTTGAGGGGGCTAGAGTATAACGGCCTGCGCACAGGCAGCGGGTCAGTGCGCTCCGCCGGTGATCCTGCGCGCAACTACCGCCGCCAGCGCCGGGGCCATGGCAAAGCTGGCGAACAGCCAGGCCGCGGCCGATTGCGCGCCCGCCGTACCGCCCGGGCTGGTAATCCCCGCCGCGTTCGCCACCAGTCCCGCCACCGCCGCGCCGATCGCCATACCGTAGAGCTGAACCGTCGTGATCGCAGCCGAAGCCGTCCCGCCCTCGCCCGATGGCGCCAGCGTCAGCACCTGCGTCAGCAGGTGCGGCCAGCCGATGCCCACGCCCGCCCCCGCGCCCGCCAGCGCCAGGCCGCAGAGCAGCGTGCGCGTGTCCGGCGCCAGGCCGGCGCCAGCGGGCATCAGTACCGCCAGCACGAGCAGGCTGGCGGCGCAGAGCATCGGACCTGCGCGCAGCAGGCGTGCCGCCCCGGCGCCGCCGTGCCCGGACGACAGCAGAGAACCCAGGCTCCAGCCACCCGCCATCGCGGCCGTGAGGTAGCCTGCGGCCAGGGGGGTATGGCCATGCAGCGTCTGGAGGAAGTAGGGGACGAAGATCTCCGTGGTGGTGCCGACCAGGAGCAAGGCCACGCTCGCATAAGCGGCGCCAAGCGGCGTGCCCGGGGCGGTTGCGCCGGCAGGCAGCAAGCGCAGCGAAGCACGCCGGTCGTAGGCAATGGCTGCCGCGCCCAGGGCGATCCCGGCAGCCACGCCGGCACCCTGCCAGGCCAGCGCCGCCGACAGGCTGCCTGCCGCAACGGCCAGGACGGAAGCCGCCAGCAGCGCAATCTGCGGGACTGGCGTGCGCGGCGCGGCGCCGGCAGGTGATGCGGATGCCGAGGCGGGCCGCAGTTGCGCCGCCACCAGCAAACCCTGCAGAAGAGCAATGGGCAGCAGGGTCCAGAAGGCCCAGCGCCAATGCCCGGCCTGCGCGAAGAGGCCACCCACGGCCGGCCCGCAGAGCGTGGCCACGCCCCACATGCCCGATACCAGCGCCACGGCGCGCGGCCACAGCGGCGGGGCGAACACGACCCGGATCAGCGCATAGCTCAGCGCCGCCAGCGTGCCGCCGCCCAGGCCCTGCACGCTCCGGCTGGCCAGCATCCAGGGCATGGACATCGCCAGGGCGCAGCCGGCCGAACCCAGCGCGAACACGGCGAGCGCCGCCATGCAGGCGCCGCGCGGCCCCAGCAAAGCCAGCAGCCGTACGGACACTGCCGCGCCGACGATGGAGGCCACGACAAAGAGCGTGGTGTTCCAGGCGTACCAGTCCAGCCCGCCAATGTCCCGCACCACCGACGGCAACACGGTGGTGACGATGTGCACGTTGATCGCGTGCAGCGCCACGCCGCCCGTCAGGGCCAGGGCCAGCAGGCCGTTCCTGCCGCGCAGCAGATCGCCCCAGCTCGCGGTGAATGAGGGTTCACGGGGCATCGGGGTGTCTCGCAAGATCTGTCATCGTTGTCACCTTAATATGCAAGTAATGACTTGGATATTAAGGTGACGCGAGGGATTAGGCAAGATAATGCTTTGGAAATATGGTCTTTCGATCCGTGCGTGCGAGCGCTGCGGACGGCAGCGCGGGCGATGTGCCCGATCCGGGGAGCCGCGGCTGTCAGGTGCGCGATGCCGCTTCGGTGGGCTTGCCAGCCAGCGTTTCTCCGCCTTCCGGCAATGGCGGGCTTCGTCTGCCGCCACGCCACCGGTCCGCCCGTGGCAGGCCGCCGCGTGCCGCCATCTGCTGGGCGCGTTGCTGCAAGCGCGCCAGCATGCCGTCGAGCTGCGCGGCTTCCGCCTCGTCCAGCGTATCCAGCAAATCAAGGTTGACGCGTGCGGTCAGCGGGAAGACTTCCGCGTACAGCGCCTCGCCCGCGGCGGTGAGGGCCAGCGTGACCTGGCGCGCGTCGCCGGCGCGCGCCACCCGGCTGACCAGCTTCTTGCCTACCAGCGACGTGATCGCACGCGAGGCGCGGGGCCGGTCGAGATGGGCCAGCCGCGCAAGTGCCGAAGAACCGATCGATGCCTGCGCGCCGTGCGCGCCCAGCAGGGCCAGCAAGCGCCATTCGCGGCGGGTGATGCCAAACTGGCCTTCGCAATAACGGATCACGATGCCACCGGCATCCGCTAGCACGCACCCCAGACGGTAGAGCAGGAGGTCTTCGATGCATTGCGGCTGGTTCAGGCGATTGGTGGGCGGCATGGTTGCTGTCGGGTTCTCGGTTAACGTCTGCATTTTGCACCTGCATCTTGCGGGCGCGAGCGAAACGCAGGGCGTTCCGGGCGCGCGGTACAGGTGCCCCGGCGATAGCGCGGCTGCGATGCCAGTTCAGATCTGCGGCGCCGTGCCTGGCGGTGCAGGCTTTGCCGTACGATCACCCGGCGGTGGACTACTCCACCGTGACGATAATGGATACCCGCCGGTTCTGCGCACGGCCCTCTGGGCTGCGATTGTCGGCCACGGGCCTGCTGTCGCCCAGTCCCCGCACCTGCATGTCGAGACGCGGGAAGCCCGCTGATTCCAGCACCTTCGCCACGGCCTGCGCACGGCGCAGGGACAACTGCTGGTTGTGCTCGGCCGCGCCGGCGTTGTCGGTATGACCGTCCAGCCGGAGCCGGCCAATGCCTGCCGCGACCAGGGCATGCCCGAGCCGCTGCACGGCCTGCATCCGTTCGCTGCTGACGACATCCTCGTCGTGATTGAACAGGACTCTCTCGGAGAGACCCAACTCCCAGCCGTTCGCCGTCAGTTCGAAACCCTGCTGCTTCAATACCTCGACCTGCGCGGCGGTGGGGCTCCCGGCGGGCGCGGTCTGGCAGCCTGCCAGGGCCAGGGCGAGTGCCAGCGCGGCGATCGCCGCGCTGGCACGGGTGCGTCGTGGCAAATCAAATGGCCGCATCGGTTTCTCCTATCCCTGCGCACCCGGGCCGGCACTCCGCCAGGTGCCGCCCGAATGACGCTTGGCGTCGTACATGGCCCCGTCCGCGGCCTGCAGCAGTGCCTTGGCGGTCCACGCGTGGAGCGGAAACACGGCAACACCGATGCTAAGCGAGGCGACAATGTCAAAGCCGTCCGGCAAGGGGATGGGGTCCTTCATGCGCAGCAGAATCTGCTCGGCGATCTGCTTCGCATCGGCGTCCTTGCGCAAGGGAGCGAGCAGGACCGCGAACTCATCTCCGCCCAAGCGGGCAACGGCGTCCTCCTCGCGCAGGCACATGCGGATGCGCCGCGCGATGCTGACCAGTATCTCATCCCCCGTTGCGTGGCCAAAGCGGTCATTGATGTCCTTGAAACCATCGCTGTCCAGATACAGCACAGCGATCTGCTTCTGCTGCGCTTGCGCATCGCGAACCGCCCGCTGCAGCGCATCCTCGAACGCCCCGCGGTTCAGCAGTCCGGTCAAGCCATCGTGGCTGGCGCGGTGTGCCAGCGACCGGTTTTCGTGCTGGAGCTGGCTCTGCCAGGTCTCGAGTTCGTCCAGCAGGCCGTTGAAGTCCTCGCCGAGTGCATTGAGCTCGGCGATGCGGGCCGGCGGCGTGCGTTGCTCGAAGGCGCGTTCCGAGCGTACCGCGTGGGCTACGCGCATCAGGTTGCGCACGGGCTCGATAATGTGGACCAGCATGCGGCGCGATATGTAGTGCGCGCTGATCGCGGTGAGCAGCAGGCAAGCCAGCAAGCCCAGCAGGCCGCTCAGCACGAAGCGCAACAGATTGATGGGGTCGCCGGTCAGGCGAACGCTGCCCACCTTTTGCGTCTCATGGAGGATGGGCTGCTCCACCGGGCCGGACAGCATCAGGTCACTCATGGCTCGCCTCGGACCGGAGAATTTTCCGGTGGCGGGGCGCTGCCATGCGGCCAGCAGCCGGTTCTCCCGGTCGTAGACGCGTGCCTGGGCTACGTCTTCCGCGGCGGCGATGATCGCCAGCATCTCGCCCGCGGCCGCCCGGTCGCGGAACACCACCGGTGCTTCCAGCGTGTAGGCGATGGAGCGGGCCACCAGGTGCAGGTTGTGGTCGGCATAGACGCGCAGCGCTGCCAGGCCGATCGTGGTCAGCGAAATGCCGACCGTGCATACGGCGATCAGCGCCACGCTGAAGTGGATGCGGCGCAGGGAGTGGTACAGCGTCGGACGCGATGCGGTTGCGCCGGGGCGGGACTGCCTTTTCATGACGGCGGCTCGCGGCGGCGGCCAAGCTGCAGTACGCCGGGATGGATGTGGATCCCGCTGCGGGCAACCGAATCCAGGTTGACGCGGAACGAAACGTCGTTATCGCGGATGTCGAGGCAGAACATGCTGACCACCTCGCACTCGTCGTCGTGTTCGGCGATGACGAGAACCGGCTTGCCGCTCAGTTCGGCTGACATCTTCTTGCGCCGGGCCTCCGTCATGGCGCCCAGATAGAGCGAGTCGCAGTCGCTCGCCAGTCCATCGTTCACCACGTCGACGCGCCTGGCCTGCACCGGGCGTCCGGTAGGCAGGCTTGCCCCTTCCAATAGCTTGCCGGTGTAGAGCGCGGAACCGTCCACGCAAAGGCGCAGCACGTCGCGCTCGGCGGGCCAGCGAGCATAGCTGAGCAGGTTGAGCACCACCTGGGCCACGGTCTCCAGGCGCGGCCGGGCAGCGTCCGCCGTGGCCGCCGGCATCGAAGCCGACAGCGCTGCCGCACACAGTGCCGGGAGAATACGAGGGAAGCGCAACGGCCTGCGTTTGCTGCATGATCCGCCTGGGGTGGTTGCCATCGGGGGACGGATCAGAAGGGGCGAGCGGCCAGGTTGTTTGGCGTTGCAGGGAGCATAGACCGGGGACATGCGCTGATCGGGTGTCGCCCGCGTGGATCGGCCTCAATGGCGACGACCAAGTGTTTCATGGAAAACCTGCAGGCGGTTGAATGCAGTGTAGCCGTGCGGGCAAAGCCAGGAGGCGGCGGCCACATTTGTTTGCATTCGCGCTTCGCCGCCGCATACGCCCCGGATCCCTTGGGGGGCAGCTCATGCGAGGCCGGGGTATCGCGGGTGAGAGTGGAAACGGTCATGCGCGGAGCGCGCGGCCCGCGTCTGTCCGCTAGTCGCATGGCCAGGAAAACCTGCAGCATGACTTTTCAGGAAAAGAAAAACCCCGCAGCCAGGGCGGGGTTTCCGTCATGCCGGGCGCAGCGGCAAATCAGGCTTGCGACTGGGTACCGTCCGTCGAATCCGTGTTGGCTTGCTCATCCTCTTTTTTCTCGACAGCGGCCTCCAGTGCAGCGGCGCCTTTGAAGCCGGCCACGGCTGCAATGCCCTTCGTCAGCAGCGAAGCGTCCGGGTCGAGTTTTTCCGCTGCCTCTACGGCCACCACCGCACCTGCGATCTTGCCTACCTCATCCAGAATTCCCATTGCCATCTCCATCCAGGTTGAACGTGGAAACACATGCTCTCACAAATGTCAGCGCCATGTCGCGTTGGCGCCGGGATTGTGGCGTAGTCGCCGCCGTCATTTTTCCGCTTGCGGGAAAGATGATGGCGATACCGCACCTCGCGCGAGCAACGGGGGCCGAAGTCGGTCCGCCGCCACTCTGATTGCGCCAGCCGGCGCCAAGAGAGAGCGTCCTGGGATTGTGATGGATGTGGGCCGCCGGGTATTTTCAACTTGCGACATCGACACTATTGTTTGCAGACGTTGCGCAAGCTGCCTAGTATCTTCCCCGGCGACGTATTGTCGCGCTCATTTTTTTATGAAAGCCATGGGACATCACCATCAGGGGAATGCACGCAGCGCCGCCGCCGCGTTGCGAAAGCAGATTGCGATCGGCTCACTGCTGGTTCTTGCCGGCAGCGCCGCACATGCGCGGGCCGAGAGCGGCCTGCGATGTGAAAAGGTCCACAGGCACGGTTTGACGGAGAAGGTGATTACCTACACGTCACCCGATGGAAAGACGTATGCGCTGAATGGCTACGCCCGCCTGCGTGCGCGCTCGCATCACTGGATCAGGGCAACCCATGCCTTGCCTCCGGAACAGGCAGCCGATTTGCTGTCGCGCGGGCTCAAGCTTTGCGACAGCCTTACCTGAGTTGGCTGAGCTAGCTGAGTTAGCTGAGTTAGCTGAAGGTACCCAGTACTTGAATCGGCTCGCTGGCCGCCAGCCACGGGCACAGTCGCAGTATGCGCGTGCTTGCCTTGAGGGCAATGCAGCTGCCCCGGGGCGCCCGGGTCAGTCCTCGGCCAGCGGCTTGGCGCGCTTGCGCCCACAGCGACGATTCGATGCCAGCCCCTGGGGGCGCATCGACCGGATTGCTGCCGCATTCGACGCCAGCCATTCGCCGGCAGCGGACGCCTCCAGCGGGTGGGAAAAGAGAAAGCCTTGCCCGATGTGGCAACCGTGTTCCGCCAGGAATTGCCGCTGGACATCGGTGGTTACGCCCTCGGCGACGACGCTTAGATCAAGGTTGCGGCCGATCCGGATGACCGCGTCGACCAGAACCTGGGCTGCCTTGCTCTCGTGCAGGTCTGCCAGGAAGCTCCTGTCAAGCTTGATCTCATTGACGGGCAGGTGGATCAATCTGCTGAGGCTGGAGAATCCGGTGCCGAAGTCATCGATCGACAGGCGGACGCCGAGTTCGTGGAGGGCGGTGAGGGCTGCTTCGGCCTCCGTCGTGTAATCCAGCAGGACGCCCTCGGTGATCTCGACGGTCAAGTCGCCGCCGGACAGCCCGTGCGCGCGCAGGGACCGGGCCACCGTCGCGATCAGGTCCGGGTCACGGAAACTGATCGGGGAAAGATTGACCGATACCGTTGGAACGGCCAGGCCCTGGGCTCGCCAGGCGCTCAACTGCCGGCAACCCTCTTGAATGGCCCAGTTGCCAATCTCCGTGATGAGGCCGGACTCTTCGGCCAGCGGGATAAACTGGTGCGCCGAGATCTCGCCGCGCTGCGGATGCTGCCAGCGAGCCAGCGCTTCAAGTCCCCACAAGCGGCCGCTGGCAAGGTCGATCTGCGGTTGATAGTGCAGGGTCAACTGCCGGGAAGAAACAGCGATGCGGAGCGCTTTTTCCAGTGTCTGCCGGTCTTCCAGCCGCCTCGCGATGGCCGCATCGTACAGGCACGCCATATTGCGTCCGGCTTTCCTGGCCTGATACATGGCCAGCTCGGCCTGCCTGAACAGCGTTTCGCGATCACGATTGCTGTCCGACAGCACGCTCACGCCGATGCTCACCGAAAGCCGCACGCCGTCGAGACGCGCAATCGTCAGTGGCTGGGCGAGCGCATGCACCAGGGCTTGCGCCGCGCCAAGTGCGTTGGCCTGTGCAAGTTGCGGGAGGATGACCCCGAATTCGTGGCTGCCGAGCCGTCCAACCTCTCCCTTCCCGCCGATTTCAGTCTGGACCCGCGTCGCGACTTCGCACAGCAGGTGGTCTCCGACCGCCTGTCCCAGGAAGTCATTGATATGCTTGACCTTGTCGATCTCGATCACGAGGACCGATAGCGGTGAGCCGGAAGCGGTTGCCGCCAGGAGCGCCTCATCCGCGCGCATCAACAGGGATTGACGGTTGGGCAGCCCGGTCAGTGAGTCGGAGAACGCCAGTTCGCGGATGCGTTCCCGGGAGCGGTCGCGTTCGAAGGCCAGGACGCAAAGATGCGTGGCAATCGCCACCATCGACTCCTGGAAGCCGTCCGGCCCGCGCTGATGGCGGTAATAAATGGCGAAGGTGCCCAGCACGCGGCCATCGTTCGTCCGGATCGGGCTGGACCAGCAAGCGACGAGGCCCAGCGGCGCAAGCAGTTCCCGGAAGGGCGCTGCCCTTGGGTCGCTTGCAATGTCGCGGACCAGAACCGCTTCGCCAAGAAATGCCGCCGCACCGCAAGCGCCGACCTGCGGGCCGATCCGCAGGCCGTCGATCGCCTGCGAGAATGCCTCCGGCAGGCTGGGGGCGGCCACCGGATGCAGCCTGCCTTGCTCCAGCCGCAGGACCGAGACGATCACGCCGGGCACCATGCGTTCGATTTGCCGGCACATCCGGGTCAGGATCTCCGCGGTCGGAACGTCACGCACCATGGCTTCCAGCGCCCGGTTCTGGATCGTTTCGCGTACCTTGGTATCGGTGATTTCGGTCAGGACGCAAAGGGCATTTTCCAGCCGCTCATCCGCGGCCAGCACCGGTGTCGTGACACAGGAATACCATCGGGGACGCCCTTGCTTATCCGGAATCAGCGCTTCGTGCTGCAGCGTGCGTCCGGTCTTGAGCTGGGCGAGCATCGAGTCGATGGTCTCCGTGGGCGTATTGACCGGGCGCAGGAGTTCCCGCGGGAGGCGGCCCATTGCTTCCGCTGGCGCATAGCCAAATGCATGCGTGAAGCTGGCATTGATCTGGCGTATTGCACCAAGCCCGTCGACGATCATGACCGGATTGTCGGTCTTGTCCATGCACATGGCGAGCAAGCCAGGCTCGCGCTCCAATGGTGGCGCAGGTTGCAGGTCCGTCGATACATCCGATCCGCCGAGCGGAGACGCCAGCGATGGTATCGCGCGTTGTTCTTTGCGTTGCATATCGCGCACTTTTTTTGGCATTGGGGGCTGGCTGGCGTTCGGATTCAAATCGCGCGCAGGAGGTAGCGCCTCTTCATCGCCTGAATACATCATGGCGTGATTCAACTCTCTCCTTGGACCGGTGCTGGTTTGGGGCATGGCGCATCGAATGCTGCGTCCGCCCGGCAATCTCCGGCACGTCAAAATAGCCTGTTAACGCAAGCCGCGTACTTGGCGATGACATCCGACCGTCCTGCCGTGCCCTTGTATCAAGGCGGTCTTTGCGGCAACGCTGCCAGGCGGCACGACCGGGACGGCCTGTGACGCATGCCGTCGGCCGCGCACGCGATCCTTGCCGCGTTGATGCGCCATTCCGGCTGGCGAGCGAACGCCGGCTTCGAGCGAGGCCCAGGCCGATGGTGATGGCGCCGCGATGGGCTTCCTGGTGCCGTGCCGGCGAGTGCGCGATTTTATAGAGGAGCGCCAAAGCGAAGTGAAAAAGAATGTATCTACGCTTCGCGACCTGCCAATGCGGGACTGGCCGTGGCGACGCCCTTCCCGGTTCGTGCTGCGGGATCAGTTGCCCCTTGTTGCTGGCTATCCACAGAAGCGGGGATGATTGATTAGAACAATCGATGATACGGGACTTACAGTGGTCCGGCTCTTTGGCGCGCTGGCGCGCAGGCGCCTGACGGCAAGGTGCGCCGTGCGGCCACCGCCGCCCGTATAAAAATGAGACGGAGACAATGCCATGATCCCAAGCCTTCGCGCCCCGTTGCGGGCCTTGACCCTCGCATGCATGCTGTGCGCGCCGGCGCTCGCGGCGCACGCCCAGGAGCGCTATCCCGTCAAGCCGGTACGCTTCGTCAACAGCTTCCCACCAGGCGGCCCGTCCGATCTGCTGGCCCGCTCGGTGGCCGAGGTGCTGCAGGGCGAGTTCAAGCAGGCCTTCGTGGTCGAGAACAAGCCGGGCGCCGGCGGCAACCTGGGCGCCGGCGCCGTGGCCAAGAGCCCGGGCGACGGCTACACGGTGCTGTTCGGCATCGACACCACCTTTACCGTCAACCCGCATCTCTATGCATCGATGCCGTTCCGCCCGGGCGAGCTGAAGCCGCTGATGATCCTGGCGAGCTCGGGTTTGCTGGTCGGCGTGCATCCCTCCACAGGCATCCGCACCCTGCAGGACCTGCTGGCGCAGGGCAGGGCGAAGCCACTGAATTTCAGCTCGGGGGGCAGCGGCAGCCCCGGCCACCTGGCCATCGAAGCGGTCCTGCGCGCCACCGGCGTCAAGCTTAACCAGGTGCCCTACAAGGGCAGCACGCCGGCGGCGACGGCGGTAGTGGCGGGCGAGGTGGATGGCGGCATGCTGGCCACGCCGGCCATGCTGCCCTTCGTCAAGGCCGGCAAGGTGACGGCGCTGGCGGTGACCAGCCGGAAGCGCTCCCCGCTCGCGCCGGGCGTGGCCACGGTGGCCGAGCTTGGGTTCAAGGACCTGAAGCATGAGGTACTGTATGTGGCGATGGTGCCGGCCGCCACGCCCGAACCGGTACTGCGCATGCTCGAGCGCGCTCTCGCCGGCGCCCTGGCCCGGCCGGACGTGCAGGCGCGCATGCAGGCCCTGGACCTGCAGCCGGAGGGCATCACCGGCGCCGATGCCGCGCGGCGCCTGTCGGAGCTATCCGAGTACTATCGCCAACTCATTCTTGCCACGGGCATGAAAGTCGAATGAAACCCAACCTGATCTATATCGTCGCCGACGATCTCGGTTATGCGGACCTGGGCTGCTACGGTGGCCGCGAGCCGGTCTCGCCGGTGCTCGACGGCCTGGCCGCCAACGGCCTGAAGCTGACGCAGGGCTACGCCAACTCGCCGGTATGCTCGCCCACGCGCTTTGCGCTGATGACGGCGCGTTACCAGTACCGCTTGCGCGGCGCGGCCGAGGAACCGATCAATAGCAAGAGCCGTGGCAGCAGCGCGCTCGGGCTGCCGCCGTCGCATCCCACCTTGCCTTCGCTGCTGCAGGCGGATGGCTATCGTACTGCCCTGATCGGCAAGTGGCATCTGGGGTTTGCGCCGGCCTTCGGGCCGCTGCTCTCCGGCTACCAGGCGTTCTTCGGGCCCATGGCCGGCGGCGTCGATTACTTCACCCACTGCGACTCCAGCGGGCGGCACGACCTGTGGCATAACGATGCCGAGCACCGGGAGGCAGGCTATCTCACCGATCTGCTATCCCGCCGCGCGGTCGACTTTGTGACGCGCATGAGCGGCGAAGGCGCTCCCTTCTTCCTGAGCCTGCACTACACCGCGCCGCACTGGCCCTGGGAGACGCGCGATGACGCCGCCCTTGCGCCGCAGGTCCGGGACAACCTGTTTCACCTGGACGGCGGCAACATCCACACCTACCGCCGCATGATCGGCCACATGGACGAGGGCATCGGCTGGCTGGTAGACGCGCTGCGCCGGCTCGGGCAGCTCGACAATACGCTGATCGTCTTCACCAGCGACAACGGCGGCGAACGCTTCTCGGACAACTGGCCGCTGGTCGGCGGCAAGATGGACCTGACCGAAGGCGGCATCCGCGTGCCGTGGATCGCCCACTGGCCCGCCGTGATCGCGCCCGGCGGCACCAGCGCGCAGCACTGCATGACGATGGACTGGTCGGCCACCTTGCTGGACGCCGCCGGCGTACGGGCCGACCCGGCCTTCCCGCTGGACGGGGTGTCGCTGATGCCACTGCTGCGCGATGCCGGACATGGCTTCCCGCGTCCGCTGTACTGGCGCATGAACCATCGCGACCAGCGCGCGCTGCGTGACGGGGACTGGAAGTATCTCCAGGTCGACGGGCATGAATACCTGTTCGACCTGAGCCGGGACGAGCGCGAGAGATCCAGCCAGGCGCAGCGCCAGCCCGAGCGGCTGGCGGCGATGCGCGAGGCCTGGCTGGCCTGGAACGCGGGCATGCCGCCGATTCCGGAGGATGCTACGGTCAGCCTGGGGTATTCGGCGGCGGACATGCCGCAGCGCTGAGGATGCGCCGGCCGGGCGCACTTCCCGGCTCAGGGCGGCGGACCGCTAGCGCCTGGGCCCGGGCCCATGGGCGGCCGATAGCCGTGAAATCAGGAAGTCCCGGAAAACGCGCACCACTTCCGCGTGCGTCCTTCCCTGCAAGGTCTGGACCTCGATGCTGCGCTCGCTCATCGCGCGGTCCCGGATGGGAATCGCGCACAAGCCGCGTTCTTCCAGCAGCAGGCGAACCGAGACCTCGCTCGCCAGCGTGATGGCATCGCTCAGCCGCGCGAAGTTCAGCAAGGCCTCGACGTAGTTGCTGGTGAATACCGGGTCGATCGTGACACGCTGGCGTATGCAGGCAATGTCGAACACCTGGCGCACGGTGGTATCCGCATCCGGCAGGGCCATCGGGTAGCCCTGCAGTTGTGACAGGGTGACCTGCCTGGATTTCGCCAGGGGATGGCCGGCGCGCATGATGGCAAGGCCGGGCGCGGGCTGGCGATGTTCCACCATCACGTCTTTCTGGCCGACCCGGCTGTAGTTGAACACCACGCCGATATCGCATTCCCCCTGACGCACGCGGCGGGTGACTTCGGCTGGCGCATCTACCGTCAGGTGAAAGCGTATGCCGCGATACTGGCCGCGGAACGCATCGATGACGCTCGGCAGGAACTGGATGGCGAAGCCTTCCGAACAGGCGATGCGCACGTGGCCCGTGCCGAGGCCTTGCAGCGCCAGCACGTCGGCCACGACCCGCTCTGCCTCGAAACTGGATTTGCGCGCATGCGCCGCGAGCAGTTCGCCCGCCGCGCTGAGGATCATCCCCCGCGGCCGGCGCTCGAACAAGACCACGTCCAGGGCCTCCTCCAGGCCGGCAATCTGCCGGCTCACGGCGGAACCCGCGACGTTCAGGCGCAATGCCGCCTCGCTGATCGATCCGCAACGGACGACCTCCAGGAAGTAGCGCAGGGCGGTGCTCTGCAAACGATGGGACTGCGACACGAACTCTCCGGCTGGATGGGTGCGGTTTGCCTTTTAGGCAAACCATGTATCTGAATTCTATGCTTTTCGCAAAGTCAGAGAGGGCCTAGGATTCGAACAACCCTGCATTTCTTCGATCCAGCTACACCTGGCCAGAGGCGAATCCATGAACGCGCATGTGAAATCGGTACGCTTGAGCTTTGCGCGCTCAGCCGGCGCTGCATGACGAGACGGGGCCGGTTTGGCAAGCCGGAAGAACTCTGGCGGATCGCGTCGCGGTGATGTATCGCGGCGGCATCGTGGAGCAGGCCGCTCGCGAGGCGATCTTTGCGGCGCCTTCCCACCCCGATACGCGCATGCTGCTGTCGTCCGCGCCGACTCCGGAGCCCGGGCCGGGGATCCCGGATATCCGGCGGGATTCCGAACCGCTCGCCGCTTGATCGAGGCGCGCGCACGCCCATGGATTTCACGAAACAGACTAGGAAGAAGAGACATGAGCCGCTCACAAGCCCTCGAACTCGCGGCCCGCTACTTCGATGACGGCAGCTTCGAGCAGGTGCTCCGGCAACGCGTGGCGATGCGCACCGAAAGCCAGAACCCCGCCAGCGCGGCCATCCTGGAGGCCTACCTGACCGATGCCATCGGGCCGCAGCTGGACGCCCTGGGATTTAGCTGGAAGCTCGTCGACAACCCGATCGCCAGCGGCGGACCGTTCATGCTGGCGCAGCGGCTGGAACCCGATGCCGCGTTCACCGTGCTGACGTACGGGCACGGCGACGTGGTGCGCGGCCAGGATGCGCAGTGGCGCGAGGGCCTTGGCCCCTGGGAGGTTTCGCTCGACGGAGACCGTTGGTATGGCCGCGGCACCGCCGACAACAAGGGCCAGCACACCATCAACCTGGCTGCGCTGACGCAGGTGTTGACGCTGCGCAAGGGCAGGCTGGGCTACAACGTCAAGATGATTCTCGAGATGGGGGAAGAGACCGGTTCGCCAGGCCTGCGGGATGTGTGCGCCACGTACGCCGGCGAGCTGGCAGCGGACGTGTTCATCGCATCGGATGGACCTCGCGTGGCGGCCGGGCGGCCGACCATCTTCCTGGGCTCGCGGGGATTCTGCAACTTCAGGCTGGCCGTCAATCTGCGCGAAGGCGCACACCATTCCGGCAACTGGGGCGGACTGTTGAGCAACGCCGGCACGCGGCTGGCGCATGCGATCGCCAGCGTGGTGGATGCCAGGGGCAGGGTACTGGTAAGGGGATTGTTGCCGGAGAGCTTGCCGGCGAACGTCCGTGCGGCGCTCATGACCATTGCGGTCGGCGGCGGCCCCACCGATCCCCGGATCGATCCCGACTGGGGAGAGCCGGGCTTATCGCCTGCCGAACGTGTGTACGGTTGGAACACATTCGAAGTGCTCGCCTTCAAGACCGGCAATCCCGACGCACCGGTCGGGGCGATTCCCGGCCAGGCGTTTGCGTTATGCCAGATCCGCTTTGTGGTGGGCAGCGACAGCGGCAATTTCATGCGCCACCTTCGGCAGCACCTGGATGCGCATGGCTTTCAGGACGTGTCGGTCCAGCCCGACGGCGAGCCGATGCAGGCAACCCGGCTGAATCCGGACGATGCGTGGGTGCGGTGGGCCCGGGAGTCGGTGCTCCGCACCACAGGCGAGCAGCCGGTACTGCTGCCGAACTTTGGCGGGTCGCTGCCCAACGATGTCTTTGCGGACGTGCTGGGCCTGCCCACCCTCTGGTTCCCGCATTCCTATCCGGCGTGCAGCCAGCATGCGCCCGACGAGCACCTGCTGGGCAGTGTGGCCAGGCAGGCGCTGCAGATCATGGCTGGCGTGTTCTGGGATCTGGCCGAGGGCGGCGCCGCCGTCGCCAGGACGCGGCCACCAGGCGCATGAATGCACGGCGCCCCGGCGCCGGCGCATGTGCTTGTGGCGCTTCAGATCGGAATCTGCGTCGTCGATAGCACCTGCTTGAGCACCATGAACGAGCGTATCTGCCGGACGCCCGGCAGATACAGAAGCTGCTCGGCATGAAGGCGATTGAAGCTCTCGCTGTCCTTGGTCCGCAGCATCATGAAGTAGTCGAACTCGCCGGTCACCACATGACATTCCATGCATCCGGAGACCTTCTGGGCGGCCTTCTCGAACTCGGAGAAGGATTCGGGCGTGGACCTGTCCAGCACCACGCCGATCATCACCAGCATGCCCGCGTCGAGCGCGGCGGGATTGAGCAGCGCCACGATGCCGCGAATCAGGCCCATTTCCTTCAGCCGCTCGACACGCCGGAGACAGGCCGGCGGGCTCAGGCTCACCTTTGCCGCCAGCGCCACATTCGAGATGGACGCGTCGCGCTGAAGTGCGCGAAGGATCGCCTTGTCGGTGCGATCCAATGTCTCGGAAAGGGGCGCGGGTTGCTCGGATTTGGTGCGAATTTTTATTTCGTCCATGATGATTTATGAAAAATTAACATGTCGATATCTAATGTTTATTTTTCTAATAGTGCATAGATCAATCAATATTTGCAACCACGTTTCGTGTGTTTTTTCCTAGGATGGAGGCCATCGAAGCATCAATGAAAGGTCGTTCACATGCCTGTGTTCTTCGCCAGTCTTGATGCCTGGATACCCGCCCTCAAACCAGGAGTTGCCAGCATGAATCTGAATCGCTTCCCCCGCCACCAACTGACGTTCGGGCCCACGCCCATCCAGCCTCTGAAGCGACTGAGCGCGCATCTCGGCGGCAAGGTTGAACTCTATGCAAAACGCGAGGACTGCAACAGCGGCCTGGCATTCGGCGGCAACAAGACCCGCAAGCTCGAATACATCGTTCCAGATGCGCTGGCCCAGGGGTGCGACACGCTGGTCTCCATCGGCGGCATCCAGTCAAACCAGACGCGCCAGGTCGCCGCCGTGGCGGCGCATCTCGGGCTGAAGTGCGTGCTGGTGCAGGAAAACTGGGTGAACTACTCGGACGCGGTATATGACCGTGTTGGCAACATCCAGATGTCCCGCATGATGGGCGCCGATGTGCGCCTGGTCAGCGATGGTTTTGATATCGGGATCCGCAAGAGTTGGGAAGAGGCGATGGAGAGCGTACGCCAGGCGGGCGGCAAGCCGTACCCGATCCCGGCCGGGTGCTCGGAGCATCCGCTCGGTGGCCTCGGCTTCGTGGGCTTCGCGGAGGAAGTGCGGGCACAGGAGGCCGAACTCGGCTTCAAGTTCGACTACGTCGTGGTCTGCTCGGTGACCGGCAGCACGCAGGCCGGCATGGTGGTCGGCTTCGCCGCCGACGGTCGCGCAAACCGCGTGATCGGCATTGATGCATCCGCCAAGCCGGAGCAGACCCGCGCGCAGATCCTGCGCATCGCCAGAAACACCGCGCATCTCGTCGACCTCGGCCGCGAGATCACGGAGGAAGACGTTGTTCTCGACACCCGCTACGGTGGGCCGGAGTACGGCTTGCCTTCCGAGGAGACGCTTGAAGCCATCCGCCTGAGCGCCAAGCTCGAGGGCATGATGACCGACCCCGTCTACGAGGGCAAATCGATGCAGGGCATGATCGATCTCGTCCGCCGAGGCGAATTCCCGGCAGGCTCCAGGGTGCTCTACGCGCACCTGGGCGGTGCCCCGGCACTGAACGCCTACAGCTTCCTGTTCCGGAACGGCTGATCCGCCAGCCTGCCTGATTGCCCGAGGAAGGCCGGAGCGACGGGCATCCGCCCGGCGGTGACGGCGCTCGGGCGTTGCGGGCTGAAAAGAGACGCCACAAGACAGTGCTAAACGCAGTTGGCTGCTTTTTTTCCATCGCCAGATCAAAGGAGTAGAAACTGATGAAAACGACTCTACGCAGCGTCGCCATGGCGATCAATGTGCTCTCGTTGCCGGGATTGGCCGTGTGCGCAACGACTGCGCACGCCCAGGGCTATCCCGCCAAGCCTGTGATGCTGGTAGTACCGTTCCCGGCGGGTGGCGCGGTAGACATCATCGGACGGATGGTCGGCAAGAAGCTGGGCGAGAGTCTCGGGCAGGCCGTGGTCATCGAGAACCGCGCGGGCGCTGGCACGATCGTTGGCGCCAGCTACGTGGCAAAGGCAGCGCCTGACGGCTACACCCTGTTCATCAGTTCAGGATCGACCTTCACAGTCAATCCGGCCATCAATGCCAACCTGCCATACGACCCGGTCAAGAGCTTTGAACCGGTCGGCCTGGTGGCGCGCGTACCGCTGATCTTGCTGGCCAATCGCGATGTCCCCGTGGGCAACCTGAAGCAGATGATGTCGGTGGTAAAGGCCGAGCCGGGAAAATACGCCTATGGCTCGTTCGGCAATGGCACGACGGGGCATTTTGCTGGAGAGATGATCCTCGCCGCCACCGGGATGAAGTTGCAGCACATACCCTACAAAGGCAGCGCGCCGGCGATTGCCGACCTGATTGGCGGGCAGATTCCCTTCTCGGTCGACACCATTGCGGCATCCCTGCCGCATATCAGGAGCGGCAAACTCAAAGCGATCGCGGTGACCGGCGCCAGGCGCGCAACGTCGCTGCCGGATGTTCCAACTGTTGCGGAGTCTGGCTTCCCGGGCTTCGATGCCGATTCGTGGGTCGCGATCGTGGCGCCGCGCGGCCTGTCTCCTGACGTCAAGGCACGTCTGGAGAAAGCACTGGCGCAAACCATGAAAGACCCGGATATCCGGAAACAACTGATGGCCAACGCGCTGGAGCCCTCCTACGCGGCGCCGGACCAGGTTAGCGCCATGATCGAGAAGGACCTGCCGCAGATGCGCGCCATCGCCCAAAAGGCCGGTATCCAGGCAAATTGAGCCGGGCATTTGCCGGCGCCTGCCGGCGCCAGTCAGGTCTTGCCGGGAAACGGCGCAAGCAAGTGCAACATCGAGCCCCGGCAATTGCGGGCGGCAGTCAATCCAGCGGAGTGCAACAGAGATGGAAACGCGTGACCGCTTCGGTTCCACCATTGCGACCGATCAAGCAGATCCCGAGGAGCTTCAGGAATGGCGCGACGCGCTCGACGGCGTGTTGTCTGCCTGGGGGCCGGAGCAGGGCAAGGAGCGCGCCTGCGCCATCCTGGACGCGCTGCTGGCGCATGCGGGGAAGCGCCGGCTGCAGTGGCGCCCCGCGCAGGTAACGCCATACCTGAACACCGTGCCGGTCGAGGCGCAGCCGCACTATCCCGGCGATATGGCGATCGAACAGCGCCTGTCGGCGATCCTGCGCTGGAACGCACTCGCCATGGTCGTGCGGGCAAACCGGACGCACGGCGAACTCGGCGGCCACATCGCAAGCTATGCCTCCGCGGCCGACCTGTTCGAGGTCGGCTACCAGCATTTCTTCCGTGGCCGTGGTGCTGCGCAAGGTGGAGATCTCGTCTTCTTCCAGCCGCACTCGGCACCCGGTGTCTACGCGCGCGCTTTCCTGGAGGGCCGGCTGGACGAGGCCTCGCTTTGCCACTACCGGCAGGAGATCGTTGCCGAAGGCCATGGCGTGCGCGGCCTGAGTTCCTATCCCCATCCCTACCTGATGCCGGATTTCTGGCAGTTTCCGACCGGGTCGATGGGCATCGGCCCGCTGAACGCCATCTACCAGGCGCGCTTCATGCGCTACCTGGAAAACCGGGGGTTGCAGCAGACCGGCGAGCGCCGGGTCTGGGGCTTCTTTGGCGATGGCGAGATGGACGAGCCGGAGTCGGTCGCGGCACTGACGCTGGCCGCCCGGGAAGGGCTGGACAACTGCACCTTCGTCATCAATTGCAATCTCCAGCGGCTGGATGGGCCGGTGCGCGGCAATGGGCGCATTGTCGATGAGCTCGAGGCCTTGTTCGCAGGGGCGGGATGGAACGTCGTCAAGTGCCTGTGGGGGTCGGAGTGGGATGCGCTGCTGGCGCGCGATCATGGCCATGCGATCAGCCGCGCGTTCGCGCAGACCGTGGATGGCGAGTTCCAGACGCTCTCGGCCAACGATGGCGCGTTCAATCGCGATCATTTCTTCAGCAAGACGCCAGCGTTGCGGGAGCTGGTGGAGCATCTCTCCAACGATGAGATCGACCGCCTGCGCCGGGGCGGCCACGACCCGGCGAAGATACACGCGGCATTCGCCGAAGCAGCGAAGCGCAACGGGCGGCCCTCCGTGGTGCTGGCCAAGACCATGAAAGGCTATGGCATGGGCGCCATCGCACAGGGCCGGATGACCACGCACCAGCAAAAGAAGCTCGGCCAGGACGATCTGCTGGCGTTCCGGGACCGGTTCCAGTTGCCGCTCTCCGACGAACAGGTTGCACAGGCCGCGTTCTACCGGCCAGCGCAGGACAGCCCCGAGATCCGCTATCTCCATGCCAGGCGTGCTGCCCTCGGCGGATATCTCCCTGAACGCAATCCAGCTGCCGAGGCGCTGCCGGTACCGGGGCTGGATGCCACCGCCGCATTCGCCTTGCACGCCAACGGCAAGGCGATGAGTTCCACCATGGCCCTGGTGCGATACCTGGGCGCCTTGCTCAAGGACCCGGTGCTGGGTCCGCGGATCGTCCCGATCGTCGCCGACGAGGCGCGCACCTTCGGCATGGCCAACCTGTTCCGCCAGGTCGGCATCTACGCGCCGTTCGGCCAGCTCTACCAGCCGGAGGATTCGGCGTCCATGCTGTCGTATCGGGAAGTCAAGGATGGGCAGATCCTGGAGGAGGGCATTACGGAAGCCGGCGCGTTGTCGTCGTGGACCGCGGCGGCCACCAGCTATTCGACGCACGGCCTCACCATGCTGCCGTTCTATATCTACTACAGCATGTTCGGCTTCCAGCGTGTCGGCGACCTGATCTGGGCCGCCGCCGACCAGCGGGCACGCGGGTTCCTGATCGGCGCCACCTCCGGGCGCACCACGCTTGGCGGCGAGGGCCTGCAGCACCAGGACGGTACGAGCCATCTGGCGGCGTCGACCATTCCGAACTGCCGCGCCTATGATCCGGCGTTCGCCGGGGAACTGGCCGTCATCGTCGACCACGGCATGCGCCGCATGGTCAGCGAACAGGCGGATGAGTTCTACTACGTTACCGTCACCAATGAACTTGTCGAGAATCCGAGCCTGCCGGCCGCTGCCCACGAGGGCGTGGTGCGGGGTATGTACCTGCTGCGGCGTGGCGCCGCATTGGCTCACCGTGTGCAGTTGTTCGGCAGCGGGGCGATCCTGGGTGAAGTGCTGAAGGCCGCGCAGCAGCTCGAGCAGGCGCACGGTATTGCCGCCGATGTCTGGAGCGTGACCAGCTACATCGAGCTGGCGCGCGAAGGGGCGGAACGCGAGCGCTTATGGCGCCATGGCGCCATTCCGGCCAACGACAGCTGGTTCGGGCAGCAACTCAAGGCGAGCAGCGGACCGATTGTCGCGGCCTCCGACTATGTCCGGGCGCTGCCGGAAATGGTCCGTGCCTTTGTGCCGCCGGGGCGCCGCTATGTGACGCTGGGTACCGACGGCTTCGGGCGAAGCGATTCGCGGGCGGCGCTGCGCCGCTATTTCGAAGTCGACGCCGCGGCCATCGTCCAGGCAAGCCTGAGGGCGGTCGGGGAGATACTCGCGGACGAAACCGCTAGCGAGCGCAGGCACCTGGCTGAAGTGATATCGCTGGCTTCGATATAACTGCGCCAGCAGGCGGTCGCTGGTGTCCACCGCGATCTCGATCGACAGCAGCGGGAACAGCGCCTTGAGCCCCACCAGCGCCTCGGTCAGCCGGCCCGGGGACGCCGCCATGATGCTGCCCACCGCGAACCGGCCGGCGCTGCCGAGGCGCAGTTCGCCGAGGTCGCGGTTGAGCGCTTCCATGCTGCCCCGCATGCCGCGGAAGTACCCCATCACGCGCTCGCCCGCGGGATTGAGCTGCAGGCCCCGGCCCACCCGCTCGAACAGGGGCTGCCCGAGCGAGTCTTCGAGTTCGTGGAGCATCTTGGTCGCGGCGGGCTGCGTGAGCCCAAGCTGGCCGGCGGCGGCTCTGAGGGTCTTGCGCTCCTCGATGGCAAGCATCAGCGCAATCTGGCGCATGCGCAGCCGGTTGAGCAGTTGCGGTGTCGAGTCTTGCTTGTCGATGGAACCCATTGATTACTCCTGGTTATCGATCTATCAAGTTCTTTCAATATACTGTGATCAATCGCGTGGGTACTATGCGTTCAACCGGCGCAGCTTCCAAACCAATAAATAGAAACTGGAGACATTGATGAAAGCACTGATGGCTCGACCGCGCGTGCGATCGCGCCCAGCCTGCCAACGCCCGGCCACGAGGGCCGCCACGATGGCTTCCTGCCCGTGACCCCTGCCCCGGCAGCATCCCCAGCGGATGGCTGTCCCCGGGGCGGCAACCTCTTCCGCATGAACCACGTCAAACTGCACTGACACCATGATCCCTTCGACAAAACCCGTGGTCGCGGTCACGCTGGGCGATCCCGCCGGCATCGGCGCCGAACTGATCGCCAGGCTGCTGGCCAGGCCGGAAGCGGCGGCCATCGCCAACATCGTGCTGGTCGGCGACCGCTGGCTGTGGCAGGACGGCCAACGCATCGCCGGTACCGACGTGGCGACGGACGAAGTGGCAACGCTGGCCGAGGTGCGGGGCAGGGCCGGCACCGCGCGGCCAGCCTTCCTCGCGGTGGACAGCATCGCGGCCGCCGATGTGCACCGCAGCCGGGCCGAGGCGCCGGGCGGGCGTTCGGTGCTGCAGGTGCTGGACCAGTGCATGGACGCGACGCTGGCCGGCGCCATCGACGCGATCTGCTTCGCGCCGCTCAACAAGCAGGCCATGAAGCTGGGGGGCCTGCGCCATGAGGACGAGTTGCACCATTTCGCCGAGCACCTGGGCGTGACCGGCTACTTCTGCGAGTTCAATACGCTCGGCGACCTGTGGACGTCGCGCATCTCGTCCCACGTGCCGCTCAAGGACGTCGCCAGCCATCTCAGCGTGGCGCGCATCGAGCAGGCGGCGGAGCTGATCTATCGCGCGCTGCTCGCCAACGGCGTAGCCACGCCGAAGGTGGCGGTGGCGGCCTTCAACCCGCATGGCGGCGATGGCGGCGTCTGCGGCCGCGAGGAGATCGACATCATCGAGCCGGCGGTGCGCGCCCTGCAGTCCCGCGCCTGGCCGACCGACAAGCCGTTCCACGGCCCTTTCCCGGCGGACACCATCTTCCTGAAGGCGCGGGCGGGCGAGTACCAGGCCATCGTCACCATGTACCACGACCAGGGCCAGATCGCGATCAAGCTGATGGGCTTCTCGCGTGGCGTGACGGTGCAGGGCGGGCTGCCGATTCCCATCACCACGCCGGCCCACGGCACGGCCTACGACATCGCGGGCCAGGGCAAGGCCAATGTGGAGGCAACCTGGCAGGCGTTCCAGATCGCCTGCCGCATGGGCGCGGCCCGCAACCGATCGGTGGGAATGCCTGCCTGAACCCGTTCCATGTCCCGGCGATCGCGCGGCCAGCCGGGCCGGGGATCACGGCGGGGACCTGTCCTGGCAGCGGCCCGCCTTTCCCACGCTTACTGGTCAAGCTCCAGGCAGAGATACTTCATCTCGAGGTATTCGTCGATGCCATGGCGCGAGCCTTCGCGGCCGAGGCCGGATTGCTTGACGCCGCCGAACGGTGCCACCTCATTCGAGATCATGCCGGTGTTGATGCCCACCATGCCGTACTCCAGGGCTTCGGCCACGCGCCACACCCTCGCCAGATTGCGCGAGAAGAAATAGGCAGCGAGACCGAATTCGGTGTCGTTGGCCATGGCGATGACTTCGTCGTCGTCCTTGAAGCGGAACAGGGGCGCCAGTGGGCCGAAGGTTTCCTCGCGCGCCACCCGCATCGCGGCGGTGGCGTCGGCCAGTACCGTGGGCTCGAAGAAGGTGCCGCCCAGTGCGTGGCGCTTGCCGCCGACCAGCACGCGTCCTCCCTGGCCGAGCGCATCCGCGATGTGGCTTTCCACCTTGGCGACCGCGTCGGCATCGATCAGCGGACCTTGCGTCACGCCGCTATCCACGCCATGGCCGGGGCGCAACTCGCCCACCGCGCGCACCAGCCTCTTTGCGACTTCGTCGTACACCGCGTCGTGCACGTAGATGCGGTTCGCGCAGACACAGGTCTGGCCGCTGTTGCGGAACTTGGAGGCCAGGATGCCTTCCACCGCGCGGTCCAGGTCGGCATCGTCGAATACGATCAGGGGCGCATTGCCGCCGAGTTCGAGCGAGAGCTTCTTGACCGTGCCCGCGCATTGCGCCATCAGCAGCTTGCCGATCTCGGTCGAGCCGGTGAAGCTGAGCTTGCGCACCACCGGGCTGGCGCACAGCACGCCGCCGATCTGGACCGGGTCGCCGGTCACCACCTGCAGCACCCCGCGCGGCACGCCCGCTTCTTCGGCAAGGACGGCCAGTGCCAGCGCGGTCAGCGGCGTCTGTTCGGCCGGTTTCAGGATCATGGTGCAGCCCGCCGCCAGCGCCGGGCCGGCCTTGCGCGTGATCATCGCGGCCGGGAAGTTCCACGGCGTGATCGCCGCGCAGACGCCGACAGGCTGGCGCAGCACCAGCAGCTTCTGGCTGGCGCGCGGGCTGGACAGGACCTCGCCGTCCACCCGCTTTGCCTCCTCGCCGAACCACTCGAGGAAGGAGGCGGCGTAGGCCACCTCGCCGCGCGCTTCGGCCAGCGGCTTGCCCTGTTCGGCGGTCATCAACCGCGCCAGGTCTTCCTGGTGGGCCAGCATCAGGTCGGCCCAGCGGCGCAGCACGGCCGCGCGGGCCTTGCCGGTCAGGGCTTGCCAGGCCGGCAGCGCGCGCGCGGCGGCATCCACGGCTTGCCGGGTCTCGGTGGCGCCCGCCTTGGGAACGGTACCGATGAGGTCCTGCGTGGCGGGATTGCGCACGGCCAGCACTTCGCCATCGGCGGCGTGCGTCCATTCGCCATCGATCAGGCAGGTGTCGCGCAGCAGTTTGGGTCTTTGCAATTGCATGATGGTCTGTCTCTTACTGGGTCAGTCCTGCCAGCGCCTGCGACAGCGTGCCCAGCGCGGCATCGAACTGCGCCTGCGGGATGGTGAGCGGATAGAGGAAGCGGATCACATTGCCGTACGTGCCGCAGGTCAGCAGAATCAGCCCGGCCGCCATGGCGCGCTGCTGCACCTGCTTGGCGAACTCCGGGGCCGGCTGGCCGGTCGCGGGATCGTGGAATTCCGCGGCGATCATGGAGCCGAGCCCGCGGATGTCGGCAATGGCCGGACAGTGCGGGCGGGCCTCATGCAGGGCGGCCTTCAGCTGGTTGCCAAGCGTGGTGGCGCGCTCGCACAGGCGCTCCTCGGCAATGGCGTCGATCACCGCGTGGGCGGCGGCCACCGCCAGCGGGTTGCCTGCATAGGTGCCGCCCAGGCCGCCGGGCAGCGCCGCGTCCATGACGTCGGCACGGCCACAGACCGCCGACAGCGGCATGCCGCCCGCGAGGCTCTTGGCCATGGTGACGAGGTCGGGTTGCACCGGGTAGTGCGACATGGCGAACAGTTCGCCGGTGCGGCCGAAGCCGGTCTGCACTTCGTCGGCGATCAGCAGGATGCCGTGGCGGTCGCAGAGCGCGCGCAGCTGCTGCATGAACGCCACCGGTGCCGGATGGAAGCCGCCTTCGCCCTGGACCGGCTCGATGATGATGGCCGCCACGCGTTGCGGGTCCACATCCGCCTTGAACAAGGATTCCAGCGCGTGGATCGATTGCCCGACGCTCACTCCGTGCAGCTCGCAGGGGAACGGGGCGTGGTAGACATCGCCCGGGAACGGGCCGAAGCCGACCTTGTAGGGGACGACCTTGCCGGTCAGCGCCATGCCGAGCAGGGTGCGGCCATGGAAGCCGCCGGAGAAGGCGATGACGCCGGCCCGGCCGGTGTATGCCCTGGCGATCTTCACCGCGTTTTCGACCGCTTCCGCGCCGGTCGTGAACATCGCGGTCTTCTTGAGCCCGTCGATCGGCACCAGGGCGTTGATGCGTTCGGCCAGCGAGACGTAGCTCTCGTACGGCACGACCTGGTACGCGGTATGGGTGAAGCGCTCGAGTTGCGCCGCAATGGCCTGCATCACGCGCGGATGGCGGTGCCCCGTATTGAGCACGGCGATACCGCAGGCGAAGTCGGTGTATTCGCGGCCTTCCACGTCCCAGAGCGTGGCGTTCTCGGCGCGGTCCGCATAGAAATCGCACATCACGCCGACCCCACGCGGGGTGGCAAGGGCGCGGCGCTGGTTCAGTTCAAGGTTCTTCATCAGGTCTCCATGGGGCTGGCTGTAGCGGGAGTCGCCGGCCGGTGACACGGCGACGCAGGGTGCATTTCAACCTCCTTTGGCACTACAATCCAGTACCGCATTGACAAATCCGATGGTGCCAATTGAGATCCATCTGTGGCGACCTGCTACTTCAGCGTCTTGGCCCCGAAGGCCCCAAGGCCCTCGCCAGGCCGCTGAACCGTAGCCTCTACGAGTGCATTCGGGGGGCGATTCTCGACGGCAGCCTCGGTCCGGCGACGCGCTTGCCGCCGTCGCGCGACCTGGCCGCCGAGCTTGGGCTATCGCGCAATACCGTGATGTTCGCCTATGAGCAGTTGCTGGCCGAGGGCTATGTCCATGCCCGCACCGGCAGCGGTACCTTCGTCGCGGCGACCGCGCCGGAGGCCTACCTCAATGCCGTATCGGCCGAGGCCGATGCGGTCCAGGCGCAGCCCATGCCGGGCTTGTCTCCCCGCGGCCTGGAACTGCTGGCCAATGCGTCGGCTTCCCCGTCGCAATGGGGTGCGTTTATGCCGGGGGTGCCCGACGTGACGCGCTTTCCACACCGGCGCTATGCCCAGATCGCGGCGCGCCTGTGGCAGCAGCCGCCACCCGAGTGGCTCAGCTATTGCCACGGCGGCGGCTTGCCCGCCTTGCGCGAGGCCGTGGCGACCCACCTGCGGGTGGCGCGCTCGGTGCGCTGCGATGCCTCCCAGGTCCTGATCACCGAAGGCATCCACCAGGCCATCGACCTGGTGGTCCGCCTGCTCGGCATGTCGGGCGAGCAGGCGTGGGTGGAGGAGCCGAGCTACTGGGGTATCCGCAGCCTGCTGCAGGTGAGCGGCATCGGCATGGTGCCGATGCCGGTGGATGACGAGGGCCTGGCCTTGCCTGCGCAAGGCAGCGGCGCGGCAGGGCCGGCGCCGCGCTTTATCTTCGTCACGCCGTCGCACCAGTATCCGCTCGGCGCGGTGATGAGCCTGACGCGCCGGCGCGCCTTGCTGGAGTTCGCCAGGCGCCGCGGCAGCTGGATCGTGGAAGACGACTACGACAGCGAATTCCGCTTCTCCGGGCAGCCCATCCCTTCATTGCAAGGCATGGAGCCGGATGCGCCGGTGATCTACATCGGCACCTTCAGCAAGACCTTGTTCCCCGGGCTGCGCATGGGATACATGGTCCTGCCGCGCAGCCTGGCAAGCGCCTTCCAGACCGCGCATTCCGAGCTGTACCGGGCCGGGCACCTGATGACGCAGGCCACGGTGTCCGAGTTCATGCGGGCCGGCGACTATGCCGCCCACATCCGCCGCATGCGGCTGCTGTACGGCCGCCGCCGCGCCATCCTGGCGAGCCTGATCGAACGCTACCTTGGCGCCGGGGCGCTGCATGCCTATGGCAGCAATGCCGGCCTGCACCTGGTGCTGCGCCTGCCCGACGACGCGGACGACGTCGGCATCGCGAACGAAGCCGGCCGGCGGGGCATCCTGGTCAGGCCGCTGTCGCGCTATTTTCTCGGCAGCGCCGTGCAGCGCGGCTTGCTGCTGGGCTATGCATGCGTGCCGGAGGAGCGGATCGGGCCCGCGTTCGAGACCCTGCTTGGCTGCCTGAGGGCGTGATGCCCGGCCGGCCGCCGGCGTCTACCGCATGCGGTACCACGCGCAGCCGTCGTCGCCGGTTTTCATGACGGCTTCGCCACGGTGCAGCAGGTAGTTCAGGTGCGCCACGCTTTCGCCGGTGGCCATGCCCAGCAGGTTGGGTTCCGAGCCGATCGGGCGGGAGAACAGTTGCGGGAACACATCCACCGCGCGCCTGGGTTCGGCGAGTGCGCCGCGCAGGCGGTCGAGCGCCTGGTGCTGGCTGCGCATCAGGTGCTCGAGCCGCGCATGCAGGCCGCGGAACGGCTCGTTATGCGACGGCAGCACCAGCACATCGTCGGGGATCTCCCGCCGCAGCTTGCCCAGGGAGGCCAGCCAGTCGGCCATGGGATCGGCATCCGGCTCGGTCGGGAAGACGGAGACATTGGACGAGATCCGGGGCAGGACCTGGTCGCCCGAGATCAGCAGTTTCAACTCGGGGCTGTAGAAACAGGCATGCTCCGGCGAATGCCCGTTGCCGACCACCACGCGCCATTGATGGGCGCCGATGGTCAGGAACTCGCCGTCGCGCAGGCGGCGGAAACTATCCGGCAGGGCATGCACGAACTTGCCAAATCCGCCGAAGCGGGCGCGGTAGCCTTCGATGGCCTCTTCCGTCCAGCCGGCCCGCCGGTAGAAGCTCTCGCCGTCGGCGGGCGCCTCGCGCCCGGTGTCGGCGGCCAGCACCCGGCACATCAGGTATTCCAGCCGCGTCATCCACAGCCGGCAGCCGAACTTGCGGGTCAGCCAGCCGGCCATGCCGACGTGGTCGGGGTGCATATGGGTGACGAACAGGCGCGTCAGCCCGCCCTGCGCCAACGCGCCGCCTTCGGCGAAGAGGTCGCGCCAGGCCGCGGCGGTCTCGCTGGTCTGCAGGCCGGAATCGAATGCTGCCCACCCGTCGCCGTCGCGCACCGCCCACAGGTTGATGTGGTTCAGGCCAAGCGGCATCGGCATGCGCAGCCACAGTACCCCGGGCGTAATTTCGCGCGCCAGGCCCGGCGCGGGTGGATCGCCGCATGGGTAATCCAGATTGGGCTTGTTGTCGGGGGAGGGGACGAGGGTCTTGTCGTTCATTGTTTGTTCGCCGTCAATCGTTAACCGTTAACCGCCTGTTGCCGCCTGCTAAGCACCTGGGATCGCGAAAAGGCCGATCCTCCGGTTAAGGATCATAAGGTGCCTTCGCCCTTGATGCACACCAAAGTTGCAAGCGGGGCCATGGTCCGAACCGGATCAAGTCTGTCGGAAGTCACCCGCGGCGCCATTCCGTGCGAAGGGGGTGGCTTCCGCGGAATCCTGCGCGGGGGAGGCCGCGATGACGATGTGGGGCTAATCAAACGTAAAATACCCCAACGCCGCCAGCGACAGGCGACAGACAACGAGCAACAGGTTCCCAAGGCAGCAGCGTGGTTCAACTTCAACAGGGTTTCCTTCTGACCCGGCATTGGCGCGATACGCCGGCGGGCACGGAGATCGAATTCTGGCTGGCAAGCGACGCCGGCCCCCGGCATATCCGCCTCGCGCCGCAACCCTCCGTGGCGTTTATCCCGGCGGAGCAAAGCGAGCAGGCGGCG
Organism: Cupriavidus sp. 96C5-1; assembly: GCF_057798855.1. Lineage (NCBI taxonomy): Bacteria > Pseudomonadati > Pseudomonadota > Betaproteobacteria > Burkholderiales > Burkholderiaceae > Cupriavidus > Cupriavidus sp. 96C5-1. The sequence continues at coordinate 4,357 of NZ_JBYOJU010000036.1, read as the reverse complement.
CTGCTGTTGCGCGGCGAGCGCCAGTTCGAACTGCGCCCCTTGCCCCTGCGCGATTTCCACCAGCGGCCCGTGCTGGGCCTGTATTGCCAGCAGCACCGCCAGCTGATGAAGCTGGAGAAGCTGTTGAGGGAAGGGGGCGTCAATGTCTATGAAGCCGATATCCGCCCCCCGGAACGCTACCTGATGGAGCGGTTCATCACCGCGCCGGTCTGGTTCAGCGGCGAGCCAAATGGCGACGGCCCGCTGCTCAACTGCCAGATGAAGCCGGCGCCGGCCTATCGCCCGCCGTTGAAGCTGGTGTCGCTGGATATCGAAACCACCGCTCACGGCGAGTTGTACTCCATCGCGCTGGAAGGCTGCGGCCAGCGCCAGGTCTATATGCTCGGCACGGCGAACGGGGACGAGCCCGCGCTGGACTTCGCGCTGGAGTACTGCGACAGCCGCCAGTTGCTGCTGGAGAGGCTGAATCAATGGATTGCCCGGCACGACCCCGATGCGATCATCGGCTGGAACCTGGTGCAGTTCGATCTGCGCGTGCTGCAGGAGCATGCGGAACGGTTCCAGGTCCCGCTGCGGCTTGGCCGTGGCGGCGGCGTGCTGGAATGGCGCGAACATGGCTTCCAGCAGAACCATTTCTTTGCCTCCGCCGCCGGCCGCCTGATCATCGACGGCATCGAGGCGCTGAAGTCTGCGACCTGGACCTTTCCGTCCTTCAGCCTGGAGTACGTGGCGCAGACCCTGCTGGGCGAGGGGAAATCGATCGACAACCCCTATCAGCGCATGGCGGAGATCGACCGCATGTTCGCGCAGGACAAGCCGGCGCTGGCGCGCTACAACCTGAAGGACTGCGAGCTGGTGACCCGGATCTTCGCCAGGACCGAGCTGCTGACCTTCCTGCTCGAGCGCGCGACGGTCACCGGCCTTGCCGCGGACCGCAGCGGCGGGTCGGTCGCCGCCTTCACGCACCTCTATCTGCCGCTGATGCACCGCCAGGGCTACGTGGCGCCGAATGTCGGCGAACTGGCGGCGCAGGCTAGTCCGGGCGGCTTCGTGATGGACTCCCGGCCCGGGCTGTACGAGTCGGTGCTGGTGCTGGACTACAAGAGCCTGTATCCCTCCATCATCCGCACTTTCCTGATCGATCCGGTCGGGCTGGTGGAGGGGATGCTGCATCCGGGCGACAGCGATTCGGTGCCGGGTTTCCGCGGCGCGCGTTTCTCGCGCAGCAAGCATTGCCTGCCGGCCATCGTCGAGCAGGTCTGGCAGGGGCGGGAGGCGGCCAAGCGCCAGCAGAACAAGCCGCTGTCGCAGGCGCTGAAAATCATCATGAATGCGTTCTACGGCGTGCTGGGATCGAGCGGCTGCCGCTTCTTCGATCCGCGCCTGGCGTCGTCGATCACCATGCGCGGCCATGACATCATGCGCCAGACGCGCGAACTGATCGAAGCCGAGGGCTATGCGGTCATCTACGGCGATACCGACTCCACCTTTGTCTGGCTGAAGCGCGCACATACGGAGGAACAGGCTGCTGCCATCGGCCGCGCGCTGGTCCAGCATGTCAATCAATGGTGGCGGCAGCGCCTGCGGCAGGAATTCGGCCTGGAGAGCGCGCTGGAGCTGCAATTCGAGACGCATTACCGGCGCTTCCTGATGCCCACCATCCGCGGCGCCGAGCAGGGCAGCAAGAAGCGCTATGCAGGCCAGATCGTCAGGGCCGACGGCAGCGACGAGATCGTCTACAAGGGACTGGAAACGGTGCGCACCGACTGGACGCCGCTGGCCCAGCATTTCCAGCAGGAGCTTTACCAGCGTATTTTCAGGCAGCAGCCATACCGGGACTATGTGCGCGACTATGTCGAGCGCACCATGCGGGGGGAGTTCGACGATCAATTGGTGTACCGCAAGCGGCTGCGCCGCGACCTGGAGGACTACCAGCGCAATGTGCCGCCCCACGTCCGCGCGGCCCGCACCGCCGATGAATTCAACCGCCAGCAGGGCCGGCCCCTGCAATACCAGAACGGCGGCTGGATCAGCTATGTCATGACCGTCGCCGGTCCGGAGCCGCTGGAAACCCGGCAATCGGCGATCGACTATCACCACTACCTGACGCGCCAGCTGCAGCCGGTGGCGGAAGCCATCCTGCCGTTCCTGCACGAGGACTTCGCCACGCTGGTGACGGGGCAGATGGCTTTGTTTTAAAGATAAGGCAATGAGATGACGCGAGACCGGCCGCGCAGGCATTGCCGGCCTGGCCTTCGTGCGCCGCGCAAGCCTCGGAAACCAGGCATCCAATGCGTGCGAATAAATACCTGCCGCCGCTCGCAGGGCTTTTGACATGGGTCAAGTGGTCTGACGGCGCGCACGGCTAAGATGGGTTCTGTCATGGAGATGCGGGGGCGCTCTTCATGACTTGTCTACCCGTTTCCAGAACACGGAAACTTGGCCCGCGCCACGCAAGTGGGGCGGGCTTTTTTACGGTGCGCCCGGCAGGGCGCACTCACTTGAGGGTGCAAGTCCCTTACACACCCGGCAAGGGGAAGTGTTAGCCAGAGGCAAGGGTTCCCCGGGCGACTGGGGGTCTGAAGGAAGCCCGAGGCAAAGCGCTGGCCTGACGAACAGGAAGCGGATACGAGGCGCCGTATTGGGGTGAGGTAGCCGTAATTGCTGAAGCCCAATACTTGCACGGAACGATGCGGCGTAAATCCGACAGGCATAAGCATGAAGGTGAGTGCGTCATACCCGGGGAGATCTGCACCGCTGCCATGGTGCTACCGACGTCGAGAGGCGTCGGGATGGCGGTGCAGAAGTCAGCAGAGGCCATAGTAGGCGAGCGGTTGGCGCTGAAGGGCCGAACATGAACGAGCGCGATTAGGACGACAGACCTCGATGCTTACCGACGAAGCCCAAATGCACGAACGAGTGCAGCCCACAGCGGAGGACGGCAGGCGGAACCTGCCTGGGGCCGATGGGGGTGCGGAGGCTGGCACGGCGGCTGTCGGGCAAACGAAAGCGCGGGCGCCATCGCTGATGGAGGCGGTGGTCGAGAAGGGCAACATGTGGCTGGCGTACCGGAAGGTGGTCAGCAACGGCGGCGCGGCCGGGGTGGATGCCCTGGCGGTGACGGCGTTGCGCGACTGGCTGAAGGTGCACTGGCCGAGCGTCAAGGTGGCGCTGTTGACCGGCCAATACATCCCGCAGGCGGTGCGCGCGGTGGAGATCCCCAAGCCTGCGGGCGGGGTGAGGACACTGGGCATCCCGACGGTGGTGGACCGGCTGATCCAGCAGGCGCTGCTGCAAGTTCTCCAACCGATCTTTGAGCCGGGATTCTCCGAGTCGAGCTACGGCTTCAGGCCGGGGCGCAGCGCTCAGCAGGCGGTCTTGCAGGCACAGCGGTATGTGCGGGAAGGCCGGCGCTGGGTGGTGGACATCGACCTGGAGAAGTTCTTCGACCGGGTCAACCACGACATCCTGATGTCGCGGGTGGCGCGGCAAGTGAAGGAGGTCCGGGTGCTCAAGCTGATCCGGCGGTATCTGGAAGCGGGGCTGATGCGTGGTGGGATGGTCGAGGCAAGGAGGCAAGGCACGCCGCAAGGCGGGCCGCTGTCGCCGTTGCTGTCGAATATCCTGCTGACGGATTGGGACCGTGAGCTGGAGAAGCGGGGCCTCGCGTTCTGTCGTTACGCGGACGACTGCAATGTCTATGTGCGCAGCGAGACGGCAGGGCAGCAGTTGTTGGCCGGCATGACAGCATTCCTGGAGGAGCGGCTGAAGCTGCGGGTCAATGAGGGCAAGAGCGCGTGTGCACGACCTTGGGCGCGCAAGTTCCTGGGTTACAGCCTGACAGGGCAGCGTCAGCCGCGGCTTCGTATCGCGGCGGAAAGCCTAAGCAGGCTAACGGCCCGGGTACGGGAGTTGGTGCGTCCGGGGCGAGGGGGGAGCCTGGCCCATACGATTGCAGTGCTGAATCCGGTGCTGCGCGGGTGGATCGGGTACTTCCAATACACGGAAGCGAAAGGGGTGTTGGAGACGCTGGACGGGTGGGTGCGACGACGGCTGCGCTGCTTGCTATGGAGGCAGGCCAAGAGACGTGCTACCCGCACTGTGATGCTGCGTCGGCAGGGATTAACGAAGGATCGCGCGTGGCATTCGGCCCGCAATGGTCATGGGCCATGGTGGAATGCGGGGGCTAGTCATATGAACACCGCGTTCCATAAGCGCTACTTCGACGCCATGGGGCTGGTCTCGCTGCTTGATACCCAGCAGCGCCTGCAGTCTCGCTTGTGAACCGCCGTATGCGGAACCGCACGTACGGTGGTGTGAGAGGGCTGAGGGGGTGACCCCTCACCCTACTCGATTT